>NZ_BAABDD010000046.1:0-32173 GCF_039539445.1 Salinactinospora qingdaonensis
TGTGGATGGTGTGGGGGGTCAGTGGGGTGGTGGTGGGCAGGGTGGCGGCGTGGCGGGCGGCGTCGGCGGGGTCGTGGCCGAAGGTGACGCGCTGGCCGGGGAGGTGGGTGGTGGGGGTGGGCAGCAGGGTGTGGTTGCTGGGGGTGGTGGGTAGGGCGTGGGCGGTGACCCGACGCGCGCGGCGCGTCGGGGTGGGGGTGGAGGGTGGGGTCACCTCGCCTCCGCGGTGGTGTGGGTGAGTTGGTCGAGGCTGGTGATGGTGGTGATGTCGTCGGTGTCGGTGGGGTGGTGGGTGCGGTTGAGCAGGATGGGGTGGAGGCCGGCGGCGAGGGCTCCGAGGGTGTCGGTGCGGAGTTGGTCACCGACGTGCCAGCATTTTTCGGGCGGGACGCCGAGGTGGTGGCAGGCGGCGTGGAAGATGGCGGGGTCGGGTTTGGCGGCGCCGGCGGTGTCGGCGCAGACGATGGAGCGGAAGTAGCGGGTGAGGTCGAGGGTGTCGAGTTTGTCGCGTTGGATGGTTTCGGTGCCGTTGGTGATGATGCCGAGGGTGATGCCGGTGCTGGTGAGGTGGTTGAGGGTGGGGGCGACGTCGGGGAAGGAGCGCCAGGCGGAGCGGTAGGTGTCGAGGTAGTGCTGGAAGAGGGTGTCGCAGTGGTCGTCGCTGAGGTGGGCGTGGCCGGCTTGGGTGGCGAGGGCGCGGATGGGTTCGCGGCGTTTTTCGGTTAGGGAGAGGCGGCCGTTGATGTAGGCGGTGTGGGAGAGGTCGGTTTGGATGTGCCACAGGCGGCTGGCTGCGGTGGGTGCGGGGTGGCCGAGCCGTTCGGTGAGGGTGTGCAGGCCGGCGTTTTGGGCGGTGTCGTTGTCGAGCAGGGTGTTGTCGATGTCGAAGAAGATCACCGCGGGCTCGGGCATGTTTGCGGGCATCGGTCCTTTTCCGTCGTACTTGTGCTGTGCTGCGTCGGAGCAGGCGAGTCCACGTTAGCGGGCGTGGCGGCGTGGGTGGGCATCGTGGGGGCTGTGGGCCGGCCGGTGGGTTAGGGCAGGCGTTGGAACCACAGCAGGGAGGTGGTGGCGGTGGCCAGCGCGAAGATGAGGGCGATGCCGACGAAGAGGGTGACGATGTCGCGGTGGACGGTTTCGGTGCCCAGGGAGGAGCCGATGTCGGTGTAGACGTTTTCGAGTTCGGCTTCGGATTGGGCTTCGTAGAAGTGGCCGTCGGTGGTGTGGGCGAGGTCGCGCAGGGCGGCTTTGTCGATGTCGGCTTCGACGTATTGGCCGTTGATTTCGATGATGGAGGCGCCGGTGCCGAAGGCGATGGTGGAGACGGGCACGTCGGCGGTGGCGGCGGCGCGGGCGGCGGAGGATACGGGGCGACCGCTGGTGTTTTCGCCGTCGCTGAGGAGCACGATGGCTGCTGGTGGGGGGTTGGCGGCGGCGGCTTCGTCGAAGGAGTTGATGGATTGTAGGGAGGCGAAGACGCCTTCGCCGATGCCGGTGCCGGGGGAGATTTGCAAGGTGGCGATGGAGTCGGCGATGGCTTGGTGGTCGTGGGAGGGGGTGGCGACGACGCCGGCGGTGGAGGAGAAGGCGACGAGGCCGACGTTGAAGCGGTCGGGCAGGGTGTCGACGAAGCTTTGGGCGGAGTTTTTGGCGGCGGTGAGGCGGTCGGGGTCGACGTCGGCGGCGGCCATGGAGGGGGAGACGTCGATGGCGACGATGATGGTGGCGCGTTCGCGGGGGACGTCGACGGGCATGGCGGGTTGGGCGAGGGCGCACACGAGGATGGTGGTGGTCAGCAGGAACAGGGTGGCGGTGAGGTGGCGGCGCCAGCCGGGGCGGCGGGGGGCGACCTGGTCGAGCAGGGCCAGGTTGGTGAAGCGCAGCGCGTAGGTGCGGCGCTGGTGCTGGAGCAGCACGTAGGTCAGGGCGAGGGCGGCGACGAGGAGCAAGAGCCACAGCCAGCCGGCGTTGAGGAAGGTCACCGCGGTTCTCCTTTTCCTGCGGGTGCTGCGGTGGGCAGGGTCATCGCGGGGAGGCTGGGGTGTGGCGGGCGAGCCGGTGGGCGGTGCGGCGTTGTTCGATGACGAAACGGGCGATGTCGACGATCCAGTCGCGGTCGGTGCGCAGCAGCAGGTGGGGGACGCCGCTGCGGCGTAGTGCGGCGCGGACGCTGTCGCGTTGGGCGCGGGCGGCGTGGGCGTAGCGGCGCCGCAGGCTGGCCGATAGGTGCACCTCGCGGGTGTGGCCCGTTTCGGGGTCGGTCATCGTGGTTAATCCTATGGGGGGCAGGTCGAGTTCTCGTGGGTCGACGATTTCGATGGCGAGGGTTTGGTGGCGGGTGGCGAGGTGGCGCAGGGGGTGTTCCCAGGGGTGGCCGGTGTCGGCCGGGGTGGCGGTGGTGGGGGTGAGGAAGTCGGAGATGATGACGCGCAGGCCGCGGCGGGGGCGGGTGCGGGCGAGGTCGTCGAGGGCGTCGGTGAGGGTGGCGCCGTGGTGGGGGGCGCTGCGGGGGGTGGCGGTGATGGCTGACAGGAGGGTGTAGAGGGCGTTTTTGCCGGAGTGGGCGGGCCAGCGGCGGATGTGGCCGTGGTGGAGGAGGTGGGCGCCGAAGCGGTCGCCGACGTGTTGGGTCAAGACGGTGACGGCGGCGAGGGCGCCGATGGCGACGTCGCGTTTTTCGCTGGTGGCGGTGCCGAAGTCCATGCTGGCGGACAGGTCGAGTAGGGTCCAGCTTTCGAGTTCGCGGTCGGCGACGAGGTCGCGGACGTGGGGGTGGGTGGTGCGGGCGGTGACGGACCAGTCCATGCGGCGTACGTCGTCTTCGCCGGGTTGGTAGGGGCGGGCTTCGGCGGGTTCGCTGCCGGGGCCGAGGCGCAGGCCGAGGTGTTCGCCGTGGAGGAGGCCGTCGAGGCGGCGTACGACGCGCAGTTCGAGGCGGCGCAGCGCGGTGTGGCTGCGGGCGGTCAGGGGCAGGTGGTGGTGGGGTTCGTGGCTGGTCATGGTGGCTTAGTGCGGGTGGGCGGCGGTGGAGTCGGCGGTGAGGGGTTCGTCCCAGATGACGCGGGGTGGGGGGACGGTGGCCAGGATGCGGTCGATGACTTGGGTGGGGGTGATGCCGTCGGCGAGGGCGTCGAAGGTGAGGACGAGGCGGTGGGCCATGATGTCGCGGGCCAGCAGGCGCACGTCGTCGGGTAGGACGTAGTCGCGTCCGCGGATGAGGGCCAGGGCGCGGGCGGCGGCGACGAGGCCGAGGGTGGCGCGTGGGCTGGCGCCGATGTCGAGGACGCGGCGTAGTTCGGGCAGGCCGTAGTTTTCGGGTTCGCGGGTGGCCATGACGAGGCGGACGACGTAGTCGGCGATGAGTTGGTGGACGTGGACGCGTTCGGCTTCGCTTTGGAGCTCTAGCAGGGTGACGGGGTCGAGGATGCGGTGGGCGTGGGGTGGGTGGGTGCTCATGCGCCGCAGGATTTCCATTTCCTCGTGGGCGCGGGGGTGGGGGACGAGGATTTTCATGAGGAAGCGGTCGCGTTGGGCTTCGGGGAGGGGGTAGACCCCTTCTGATTCGACGGGGTTTTGGGTGGCGATGACGATGAAGGGGTCGGGCAGGGGGTAGGTGTGGCCGCCGAGGGAGACTTGTTTTTCGGCCATGATTTCCAGCAGGGAGGATTGGACTTTGGCTGGGGAGCGGTTGATTTCGTCGGCGAGGACGAAGTTGGTGAACACCGGGCCGAGTTCGACGTCGAATTGTTCGGTGGAGGGGTGGTAGATGCGGGTGCCCACGATGTCGGAGGGCACGAGGTCGGGGGTGAACTGGATGCGGGTGAAGGTGCCGCCGGTGACGGTGGCCAGGGTGGACACGGCCAGGGTTTTGGCGACGCCGGGCACGCCTTCGATGAGGCAGTGGCCTTTGGCGATGAGGGCCACGAGGGTGCGTTCGATCATGTGGTCTTGACCGACGATGACGGTGGAGACTTCGTGCAGGGCAGAGCGCAACAGGTGGGTGGCGTCGTCGGAGGTGGGCGTGTCGGTGCCCGCGGCGGGGATGTCGGGCTCGGCCATGGCGAACACTCCTGGGCGGCGTCTGGGTGGCGAGGCGCTGGGTACGTTGGTGGTTACGCAATCGTGAGACTACCGGTTGGCTATCGTTGCTGGTGGGGACTTAGCCACGCCGGTGTGGCGCGGTGTCGCCGGCGATAGGGGAGGAGCTGTCAGGGGTGGGTGAGCCGCTGCACGCCGCAGATCCGCGTCAGGTGGGGGCGTTTCGTCTGGAGGGGCGGCTGCGTCACAGCGCGGCTGGGGTGGTTTATCGCGGCCGCGACCGGCGCGGGGCGGCGGTGCGGGTGGCGGTGGTCAGCCCGGCGGCGGTGGCTGATGCCGCCGCGCGTGACCGGTTTGTGGCGGCGGTGGACACCGGGGCCGGGCTGGCGGCGCGCCCGGAGGTGGTGGCCGCGGCGACCCGGGGGACGCTGATGTGGGTGGCCACGGCGGATGTGGCGGGCCAGGCCGGCGCTGAGGTGTTTTTGGAGCCGGTGGAGATCGCCGGCGCCAGTCAGGGCGGGCGCGGGCCGGGGTATGCGCCGTTTTGGGCGGGCCCTCCCGCCTCGGCGGCGCCGCGGTGGGGGTGGGTGGCCACGGCTGGGGGGCCGCGTCCGGCCGGTGGGGCGCACCGGCTGATGGCGCTCATGGTGGTGGCGCTGGTGGTGCTGCTGGTGGCGGCGATGGTGGTGGTCTACCTATGGCTGTCGCAGTTGCGTCAGGAGGCTAGTTCACAGCCGGTGCCGGCGCCTTCGGCCAGTGGGGGCAGCCCCTCGCCGGCGCCGATCTCGCCGCCCAGCGACGGCCCCTCACCCACGCCCAGCGATAGCGGTGCCCAGTCCTCGCCGCACTCGGAGGTGCCCAGCCCGGTGCCCAGTAGCGACGTGCCGACGGTGCCCTTCGACGAGGAGGAGTTGCGCGATGTGCCGGTCCAGCCCGGCGACCCCGAAGGGTTGGCGTGAAGGGAGCGGGGTGGGCGGTTCGCGGCGGCGCGGTCGGCGGGACGGCCCCACGCCGCAGGGAGCGTGGCGCGGTGCACGATGCCCCACGCGCGGGCGCGATCGGGGCGTGATCGAGGTGGGGCCGCGCCCATCGCCCCTTGATCCCCTCGGCCGGCAGCCGGTTCTAGCCAGCTCCACAGCGGCACAGTCCTCGTCCGGGGGCTAGCCGTGCGAGGACGCCGACCGCGCCCGCGGGCGACGGATCTTACCGCTGGGGGTGCGCGGCAATTCGGTCACGAAACGCAACTGCCGCGGATCGGCGTGTTCAGCGAAGCGTGTGCGGACGGTGCGACGCAGCTCCTCAGCCAACTCGTTACTGGCCGTCACCCCTTCGGCCAGTACCACCTCGGCCGCCACGATCTGGCCCCGCATCTCATCGGGCACCCCATAGACGGCGGCTTCAGCCACCGCGGGGTGAGCCACCAGCGCCGATTCCACATCGAAGGGGCCGACCCGATAGCCCGAGGTGACGATCAGGCCACTGTCGCGGGAGGCGAAGAACAGGTCTCCGTCAGTGTCACGACTAGCGGTGTCGCCGGTGAGGTACCAGTACCCGTCCGGGCTGAACCGCCGCAGTGAGGCCGCCGTGGCGTTGTGGTAGCCGGTGAACCACATCAGCGGACTGTGGGCCACGTCCACCGCCACGCGTCCCACCACACCGGGCGCGGCCTCGACGTCGTCGAGCGCGTCGAGCACCGTCACCCGCCAGCCCGGCAGCGCCCGCCCCATCGACCCGGGCTTGCGCGCCACGGCCGCATCGGGGTGGCTGGCCTGCCCCAGACACACCCCCAACTCGGTTTGGTTGTAGTGGTCGTGGATGGCCACCCCGAACACGTCGTGCGCCCACTCCACCACATCCTCGTGCAGCGGCTCCTCGGCGCTGGCCAAGCGCCGCAGGGCGATCTCGGGAGGCAGGGTCTTCAGTGTCGAACGCAGCGCCCGGTAGATGGTGGGGGAGGCGGCGAGGTTGGTGACCCCGAAGCTTTCCATCACCTCCAGGGTCAGTTCCGGATCGAAGCCGGCGCGCAGTACCAGGCTGTGGTGGCCGGCCAGCAGCGGCGAGATCAGCCCGAAAAACAACCCGAACGACACGGCCGGGTCGGTGGTGTTCCAATAAACATCGTCGTCGGTGACGTCGAGACCGAAATGGTGGAAGCAGTGCAACGCCGCCAGTGCGCGCACCGGCACCTGCACCGCGGTGGGGGTGCCACTGGCGCTGGAGGTGTAGACCAAGGCCAGCGCCGCATCAGGGCCCACCGCCACCGGCGCGCCCGCCGGCTCGGCGGCGGCGATCAGCCCCGCCACGGTCGGCGCGCCTCTGGGCTGCTCAGCGGTCAGGCCGCTGAGCACCACCTGCGGCGCGCCGGCGCGGTCACGGTCGAGCAGGTCGAGCTTGTCGTGCTGGGCGCCGTCGCAGACCACCACCGCGGCCGAGGCGTCAGCCAGGCGCAGCGCGATCACCGACGGCGCGAACGCGGTGAACAGCGGCACGTGCACCGCCCCCAGCCACCAGGTTGCCAGCGCCACGACCGCCAGGTCACAGCCGGGCCCCATCACGGTGGCCACCCGGTCGCCGCGGCCCACCCCCAACGCGGCCAGGCCCCCCGCCAGTCGCCGCGCCGACCACGCCAGCTCCCCAAATGTCATCTCGCGCCACGACAGGTCGGCGTTGACTTCGGTCAGGGCCGGCGCGTCGTCGTGGTGGCGCTCGCACAGCAGATCGGCCACGGCGGCCTCAGGCGCGCTATAGGTCGCGATCCATGCGTTGACCTGCTGGAGCGGATCTGCCATATCCCCACCATTTCCCCGTTGGCTGGCCAGGTGTGCCCTCGTGGTGTTGCCTGTCCCACAGCCTATGCGGCGCGAGGAGGGCACCCACGCTCGCCGCGGCCGGCCCGTCCCGCCACACGCGGCGGCCCAAAACCCTCTGACATCACCGCCGGCGCGCGTCACCATAGATCACTATGGACATTGCCACCCTGCGCCAGGAGTTAGGTCTGGGCCCCGAGCACGCGAGTTGGCTGCACGAGCTCGACCGCCTCACCCCTGCCCCGGCGCCGCTGCCGCCCCGCGATCGCGCCCCTCACGTGTTGGACTGGTTCGCGTTGACCGGCCATGACGCCGAGGAGCTGGTGGAGTTGTGGCCCGATGCGGCCTGGCCGGCCACGGCGCGCTGGCTCTTGGAGCGGATGTATGCCCGCATCCAGGCCGACCTGGGCAGCCCCCACTGGTGGGACTGTCCCGCGCCGATGGCGGCCGCCGATGCGCGGCTGCGGTGCGCACCGGTGTATGCTTTCGCTGCGGCGCTGCCGATGCTGCGCGCCTACCACGCCCGCCACGGGGTACCCGTCGAGGTCACGGCGGCCACGCTGGCAGACGTGGGCCGCCACGTGGCCAAGACCCGACGCATGTATGGCCGGGTGGGCTTGGAGCTGCCGACCTGGGTCGCGCTGCACTACCGCGGGGGGCTCTACGAGCTGGGGCGGCTGCAATACGAGCCCAGCGTGGTGGGCCCCGGCGAGACTACGCCCCCGGGCGCGCCGGAGCCGGGGACGCCGGTGCTGCGGCTGCATATTCCCCAGGCCGGCCCGTTGGACCCTGCGGCGGTGACCGCCTCCCTGCGTCGGGCGCGGCCGTTTTTCGCCGCCCACTTCGGGGTCGACTACCGTATCGCCAGTTGTTCGTCGTGGCTGCTGGATGGGCAGTTGGCCCACTATCTGCCTGAGGATGCCAACATCGTCGATTTTCAGCGTCGCTTCACCGGTGCAGCCGCTTGGGCCGAGGACGGCGACGCTGACGTGTTCCGGTTCATCTTCGACCGTCCCGAGGTCGACCTGGCGGCGCTGGCGTCTGTGCCTCAGCACAGTCGGCTGCACCGGGCCGTGGTTGAGCATCTGCGCTGGGGTGGGCACTGGCGGCGCTGCTACGGATGGCTGGAGCTGCCCTGAGGCCCCGGCAGGGGTTAAGCGCGGTCGTTGACGGGGGCTTCGGCCAGATCGAGGGCGTGCAGGAGCAGCGCGACTTTGGCGCTGTCGTGTTCGACGACGGGCACGTACTCGCCCACGCCCACCCCGACGACGTCGTGGTGGGCGGCGATGGTGCGCAACGCGGTGGCCACCGACTCCACGCGCGGGCCTTGCGTGCTGGGGCGCGCCACCGCCGGCAGGTCCGCTCCGTCGCACACGTCGAGGTCGAGGTGGACGTAGGCGGGGCTGCCGGCGGGGCGGGCCTTGACCACATCGGTGGGGTCAGCGATGACTTGCACGGGGTCCATCCAGGCCAGGCCGGTGGCGCGCACGAATTCCTCTTCAGCGGGGTCAAGTTCGCGGGCGCCCACCAGCGTCACCTGGCCGGGGGTGAGCCCCGGCGCGGTGGCCAGGCGCGGGTGGCCTTCGCCCAGCAGCAGCCGCAGCCCCATGTGGTGGGCGGCGCCGGTGGGGCAACTGGCGGGGGTGTGGGCGGCGGCGTGGGCGCCCATCCAGTACACCACGGTGCCGGGGTGGACCCGCGTGAGGTGTTCCAGGGTGGCGAGGTCGCTGAGGCCGTCGCCGCCGAGGGTCAAGGCGCGCGTGGGGGCGCGTTTGGCGATGCGGTCGCGTAGTTGGCGCACCGTGTCGGCGAGGACCTCCAGGTTGCGGACTCCTTCGAGGGTGGCGCGTTCCCCGTCGGGCACGGAGACGTGCAACCGGTTTTGTCCGGTGGGCACGATGCGGGCCAGGGCCGCCGCGCCGGCGGCTGCTCGCACGTCATCGCCGCCTTGCCAGAGCGGCACCACTAGATCGACATCACGCTGCCACACCATGCCCACACCTTAGGGGGGTTGGGCGGCGTGCGCATCACCAGCGCTGGGGTGGGCGCGACCGAAAATGGCCACGTCTGGCCGGGCGGGCCGTTCCCCCCACTCCCCAGCTCGCCGATAATGAACATTATGTCAAGTAGAAGGGGGCGGCGGGTGGGAGGGGGCGGGTTTGGGTGTGGTGTCCCCGTGTGTGGTGGTGTGGTCGGCGGCCCGCTCGGGTGGTTCGGGGCGCCTGGCGGCAGGCGCCAGGCGGCGGGGAGTGAGGGCGGGCGTGGCGGGAGCCGCGGTGACGGCGGTGGCTGCCTGGACGTGCGCTGGCCTGGGTCGATGGCGGGTGTGGGCCGATCCCGCCCCACATTCGCTTTTGATGCATAACACACTTTATGCATCAAAAGCGAAAAAGCGTCATGAAGTTCGCATAGCGCCTAAGGTTGGGGGTGCGGTGCGCGTGTGGCGCCGCGCCGACCGGCGCCACTAGTGGGAGGCTGGTGGGCCAAGCTCCCACCGCGACCGCCCCTGCCGGGCGACATGCCGCAGCCACCACACCGGCCTCTCCCCTGCCCCTGGCCACCGGACATCTAAAAAGGGACGGTTGGGGCGCTCGTTGCGTTGTCACGGATCACGGTGAATATCGCAACATCGACCACAAGCGGCCAGCCGGGAGAAAATCCATGTGTTTTCGGTTGTGACAGGGGATCCTCATAGACGTGTCGAACGCTTCCAGCCGACCTGCCAACAGCGGCCCATCCCAGGACACCCACCACCCGCCCGCCCCCGAGGCCGAGGACGCAGACACCGCCGGCGCGCCCCACGCTGAGCCCCCGGCCCTGGCGACCCCCGCGCCCACCGGCGGCCCCCGGCGCGGCAGCGCCGACCCCGCCGCCGGACGCCTCGTCGGCATCGACCTCGCCCGCGGACTGGCCGTGTTAGGCATGTTCGTCGTCCACGTCGGCCTGGGCTGGAGCCTCGCCGACGGCAGCAACGCCCTCTACCCCATCGCCGCCGGCCGCTCAGCGATCCTGTTCGCCCTGCTGGCCGGCGTCTCGATCGCGCTGCTGTCAGGGGGTGCCGCCCCCAAAACCGGCGCGGCCATGGGCGTGGCGCTCTGGCGCGTCATCGTGCGCGGGCTCCTCCTGCTGCCCCTGGGCACCGCCTTGACCATGATGGGCACCTCCGTGTCGGTGATCCTGGCCTATTACGCGGTGTTCTTCCTCCTCACCGCTCCCCTCCTGGAGGAACGCTGGCCCATCGTCGCCGGCGCCGCCGTCGTCTTGGGCGTGGTCGGCCCCGTCGCCTCGTTTTACCTGCGGAGTCTCATCGTCGACCAAGGCCCCCTGTCGGGGCTGGTGGCCACCGTCAACGCCTACGACCCCTTCGTGCACTACGCCAACGACGGCCTGATCAACTTCGTGCTCACCGGCACCTACCCCGCCCTGACCTGGATGCCGTTCGTGATGGCGGGCCTGGCCATCGGCCGGCTGCGGCTGGACTCGGCCAAAGTGTGCTGGCGCCTGGTCGCGGTGGGCACCGTGGTGGCCGTGGGCGCCTACACCGCCGCCTGGCTGGCCCTCGACGTGCTGGGCGGAGCCGAGCGCCTGGCCGACAGCACCAACCCCGCCACCGGAGCGGCCTACGGAGCCCAAGCCGTGGCCCACGCGCGCTTCGAAGGGCTGCCCGGCGTGGTGCCCACCAGCGACTGGGCGTGGCTGCTGACCGCCGCCCCCCACAGCGGCACGCCCCTGGAGATCTTTGGCTCCGGCGGCGTGGCGATCGCGGTGCTGGGCGCGTGCCTGCTGGTGACGCGGGCCTGGCCCTGGGGCCGCCGGTGGGTGCTCTCCCCCGTGACCGCCGTGGGCGCGCTAGCGCTGACCACCTACGTGGGCCACATCGTGTTCATGTGGGTCGCCGACGCCGGCTACCTCGACGGTACCGTCGTGGCGTTTCTCGCCGACAACCAAGCCTATGCGGTGCTGGGGGGAGCGCTGGTGCTGGCGAGCCTGTGGCGGCGCCTCGTGGGGCGCGGCCCCCTGGAGTGGCCGCTGCACGTGGTCTCGTTGGGGGTGGCCAAACGGATTCCCTGACGCGACAGCGGTGATCGCCCCGCGATGAGGCGTCAACCCCGCCGTGGTCGGGGATGCTGGAAGGCATGAGTAGTGCGGTTGGCGACGAGACGGCACTGGCCCCGGTTGAGCGTGTGGTGGAGCACTACCTGGCGGCGCGCGGCGCGGCCAAACCCTCCCCCCACACCCTGGCCGCCTACCGGCGCGACCTGGAGGCGGTGCTGGCCTGTGCGGCGGCGGTGCGCGAGTGCGCGCCCGAGCAGGTGCGCCTGGCCGATCTGACCACCGCGGTGATGCGCCAGGCGTTCGCGCGTTTTGCCACGCGACGGGCCGCCTCAAGTGTGACGCGGGCCTGGTCGACCTGGAACGGGTTCTTTGCGTTTTTGGTCAGTGAGGCGATGGTGGAGGGCAACCCCATGTCGGCGGTGCAGCGCCCGCGGACGGCCCCCCGCGAGCCCAAGCCGCTGCTGGGCGAAGACACCCCCGAGCGGTTGTTGGAGGCGCTGGCGGCGGGGTGTCGTAAAGCCCGCGACCCCTGGCCCGAGCGGGATCTGGCGGTGTTGGCGCTGGCGCTGCTGACCGGGATGCGTTCAGCGGAGCTGTTGGCGCTGCGGCTGGACTCGCTGGGCGGGCGCCCCGGGGAACGCCGCATCCGGGTGGTGGGCAAAGGAGAGCGCACCCGCTCGATCCCCATCGAGGAGCCGCTGGAGGCGCTGATCCAGCAGTACCTGCGTACGCGGCGTGAGCGCTTCGGTGTGGCCTTGGCCGGTGACGATGCGCTGTTGGTCGATAACCGGGGGGCGGCGTTGCGTCGCGGGGGGCTACAGTATCTCGTGCGGCAGTGCTACCGGCACGCCGGCGTCAACGATCGGGTGGCTAAAGGGACACTCGTGCACGCGCTGCGCCACACCTTCGCGACCCGCCTGGCCGAGGACGGGGCCTCAGTGACTGAGATCATGCGGCTGTTGGGGCATGCCTCGCTGAATTCGTCGCAGTCCTACATCGACGTCACGGCCGCCGCCCAGCGTGAGGCGGCGCGCTCCAACCGCACCTACGGGGTGCTGGGGCGGTTGGGCCACGGCGGAGCCGACGAGGTCGGTGGGTGAATCGGGTGCGCGCGGCCAGGTTGGCTAGGGTGGCTGACCATGTCGAATCTGACGGTGTCGACGGTCAACGTCAACGGGCTGCGCGCGGCGGCCGGCAAAGGGTTTGTGGAGTGGCTGGCCGCCTCCCCGGCCCACGTGGTGTGTATGCAGGAGACGCGGGCGCGCTGGGAGCAGTTGCCTGAGCAGGTGGCCCGCCCGCCGGGCTGGCATATGGTTATGGAGCCGGCGGCGACGAAAGGGCGGGCCGGGGTGGCGGTGTGTAGCCGCCAGGAGCCCGATGCGGTGCGGGTGGGCTTTGGGGTGGCGGAGTTCGCTACCGCGGGCCGCTACATGGAGGTCGATGTGGGAGCGGTGACGGTGGGCAGTTTGTACCTGCCCTCCGGGGAGGTGGGCACGCCGCGCCAGGAGGAGAAGGAACGGTTCATGGCGGGGTTTTTGCCCTACCTGGTGCGGCGGCGCCAGCAGGTGCAGGCCCAGGGGCGCGCGCTGCTGGTCTGTGGTGACTTCAACATCGCCCACACGAGCGCCGACGTGAAGAACTGGCGCAACAATCAAAACTCGTCGGGGTTTTTGCCGCAGGAGCGGGCATGGCTGTCGCGTGTGTTCGATGAGGCGGGCTATGTCGACGTGGTGCGGTCGTTGCTGCCCGACCAGCACGGCCCCTACTCGTGGTGGTCCTATCGGGGACGGGCCTTTGATAACGACACGGGGTGGCGCATCGATTACCACGTGGCCACGCCGGAGTTGGCCGCGTGTGCGGCGTGGGCGCGGGTGGAGCGGGCGGCCCATCACGAGCAGCGCTGGTCCGATCATGCGCCGGTGACCGTGGGCTATACGTGGCCCACCTAGCCCGGCCGGGTCGCGGGGTGGGGGTGGGGCCGCGAGAATGGGGGCGGTTCGTGGTCAGGGCGGGTTGCGTCACAAGGTGAGGCGGATATGCGTGTGCCGATCGTGTTGATTCACGGGTTGCGGGTGTCGGGGTCGATGTGGCGGCCACAGGTGGAGGTTTTACAGGCCCAGGGGCGGCCGGTGGCGGCCCCGGATCTGCCCGGGCATGGGGCGCGTCGCGGGGCGGCGTTTACGTTGGAGGGCGCGGTGGCGGTGGTGCGCCAGACCCTGGATGAGGTGGGGCATCCGGCGTTGGTGGTGGGGTTGAGTCTGGGAGGGTTCGTGGCGATCGCTGCTGCGGCGGCGATGCCCGATCGGGTGGCGGGGTTGGTGGCGGCCGGGTGTACGGCGCGGCCGGTCAATGCCTTGGCGCACATGTATCGGATTCCGGCGGCGCTGTTGGATCGGCTGCCCGATCGGGGGCAGGCGGTCAACGAGCGGTTCCACCGGATGATGTTGCCCGCCGACGGGGCGGCGGCGGTGTTGGACGGCGGGTTGGCCATGGAGGCGGCGCGGTCGGTGATCGACGCGATCGCCGACATGGATGCGTTGGGGCTGTTGGGGTCCTATCCGGGGCCGGTGTGGCTGGTCAACGGGTTGCGGGACCATTTTCGGATTCATGAGCAGCGGTTTTTGGATGTGTGCGCGCAGGGGCGGTTGCTGGTGGTGCCGCGGGCGGGCCACATGGTGAGTCTGGATCAGCCGGAGGTGTTTACGCGGATCGTGGCCGATGCTGCTGATGTGGTGGCGGTGCGGTTGGGAGACGAGTGCGGCGGGGGGCAGCGGCCCTCTGAACACGGGTGAGGATGTGGGGGTGGCGTCTGGGTGCGATGCTGAGGGGATGGTCGATGAGCAGGGCGAGCGGGCGTTTTTTGAATCATTGCCGCGCAGCCGGGGTGCGGCCACGGCGCTGGTGTGTGATGGCGCGGGGCGGGTGCTGGTGGTCAAACCCACCTACAAGCCGGGGTGGAGTCTGCCCGGTGGGGTGATTGAGCAGGGCGAGTCGCCGCTGGCGGCCTGCCGGCGGGAGTGCGCTGAGGAGATCGGGTTCGTTCCGGTGGTGACCCGCCTGGCGGGGGTGGATTGGATGCCGCCGAGGCTGCACCCCGATGGGCGGGCGGCCACGGTTTTCGTGTTCGCTGCCCAGATGGGGCGGCGGGGGGTGGGCGATGTGCGTCTGGCCGTAGGCGAGCTCAGTGACGTGGCGTTGGTGGCGGTAGCCGAGCTGGGCTCCTATGTGCCGGCGGCGATGCTGCGGCGGGTGCGGGCCTGTCTGGCGACCTCCAGCGCGGTCTATCTTGAGCACGGCTGGCCGGCGGCGGGCCTGGAGGTGGCCCAGGGCTAAGCCTGCCTTCCGTGGCAAGCGGCGCACGCTCGGCCGGTGGCGACCGCCCTCGGCCTGGTCCGGGGGCCACCCCGGTGGTGGTCCTGGGCGGCGCGGGCGCCGGTGCCTCTTCGTACGGCCCGGCAAAGAGCGCTATCGCCGCCTGGAACACCGCGGGCGCCAGGACAGGCAGGTGGCGGTGGTCTTGGGGGTGGCCGGGCGCGTGAGAAGAGGTGGCCGAGGTGGGCCGGGGGCAACGGTGGGTATGGACGGGCGCGTCGGGCAGGGGAGTGTGCTCGACGGCGAACAGACCGAAGGGCGGGCAAGCGCGCCACGACGCTGGGGAGGCACTGGCTGCTGCCAGGACTACACACGGCACGGACGCTTTTCCCGCGGCCGGGGCGTGCATCGCCGACGAGGTCGTTGCGTGGGCCCCCGCCCTGTGCCTCAGGTGAGGTCCAGACCGCCGTCGATGGTGAGGACCTGGCCGGTGAGCCAGGTGGTGTCCGGGTCGGCGAGCCGGAGAATCCATTCGGCGACTTCTTCGGGCGCGCCGCGGCGGCCCAGCGGGATCTGCTGAGCTTCGGTCTCCTTGATCTGGCGCACGGTGGCCTCGGGCAGCCCGGCGGCCGACAGTGCTTCGCTCTCGGTGGGGCCTGGGGCCAGGGCGTTGACGCGCACGCCTTCAGGCGCGAGTTCGAGGGCCCAAGAGCGCGTCAGGTGTTCGATGGCGGCTTTGGAGGCGGCGTAGTGGGCGGCGCCGGGCAGCGGCCGGTGGCCGTAGGTGCTGGAGACGTTGACGATCGTGCCTCGCTGAAGGCGTAGATGGGGCAGGGCTGCGGCGGCCAGCAGGCTAGGAGCGGTGACGTTGAGCGCGAACAGGTCGGTGATGCGGGCGGCCTGGGTGTGGGCCAGCGGCATCATCGCGGTGGCGCCGGCGTTGTTGACGAGTAGGTCGATGCGGCTCCAGCGAGACGCGGCGGCTTCGGCGACCTCGGCGGGTGCTTGGGGGGAACGCAGGTCGGCGGGGTGGATTGCGATGCCGGGGTGGTGGGCGGCGGTCTCAGTCAGTGCCTCACGGCGCCGGCCCACGCCCAGGACGTGGGCTCCGGCGTGGGCCAGGGCGATCGCGGTGGCGCGGCCGATGCCCGATCCTGCGCCGGTGACGATTGCGACCCGCCCGCTGAAGCGTTCCTGCTCCTGCTGGTGGTGGTGTGGTGTGGTCAACCCGCCCCCTTGTTCGTTGTTCGTCGAATATCGAACAAGCTAGCATGGGGATATGAGGAGAGCAAACCATCCGGCGACCGAGGACGTGGCGTTGCCTGAAGTCATGGGGGCGCTCAGTGACCCTGTGCGCATCGGGCTGGTGCGGGTACTGGCCGACGGCAGCGAGCGAGGCTGGGGCGCGTTACGGGCGCCGGTGGCCAAGTCGACGCTCAGCCACCATTTGCGGGTACTGCGCGACGCGGGCGTGACCCGTACCCGCCAGGAGGGCACCCGCTGCTTCGTCCGGCTGCGCCGCGAGGACCTGGACACACGTTTCCCCGGCCTGATCGAGGCCGTCCTGGCAGCAGCCGACGCCGACGGCGTGGGCAACGGTGTCGGTCTCATGCCCGGCGCCACCTGACCCGCCGACGAGCGCGGTGGGAGGCGGCGGACTCGTCGGCTTCGGTGGGCAAGGCTTAGCGCCGCGTGGTGTTGAGGTCGGCGGGCCCCATCAGCTCGGCGACGTCCAAGACGACGATCCCGGCGATGTGTAGTCCTGGCAGCAGCCAGTGCCTCCCCAGCGTCGTGGCGCGCTTGCCCGCCCTTCGGTCTGTTCGCCGTCGAACACACTCCCGTGCCCGACGCGCCCGTCCATACCCACCGTCTGTCGTCCCATAGAGCTCCAGCGTGGTGGAGGCCGGTGAGAGCGGGACGATCACGGTGGGCCTCTCTCGTGTGCGACTGGCGCCACGTTCGTTAACGACCCCCGTAGCTCGGCCGCGGCCCGTGGGGTGGGTGAACTACGGGGGGATGGGGGCGGCCTCTGACGGGGCTGCTGGGGTGAGCAGACGGCGAGTTCGGGGGCTTCGCCGGTGGGGGCGGTCACCAACACCAGGCTGTCCGAGATGCCCTTTTTTTGCGTTTGTCGGTATGGTTTCTGGTCAATTGTGAGAGGAGACACCCATGCGGCATCTTGTCGGCTTCGTCGTCGGCCTCATTCTCGCCCCCGCCATCCTCCTCGGGATGGGATGGGCCCTGCCCCGCCTGCAAACCATCGCCGGCTACAACGGCACCTTCCTGAGCTTCAGCGGCCTGACCACCGTCGCCGCGCTGAGCACACTCGCACTGATCGTGTCCGTGGCCCTGGCCGCGCCCCGGCTCACCCCGCTCGTGCCGGGTATCGCGGGCCTGCTGCTCGTGGGCGCCAGTGCCGTCCACATCGTGCGCACCGACCTCATCGACACGCTCCCCCTGCCGGCCCCCGTGCCGGGCCTGGAGGGAGCCACCACGCTGCTGTCGCTGGGAGTCTATGTCCCGGTTGGGGCCGCACTGCTCATCCCGCTGCTGCTGCCCTCGCGCTGGCAGAGCTACCGCCCCCGCGGCGCCCACGCCGCCCACGAAGAAGACGACTACCTCGACGACTTCTACGACGACGAGGACGAAGACGACGACGGCGAGGAACCCGCACCGAGCCACACCCAGCGCGCGGTTATGTGAGCCCGGCGCCCCAGGCGCTGGACTGCCCAGGTGGGCCGCCGTAGCGCCACCCCCGGCGGCCACGGCGGCCCACCTGGCTGCGCGTAGCCCGGGCCGCCGCTAGCGCGAGCGCCAGCCGGCGCTGTCGGCCACCCCCGGCGGCAGGCGCGGCAACAACCCCGCCCCCGGCGGCGTCCCCGGCTCCTCGGACCGCTGCGGCGTCGGGGACGCCGGCACCGCCACCGGCGCCGCAGCGGTGGGCGCCGCCGCAGCGGCCTCCACCGGTGTCGCAGCGGCGACCGGCTCGGCCTCGGGGCCATCGATGTGGCGCCACCAGGCGGCCAGGTGGTCACCGCTGAGTTCGTCGTCGACCCACAACCGCCCCGCCAGGTGGGCATAGCGCCGCCCCGAACGCCACGTGCGCCGGTCGGGCGGCTGCTCCAAGACCACTACCCGCTGCCCGGCCGTGGCCGGGATGTCGGCCGGGCAGCCCTCGTGGGAGATCCGGGAGCCGTCGGCGGCGCGCAGGGTCCACCATCCTTGCAGAGGGGTGTAGGCGTCGTTGTCGCCGTCGGTGAAGGCCGCCACCCACTCCGGGCGAGGGCGTTGGCCAGCCAGATTCTGGCCGGTGGAGCCCACCAGCGCGTTGGCCAACAGCAGGTGCAGTTGGGCGTTGTCGGCGATGCCGTCGAAGCTGACGTGGAAACCGCGTCGGGAGTCGCGGTCGAGGACCAGCGCCGAGGCCACCTCGGCCATGCGCAGCAGCGTGGTGATCTCGGCGTACTCGCTGAGCACCTCTCCGAGCCGGCCGGCCACCGCCAGCAGGTCGGCGCGCATGTCGTCGTCTTCGCGCAGCGCGGCACGCACGTCGGCGTCCCACAGCATGGTGCGCGCCGCCAACCCGTAGCGACGCGCGGTCCACCAGCCGCGCGTGGCCGCCGGCGCCTCCTCCCCCAGCACCTGGGCGACGCGCTGCTCGTCGGCGGCACTGACCTCGTCGGGGTCGGGTGGGGTGCCGCCGCCGGTGCGTTCCCAGGCGTGGTAGAACACCCCGGCCGAACGGCCGGTCTCGCGCAGTTGGCGCAGCACCTCCACGCCGGTCTCGCCGGCGCGGGTGCCTTTTTCCACCAGCGCGCCGGCCACCACCATCAAGTCGGCGGCCAGCCCCGGGGCGAGGTAGTGGCCGGCGAAGATCGGCGCCAGGGCGTCCAGCGCGATCTCGCGCTCCTCCACGGGCACCCGTGACGCCAGCTCGTTGGCCTCCCTGACGGCCGGGCCCATCCGGTGGACGTCACCGGCCACGGAAGCGTCGATCAGTTCCTGAAACGCGGCACGAAACGCATCGATCACCCAGGCATTTTTCCACAATCCAGACAGGTGTGGGTCACAGGCCCAGGCGCGTCACCGCATTGTCCTCCAACGGGTGGGCGGTACGGATGTAGCCGTGCACGGTGCGTGGGTTGCTCCACCGGCCCTGGCGCATGATCTCGCGGTCGCTGGCGCCGCCCAGCGCGGCCTGGGTGGCAAACCCGGCGCGCAGCGAGTGCCCCCCGAAGGCGTCGGGGTCCAGCCCGGCCCGCTGGGCGTAGCGTTTGACCAGTTCGGCCACAGCCCGCCCCGACATGGGGCGCTGCCCAATGTGGCCGTGGCGGCTCACGGGGGGAAACAGCGCGCGGGCGCTGCCATCGGCCAGGTCGGTGCCGGCGTAGGTGTGGCACACGTGCTCGTGGTCGTCGACGGCGGTGGCGGCTTGTTCCACTACGGCACGCACCGCCGCTGTGCCGCCGTCGCGGTGGGCCTGGAGTACCTGCGACCAGGCGGCGAAGGCACACACCGCGCACGTGGCCGCGCGGCGCCCGCGCGGCAGCGCCACCCGCTGGCCGTGCTGGGCCTGCTGGTCGGTTTTGGTCGCTGCCAGGCTGACCACCAGCAGCGGATCGCCGGTGCTGAGGTCGTGGTCGCAGACGACATCGTCGTAGCTGATGGCGGCTAGCTCGCTGCGGCGCAGCGCTCCGGCGAAGCCGGCCAGGAGCAGCAGCGTGTCGCGCAGCCGCGCCACGCCCCCCGGGTAGGCCGGGCCGGGACGCTGCTCCAGCAGCCGCTCCAACGTCTCCAGCAGGAGGGGGCGCTTGCGCTGTGGGGGGCTGCGGCGGCGCCGCCGGATGCCGCGCAGCGTCATGCGCACCACATCGGCGCGGGTAGGGGAGGCTAGTCCTTGGGCGGCGTGCACCGCGGCGATCGCAGCGGCCTTGCGCTCCAGGGTCGCCGCCGACAGCGCCCACCGGCCGGTGTCGTCGCTGTGGCGCGTCTCGGCGGCTGCGGCCAGGTACACGGCCACGTCCACCGCGTCGGCCGGCAGAGCGCGGCGCCCTTCGGCGGCGCACCAGGCGGTGAAGGCCACCCAGTCCGAACGGTAGGCGCGCAGCGTGTTGGGGGACTGGGCCGCGGCCAGGTAGCGTCCCAGGGCTTGGGCCTGCTCAGCGTCGAAGCGCTGGCGCACCGCATCCAGGGCCGCGGCATCCACCAGGACACTGTGGGCGCCGGCGGCCAGCCGCTCGCGTACTGCGGCGGGCACCATCTGCGCCATTTCGCTCATGGTGAGCGACGACCTCCTGTCCACGTGATACGGGGGCGGCGGCAGTTCGTTGGTTGAGGCGAAGAGGTCACCCTTCGTGGTGATGTGTTGGCGTATCGGCCCACCGGGGCGACCCCGCCGCCCCGGTGGAGAAGCCTCGCCGAAGTCGCCTGCTCCCGCCCCGCCTGAGACCACCCCGTGGGGCGGCGATGAGTGTGGCCCCGGGAAGGCCCCGCCCGGGGGCGCATGGCCGCGCCGCACGGCGCCGGTGCAGGACACGTTTTTTCGCGTTTCCTGCACCGGTTCCGCCGGTGCTGGGCGCGACGGTCTGCACGGCGGCACCGGCTGCGGCCATTGAGGTGGGGCGTGGGGCTCACGCGAAGGCCCGCCCGATCGCGGTGAGTATGTCGAGGGGGCTGGCCAGCGACAACAGCAGCAGCGCGGAGAAGGCCACCGCGGCGGCGAACAGGCCGGCGGCCACCCAGCGGCGCAGCCATAGCCCCACCACGGCGCCGGCCAGCGGCACCACCACCGCGCACCCCACCAGCGCCGCCAGGTAGGTCGCCGTGGTCTGGCGGGCCTGCTGGCCGGCCGAGCCGGTGGCCGCCGCCGAGACCAGCGCCAGACCCTCGGCCAGATACAGCAGGGCGAACAGGGCCGAACCCAGCAGCCATACACTGGCCAGTACCACCCACGCCACGACCGGCCAGCGGCGTGGCGCATCGAGGACCACCGGGGTGCGGCTGACGGGACGGACTTGCGGGATCGGCGTCGCGGGGGCCGCGCGCCCGTGCGCGCGAGCCGTCTTTTTCTTCTTCTTAGGCGACATCGCTCCTCCCCAGCACCTGCGCCTCGGCTAGCCTAGTCGCCGGCGGCCCGTGGTGGGTGCGCCGCTGCAACGCCCCGGAGTGTTTACCCCCGGAAACCCCTGACTTATCCGGTGATACTGCACCCTCACCTCTAAAGCGGTCATGATAGGAAGCATGATCACTTTCCCGGAATCCTGGGGGACGCAGACCCCCGAGCAGCGCCAGGAACGCATCGTGACCACCCTGGTGGAGGCCTTCGCTGACCTGATGGAGGCCAACCCCAGTGCGTTTCGCACCAAATTCCGCAAGATGGCCGCCGACCCCTTCGCGTTCTACCGCGGCAGCGCGTGCCTGTTCTTCGCCGACATGGCCCAACTGCACGACCCGTGGGCCGACGAGCGCACCTCGCGGGTGTGGATCCAAGGTGACCTGCACGCCGAGAACTTCGGCACCTACATGGACGGCCAGGGCCGGCTCATCTTCGACGTCAACGACTTCGACGAAGCCTACGTGGGCCACTTCACCTGGGACGTGCAGCGCTTCGTGGCCAGCATCGCCCTGTTGGCCTGGCAAAAAGCCCTCTCCGACGACGACATCGCCCACATCGTGCCCCGGTATGTGCGCGCCTACATCGACCAGGTGCGCCACTTCGCCACCCACGGCGAGGACGACGTGTTCTCCCTGGGGTTGGACAACGCCGACGGGGTCATCCACGACGTGCTCCAGCAGGCGCGGATGCGCAGCCGGGTGTCGCTGCTGGACTCGGTGACCGTCATCGACGGCTACGAACGGCGCTTCCGTGAGGGCACCGGAGTGCGGCGCCTCGACGACAGCGAACGCGCCCAGGTGCTGGCCGCATTCGAGCGCTACCAGCAGACCATCCCCTACGACAAGCGCTACGAGGGCATCGCCTACACCGTCAAAGACATCGTGGGCCGCAGCGGGTTCGGAATCGGCAGCGCCGGGCTGCCCGCCTACAACATCCTCATCGAGGGCTACACCCAAGCCCTCGACAACGACATCGTGCTGTCGATGAAGCAAGGCAACGTCGCCGCCCCCTCCCGCGTCGTCACCGAGCAGCGCATCGCCGACTACTTCGAGCACCACGGCCACCGCACCGCCGAATCCCAGCGGGCACTGCAAGCCCACGCCGACCCGCTGCTGGGCCACACCGACATCGACGGGGTCGGCTTCGTCGTGGCCGAACTCTCCCCCTACAACTCCGACCTGGACTGGGGAGAGCTCACCGAACCCGACGAGATCACCGCCGTTTTGGGCGACCTGGGACGAGCCACCGCCAAAGCCCACTGCGTCTCCGACGCCGACTCCGACCGGACTTTGGTGCCCTTCCAAACCGAGCAGGCCATCATGGAACGCCTGGGCGGCCACGAAGAGGAGTTCGTGGCGGCGATGACGCGCTTCGCCCACGACTACGCCGCCAACGTACGCGAAGACCACCGGCTGTTCGTCGAAGCCTTCCGCAACAACGCCATCCCCGGCGTGCACTCCAGCGGGTCGGCCTAAAGCTCCTCGATGGGCCGGGCCTGCGCGCACACGCCGGCGAAACCGGCCAGCGCGCGCAGTTCGGCCACCGAGCGAGGCGCTGCCGTGGCCAGGCCCGGCGCATACACCAGCGCCGCCACCACCTGCGCGCGCGACAGCGCCACATTGAGCCGGTTGCGCGAAAGCACAAAGTCCAGGCCCCGCGCGACGTCGGCAGCGCTGGAAACCGTCATGGAACACAGCACCACCGGCGCCTCCTGGCCTTGGAACCGGTCAACGGTGCCCACCCGCACCCCCTCCAGGCCGGCCTGGGCCAACGCCTGGCGCAGCGCACGCACCTGTAGGTTGAACGGCGCCACCACCATGATGTCGGCGGCGCACAGCCGCCGCTGCGGCTCCCCCGGCTGCACCAGCTCCACCCCCACCAGGCGCCCGGCCAACCCCACCACAGCCTCGACCTCCTCGGGGCTGTGCGTGGCGCGGCCGGTGTGGTCGACCTCGCAGCGGTACAGGCCGGGCCGGTGGCCCACCAGGTCACGCTGGTGGGCCACCGGGTGGGACCGCAGCCGCCCGCGGTAGGACAACTGCGACACCGGCGCGCACACGCGGGGATGCATCCGGCGGGTCTGGTCTAAAAAGTAGCCGCGTGCGGCGTCGATGATCCCCTCCTCGCCCACCAGGTGCTCCAGCGCTGAGGCGCCGGCGCCCTCGGCGTGGCTGCCTTGGACCACCTGGGGAAGCTGCTGGGGGTCGCCCAGCAGCACCAGGTTGCGGCTGGCTGCCGAGACCGCCAGGGTGTCGGCCAGCGCGAACTGGCCCGCCTCGTCGACGATCAGAGTCTCCACCGGGTCGCCCACCAGCATCGGGTTGGCGAAGTTCCAGGCCGTGCCGCCCAGGAGGTAGCCGCCGTCGCGGCGGGCGCGCCAGGCGGTGAGGTCGCGCACCGTGGCGGGTTGATCCCACGCCGTCTCGGTATCGCTGTTGGGGCCGGGGCGTTTGGCCGCGGGCAGTTCCCAACCGGCCTGGGCTGCGGCTCGCGCCGCCGCGGCCATCACGTTCTCGATGGCCTTGTGGCTGGTCGAGCACACGCCCACCGTGTGGCCGCCGGCCACCAGGTGCGTGATGAGCTGGGCGGCCAGGTAGGTTTTGCCCGCCCCCGGTGGGCCTTGCACCGCCAGATAGGAGTGGTCGAGGTCGTCGACGGCGTCGATGACCGTGGCCACCAGGTCGTGGTCGCGCTCCTCGGGCCGGGGCAGGCCGGTGCGGGTGCGCAGCCGCGGGCAGGCGCGCCGGGCCACGTCGAGGCCGGCCAGCGCCGGCAGGGCCGCGCTGTCACCGGAGCCCAAGTGGGCCACGAGGTTCTCGGTCCACTGCGCCAACGTGGTGTCTTTGGGGGTGGCCCGTACCGGCGGGCCCGGCAGCACCGCCACCGGCAGTCGGGTGTAGGTGGTGGTGGGCTCGCCGCGTTCGACCACCTCCACCCGCTCGGCGGTGGCGCGTTCCACCTGGGCGTCGACCACCTGGGCGGGCTGGCCGGCCGGGCTGGGGTAGAGCAGTCGCACCTGCTCGCCGGCGGTGAAGGGGTGGGGGCGGGAGGGGTCGGCGCGTAGCCGCACCTCGCGGCGGGCCTTGCGCTGGCGTCCGGTGGGCTCCTGCCAGGCGCCGGCTTGGCCCCCCAGCGGCACCAGGCAGTCGTGGTCGGCCTCCAGCTCCTCCAGCGGTGCTGCCAGGCGCCGGAAGTACTCCCACCAGGCTGGGCGCTCCTCACGGCGGTAGTAGCCCACCAGCGCCGCCAAGACCGCGCGGGCCTGGGCCTGCTCGTCGCGCTGGTCGGCGTGGGCGGCCACGCCGGCCAGCAGCGGCTCGGTCAGCGCCTGCTGGCGGGCCTCGATGTCGGCGCGGCGCTGGGCCGCCTCCCGTGAACGGCTGGCCTCCTCGGCGTCGAGTTCGCCTTGGGCCACCGGGCGGCAACGCACGTCGTGGTCGATGCGTTGCTTTTCCAGCCAGTCGCGCAGCCGTGCGGTCGACACGCAGTCGTCGCGGTTGTAGGCGGCGATGGTGGACAGCAGGTGGTGGGCGTGATCGTCGTCGCCGGCCTGCCAGGCGGCCACACAGGCGGCGTAGGTGTCGATGCTGGAGGTGGCCGTGGTGACCTGCCCGTGGCGGCCCGCGCCGCCGTAGAGGGGTTCGAGGTATTTGATCGAGTAGGAGCGCTGCGAGACCCGCAGGCTCGCGCGGACCACGGTGTAGAGGTCGACGAGGCGGTTGCGGCGCAGCAGATCGTCGACCTCGGCTTCGCGGGTGGCGAAGGTGGCCGCCAACAGTTTCAGCCGGTCGGCCTCATAGGAGGCGTAGTGGTAGATGTGGGCCTGGGGGTAGGTGGCCAGGCGGGCCAGCACGAAGTCCACGAAGGATTCGAAGGCCTGCTTTTCTTGGGCGCGGTTGTGGGCCCAAAACGTGTGGAAATGCTCCCCGGCGTCGCTGCCGGGGGTGGCCGTGTCGCCGGTGACGACCCCGAACAGGTACTCCAGGCCGCGCCCGTCGCCGGCGTCGTAGTAGGGGAAGCCCTCCATGTCGAAGAACATGTCGCCGGGGCTGGGCTCGGGCAGCATCGCCAGCCCCGCGTGGTCATAGACCTCGGCGATGACCTCGCCTTGGGGGTTGTCGGCGGTGCGGGTGGCGTCTTGGCGGACCTGGAGCGCGGCCTGGTCGCGCAGCCGGGTGAAGGTGTGGTGCGCCACCGTGGCCGGCCGGTCCTGCTCGTGGGCGCGAGCCAGGGCGTCGATGGTGTCGATGCCGGCTTGGCGCAGTTTGGTGGCCTGGTCGCTGCGCATGCCGGCCACGAGCGACAGGTGGCGGGCCTGGGCGCGGCCGTGGGCGCACCAGGTGGCATAGCCGCAGCCCTCACAGGCCGGGCGGGGCTCGCCCCACAGCGGGTGGGGGGCGGTGACCGGGCCGGCGAGGCGGTGTAGGAGCTGCTGGCGCAGCCGCGCCAGCAGCGGGGTGAACTCCGCAGCCCGGTGGACGTGGGTGTGGTGGTCGCCGGTGAGCAGGTACATGTGCTCGCCAGTGGCCACATCGAGCTGGGTCAGCGCCTCAGCGTAGGCGCTGAGCTGCACGATCGCGCCGGGGCCGGGGTGGTGGGCCAGTTTGGTGTCCCAGGGCTCGTAGCCGGTGGCCTCTGGGCGGGGCTGGCCGGTGTGGGGGTCGAGGCCGGCCCAGATGAGAAAGTCGGCGCGGCCGTGGAAGTGCACCCCCGGTTGCAGGGGCAGGTAGAAGCAGCCCTGGTAGATCACCGGGGCGCCGGCGCGCATCGCTTCAGTGGTGGCGTGGGCGGCCTGGGTCAGGCTGGTGTGGGTGGCTTCGGGCGCGGCGATGGTGACGACATCGGAGCCGAACACCTCGGTGAAGTGGTCGAGGTGGGCCTGCTCGTGGGCGGCGCCGCCGGCGGCCACCAGCGCGTCGACGTCGGTGGGGGCGGCCACCGTGGGGTCGCCGGCGGCCCGGGCGGCTTTGAGGGCGCTGCGGTGGTCGCACTCCAGCGCGTCGACCAGGTCGGTGGGAGAGATCACCCACCCGGAGTCGGTCTGAAACACCAGCGCCCCTTCTGCCGTTGTGCCGTGTCGATCTTGGCGGGCATTGTGCCACGGTCGGCGGCGCGAGGTGGGGGCAGTGGGGCAGGTGGGGGCGGTTGCGCCCCCACCTGGTGGGGATCGGGCGTCGTTATTGCACGATCTGCCACTGCACGTCGGCCACGCCGGCGCTCAGCGGGGCGATCTGTTCAAAAGCGGCGGTGGACAAATCGATGCAGCGGCCGGGGATGTAGGGGCCGCGGTCGTTGATGCGCACCGTCACCGACTTGCCGTTGGCGGTGTTGGTCACCCGCACCATGGTGTCGAAGGGCAAGGTTTTGTGGGCCGCGGTCATCGCGCTGGGGTCGAAGTACTCCCCCGAGGCCGTTTGCTGGCCTTGGCCGTACATGGAGGCCTCGCACTGGCCGCCTTGGCCGGTGGCCGACAGCTCCGCGCCCCCCTCGGCTTCACCGGCCTCGCCGCTCTCGCTGGAGTCGCCGGAGTCGGCTTGTGGCGTGGGCTCGGGCTGGCGCTGTTCGGGCTGGAGGGCACCGGTGGCGGCCTGGTGGGCCTGCTCGGCGGCGGCCTGGCGTTGTTCCTTGGCTTGGCTGCGGGCCTGTTCGCGGGCCTCGGGGTCGGGTGAGGCCGAGGAGCTGGGCGCGGAGGTGGCGGCGTGGGGCGGCTTGACCTGGCTGGTTGCTGATTGGGGCGCCGGCGAGAAGTCGGTGACCGCGGCGCCGGCAGCGCCGCCGGCGATGACGACCGCGCCGGTGGCGGCGGTGACGACGATGAATCGCTTGGAGCGCATGCGCGCCAGCAGCCGCTGGCGCAGGGGCCGATGAGTGCCCACGACAACAGTCCTTTGAACGGCGACAAAACAGCGGCGCCACGTCGCGGCAGCCACCGGTGGTGGTGGCGCGCTATGGGCCGAGCCCCACCCGGGACAGGGGGTGGAGAAACGACACCACCGTGCAATAGTCACGCACAGTGATATCGGGGTGAGCCTATGCACACCACCGGGGGGAGGAATACACAACCACGCAACTGCGCACCATATCACGCACTTGGTGGTGTTTCATGACTCTCATGGCTATTCGGCCATATTTAAGCAAGAAAATTTACGCTTGTCTGGTTTTAGGGTGGGTTGGGGGGAGTGGGGGTGCATCCCGCCTTTCCCTGCCCCCACGACCCTGCGTCACCCCAGTGCCGGCCAGGGAGGCGCTCACCGCCGCCGCGGCAACGCCACGCGATCCAAATCGGCGGCCACCACAATGTCCCCGCCAAACGCCCGCGCGGCCTCCTCGGCGAAGCGCGCGTCGTCACCGTCGCCATAGCGTTCCGAAAAATGGGTCAACACCACCCGACGCACCCCCGCCGCAGCCGCGATCTGGCCCGCCTGCTCAGCCGTGAGATGGCCATACCGGCGCGCCAACGCCTCCTCGCTGCGCAAAAACGTCGACTCGATCACCAACAGATCCGCCGCACGCGCCAACCGCACCGCGTTGTCACAGACCTCAGTGTCCATGACAAACGCCACCACCTGCCCCGGCCGCGGCCGGCTCACCTGCGCCAACTCCACCCGCTGCCCCACCTCGTTGACCACCCACCCCTGCCGTTGCAGCCGCCCCACCGTCGGCCCGCCCACCCCATGGCGCTCCAGCAACTCCGGCACCATCCGCACCCCGTCGGGCTCGACCAGCCGGTAGCCATAGGTGGGCACCCGATGCTGCAACGGCAGCGCCTGCACCGCCAGTCCCGTCGCGGCCCCCACCCAGGACTGCTCCCCCGCGACCGGCACCGCCACGACTCGCGCCGCTGGCACCGCCCACGAGGCCGCCCGCAGCCGCTCCCAATAGCGATACCCCGCCGCCGGAAACACCACCGGCACCTCGCGCTCCACCCCGTCGCGGGCCATCCACTGCACCACCCCCGGCAGCCCCAGGCAGTGATCCCCATGGAAATGCGTTACACACACCCGCGTCACGTCATGCGCCGACACCCCCGCCAACCGCATCTGACGCTGCGTGCCCTCCCCCGGATCGACCACCACCCCTTCGCCGTCAAACCGCAAGAAATACCCGTTATGGTTGCGCCGCTTGGTGGGCACCGCACTCGAGGTGCCCAGCACCACCAACTCCCGCATCGACATGACAGCGATCCTGCCATCGCGGCCCACCGCCTTGCCCCCCGCCGGCCAGACCAGCCCTCCGGCGGCCGACCGCGCTAGGTGCGCGGCGTGCGCGTGAGCACAGGCAGCCCGTCGGGGAACAAAACCGCGGCGGGATCGTCCAGCTCCACCCCGTGCAAGGCCGCGCTGGTGCCGGCCAGCTCGGGATTGTTCAGGTGACCGGCCACGGTCTCGATCACCTGGCGCAAGCTCGCGACCACTTCAGCCCCGCACGCCAGCGCCGCGTAGTGGGCCGCCACCGCCGGCGTGCGCGACTGGCAGGCCGCGCAGTGCAGCGCCACCCGCTTGCCCTCGGCGCGCAACGCCGCCACCGTCTGCGCCGCCTGGTCAATCACGAAGTGCAGGTTGGCGTTGACGCCGGGATGGTCGGCCAGCCACACCTCCACCCGATCCGGGCCAGCCACCCGCTCTGGGATATCGGCGCTGCCCACCCGGCACAGCGACACCACCGCGTCGAAGTCCTCCCGCAGCCGCACATACTCCAACGTCGACAGCACCACCCCCGCATCGTGGGGATGGGCCACGCCAAAAACCTCGTGCCCAGCCTCGTCCTCAGCGCGGCTCATCGACCTTCGATGGGGCCACTGGTCGGCGTCGACCCCACACACCGCCGCCAGGGCAGCCGTGACCAGCCGGCGCGGCGCCACCTGGCGGGCCAGCTCACGCTGGGGCGCCAACGGCACCCCCGAAGCGCCCCAGCGGGCCCCCGCCAGCGCCCCGGCATACATCGCCGCCTCCTGACCCCCCACCACCTGGGCCGCGCGCACCGCATGCTCGTAGTGGCCACACGGAAACCGCCGCTGTCGCGGCACCAGCTCAGGCACCGGCGTCTCGGCCACCACCCGCCACGCCCCACCCCGCGCACCAGCCACCTCCCCCGCCGGTGGGACCACCACGCCCTCAGCGACCGTGCGACGCAGCGCCAGCGCCCAGGACCGCTCCTGCTCGTCGGCCCCCACCGCCCCTACAGCATCGTCGTCGAGGCCGATCAACACCTGTTCGACCAGCCACGCCAGCCGCCGCGCCGGGCCACCCTCCCGCTTAGGCTCAACGAGCTGTTGCGCCTGAGCCGGCGCAGCGCCGGCCATGCACAACGCCGTGGCCGCCCCCAGCAACGCTCCGGCGCTACGATCCAGCCGCGGATCGTAGCGGTCCCACACGCGCGTGATCACCCTCTGGCTCCCTTCACCGGCCCCTCACTCCCGCGCCGGTCGCGCCTTCCGATCCCACCCACCCTATAGAGCCGCCCCTCCGCTGTGGCCAGCGCCTTTCTGAAAACGCCCTAGTCACTCCTTTTTTGATCATAATCGACGCCTGATTGTGAATATTCATGCCAACCTTTCAAGTATTTCTATGGGGAGTGCCAAAAATTAATGGGTGGTAAATGTAAAACTAATGCTTCAATCAATGGCGTTAAAATGATCTTGCTGTGGTTAACATTAAGTTAACTGGTTGATTTTTCGTTGGGTGTGCTTGATTCGACGGGGTGGTTGCGGGCTACTCTGGAGGGGTTTCAGCCCATTTGCATGCCGGTTGGATCGCAATTTGATCTTTGAAAAGAAAACATGGAGGGAAGATGGGCCATTGGTTCTTGCGGCGACTCGCGCTTTTCGGAGAATCAGAGGCGATCGTTGCTGAGGGCGAACCCTACAGCTATAGACGCCTATTGGAAATGGTTGATGAGTGGCGTGACTACCTGGGAAACCATCAAGTCGGCCCTGGAGAGGTAGTAGCGCTCGAGTCGCATTTCTCACCCCAAGCGTGCGCTGGTCTGCTGGCACTGGTCGAGCGGGGGGCCATTGTCGTTCCCCTCACCAGTCTTCCCGCGGCCAAACGTGAAGAGTTTCACGAGATCGCCCAAATCCAGGTGGTCATCACACTGGAAGGTATGCAGGGCCGACGCGACTTCCGGCGCACGGCGCGTAAGGCCCAGCACGAACTCTACGAGAGGCTGCGCAGCGACAACAGGCCGGGACTGGTGCTGTTCAGCTCCGGATCCTCAGGTCGCAGCAAAGCCTCTGTATTGGATTTCGAACAGGCGCTGGGACGCTATGGCGAGCCAAAGCGAGAACGGGCGCGACGAACACTTTCTTTTCTCAATATCGATCATATTGGCGGCATCAACACCCTGCTGCACACGCTGAACCACGGAGGGGCTATTATCACCACCTCCGAGCGTAGTCCCGAATCTGTTTTTGCTGCAATCGCCAAGCATGAAGTGAATGTTCTTCCGACCACCCCCACATTTCTCAACATGGTACTGATTTCAGGGTGCTGCGAACGTTACGACACAAGATCGCTTCACCTCATAACCTACGGGACTGAGCCAATGCCGTTTCAGACACTACAACGGCTCAAGGCAACTCTGCCACACGTGCGGTTCAAGCAAACCTATGGACTCTCCGAATTGGGAATCCTTCCGACCAAATCACAAAGCGACGACACACTATGGGTGAAGATCGGCGGCTCCGGATTCGATTACAAGATCGTTGAAGGAATCTTGTGGATCCGTTCGGAGATGGCCATGCTCGGCTACCTCAACGCCCCGGCTCCCTTCGATGAGCACGGATTCTTTAATACCCAGGATGCGGTGGAACAAGACGGTGACTACATCCGCATCCTGGGGCGCGACTCCGAGATCATCAATGTCGCGGGAGAAAAAGTCTATCCCAGCGAGGTCGAAGGCGTACTCTTGAGCGCACCCAATGTCGCCGACGCCACCGTCTCGGGCCAGTCCAGCCCCGTCACCGGAATGGTGGTTAAAGCCACAGTCAGGCCCGTGGAAGACGAAGACGACCAGGCCATGGCCCAGCGGCTAGGCCGCTACTGCGCCCAACGCCTTGAGGCGTTCAAGGTTCCTGTCGTCATCGAGGTCTCCCGAGCCCAGCAGCACTCCGAGCGCTTCAAGAAGATCCGGAGCACGGCATGACCCAGCTCCAGTCCTCCGAACAGCCCGTCGCCGTGATCAGCGGTGGTAGCCGAGGTCTGGGCCGTGCCCTGGTCGAACGGTTGCTAGAACGGGATTGGCGGGTGGCGACATTCAGCCGCTCAGCCAATCCCTTCACCACCCAGACACGCGAGCGCCATCCCGATACCTTCCTGTGGCAAACCGCCGACCTGGCCTCCCCCCAGACACTGCGCAGTTTCGCCAGCGACGTCACCGACCACTTCGGGCGCATCGACGCTTTAGTCAACAATGCCGCTTCACTGCACCAGGAACTGCTGCTGACCACACCCCCCGAGCAGATCGATCGGATGCTCACCACCAACCTGGCCGCGCCCATCGCCTTGGCTCAAAGCTGTGCCCGCACAATGACACGCCACGAAGGTGGCCAGATCGTCAACATCTCATCGGTCAACGCGATCCGCGGCTACCGCGGGGTCTCGGTGTACTCAGCAGCCAAGGCTGGACTCGACGGTTTCAGTCGCAGCATCGCCCGTGAGCTTGGCGCGATGGGAATCCGGGTCAATTCGGTGGTTCCAGGGTTCTTCGACAGCGACATGACCGCACAGGTCACCGACTACAACCGCGATCGCATCGTCAAACGCACCCCGCTGGGCAGGTTGGCCACCCTCGACGAGGTCGTTGACGCCGTCACTTATCTGCTCTCGCCCGCGGCCTCGTTCATCACCGGACAGACGCTCACCGTCGACGGAGGTATCACATGCTAGAGCAAACCTCGGTTCGCGCCGCAGTGGAAAACGAGATCAAACAACTACTGCCCGACCAAGAACTCTCCTCTCTGAGCGGACGGGAGGAGCTGTACGAACTGGGCATGAACTCGCTGACGCTAGCGCGACTCATCATTCAACTCGAGGCGGTCATCGGCGTAGACCCCTTCTCCCAAGGCGCCACGATCGCCGACGTGCGTTCGGTCGCAGACCTGGTCGCCACATACGAACGCGCTCTGGCCGCCTCTCCCGACAACACCCCCGCCTGATCCCACCAAAGGTCGTGCCATGCCCCAGACCCAACTGTTCTATCGTTCCATCGACGACTACCTCGGCCCCAGCGACACACGGTTCTTCTCCCGAGGCTACCGTCGGGCTGAACACCAGGTCAGCGACCTTCGAGCTAGTGCCACCGACAGCTCCCAGCCCCAGATGGAGGCCACTGTCACTGTGGATTACCCCCGCGACTGGTCCCAAAAGACCGATCAGGTCGACCTGCAGCCCCACCTGAGCAGTATCGACATGATCGTCCTCGGAGCCCAGCTCAGCGAGGCTCATCTCATCCACAGCCACGGGAAGCCGGCCAGCGCGGGCCAGAACATGTGGCTGCGCCGGGTGACGCTCAAAGCCGGGACCACCCCCAGGAGGAGTTGAGCGGGCTCGCCGCCTCCGCACGCTTGCGCGAGACCCGCCCTAGTCCCAGCGGTGAGGACACCTACGTATCCAGCTACGACTGCCAAGTGGGGGTCATGCGGGCCCGTTGCGAGATCGAGCACCGCATGGCAGCCCACGCACCGCGCCCCCAACGCTCCTACGACTCCCTTGAGCAGCTCCTAGATCGTTGATGGGAATCTTGTGGCCGGTCGCGGACATGGCGAAGGGCGCCCATGATCGATGTGTGACCAAAAACCTGGACGCCCTTCTGACCGCACTCTATGTCCATCTGGACGACCATGTCC
>NZ_BAABDD010000047.1:0-31518 GCF_039539445.1 Salinactinospora qingdaonensis
GCTGGCTGCGCCAGTCCTCATGCTCGACGACGAAGGCCGCCATGTCCTGGGCGTCGGCCTTGAGCGTGTGCCAGCGCGCCAGCAGAGGCCGGATCGCCGCGGCGAAGTCCACCAGCGCCTGGCCCGCCGTGGTGGCCGCCGTCTCGACCTCGTCGCCGGCGGTAGCCACCGGATCGATCGCGGCCAGCAAAGTGTCGGCCTCCGGAGCGTGATAAACCTCGGCCAACCCCGCCCAGGAGGCCGCGATATCGTGGCCCGCCTGGCCGATGTCGGCCCCGTCGACCTTGAGCGCCTGGCCCGCCGCCTCGATCGCATCCGGGTCCACCGCCGGAATCACGATCTTACTCGGATCGATCACACCGTCGCTCACGCGGCAACCTCTCGCTGTGGGGGGTCTTCACCGACCGCACATCACCTTAGAGTCACCGTGTGACAGCGAAACGCCACTATGGGTCCTATTGCGGGCTCCGAGGTGTTTCCCGTGGCCGTGTGGGCGGGATCGTTGCAGCGCACGGTACGAACAGTGGCTGTGTGGCATGCACAACACTGACCGACAACGGCCACCGGGGGTCCGTGAGCGACACGATCAGTTCCGACCGGCCTCCGACTTCTCGAAGCTTTTCTACAGTTTCGGCGTGAAGCTGTTCAAATCCCTCTAAGGTGGGATTTCAGCCTGTGTGGTTGGCTCGCCCTGGCGCGGGCCCGAGAGCGGTCACCCTGCGGCCGGCACCTCAGCCTCACTTCCCTCATTACCTACCGGATGGTCGAAAAATTCATTGAATGTCTCACCTTCACGGTGGCTTGAGGGGGGCCTGTCGCTTCCGGAAGTACGAAGAGAGCTATGAAAGCCGACGAAACCGCGTTCCAGCAGATGGTCGAGGGCACCAAACAGTTCCAGGTCCCGTTGTATCAGCGCACCTATAGCTGGCAGCGTGACGAGCTTCAGCGGTTGTGGAGTGACCTGCAGGAACAGATTGAAATTCTCAGCGATGCGGCGGACGGTTCCACGCAGCATACGTCACCGGAGCACTTTATCGGTTCGGTGGTGCTCGCCCCGGGGCCGGCGTCGAACAGCAAACTTCCTTGCTGGTTGCTCGTCGACGGTCAGCAGCGGCTCACCTCCCTAATGATCGCGCTTGCCGCCGTTCGGGACGCGGTGGCCGCTTTGGAGGAGGAACCTGAGGAATCCGAACGCATTCACGAGACCTACCTCGTCAACAAGTACAAGAAGAAGCTTGACCGGTACCGGCTGTTGCCCACCCAAGCCGACCGCGCCGCCTTCACCGCCGTCATCGACCGGGAGCGCAGCGCCGGCGGTAGCGACAACATCGGTCAGTCCTACACTTTCTTCCGGCAGCGCATGGTGGACTTCGATCTTTCGGATCTGCTGCGAGTCGAGGAGGTCGTCAGCAGCCGTCTGACACTCGTCGAGATCACCACCGACCAGGGAGACAACGTCTTCCGCATTTTCGAGTCGCTCAACAACACCGGTAAGGGCCTCAGCCAAACTGACCTGCTGCGCAACTATGTCTTCATGCTGTTGCCCAATCTTGGGGAGGAGGTCTACGAGGGTGTTTGGCTGCCCATGCAAGAAGAGCTGGGGCCAGAGAACCTGGAACTACTCGGCTGGCTGGATCTCGTGCTGCGCGGTGACGACCGGGCCAAACAGAGCGACGTTTACCGTGATCAGCAGCGCCGGCTGGAGAAAGTCCATCGAAACGCCGGTCCGCGTAGCGAGGAAGCCATCCGTGATGAGCTGATGGAGCTGCGTCGCCTCGGTCAACTGCTGCTGCGGGTGGTCGAGCCGGATAACGAGTCCGATGAGGAGCTTCGGGCCGTGCTCATCCGACTCCAGGAGTGGGGAAACACCATCTACCAGCCGCTAGCGTTGCACCTGCTGCGGCTGCGTGACGCGGCTGGAGCCACCAGTGAGGAGGTTGCCCAAGCCCTCACCTACGTTGAGAGCTTCCTGGTTAGGCGCATGATCGCCGGCGTGATGAGCCAGGGGCTCAACCGGACCTTCAACGCCGCCCCTACCGAACTCGAAACCGATCGTCCGGCGGCGGAGGCGGTTCACCGTTATTTCTCACACGAGCGCCGCAGGTGGCCCTCGGACCGCGTTTTGGCGGAAGCCGTCCATGAACGCAACTTCTACTGGTCAGGCCGAGCCAATCAGCGGATGTACGTGCTGCAACGCCTCGAACAGAGCTACAACGATCCAGAGCCGATCGACTTCACCGCGGCCAAGCTCACCATCGAACACATCATGCCCAAAACGCTCACTCCCGAATGGCGCGATGTGCTCAGGCGGCAGACCAGCAGCGACGAGACGCCCGAAGAGCTGCACGCTCGACTACTGCATACCCTTGGCAACCTCACTCTGACAGCACAGAACGCGCAACTCTCCAACCATTTGTTCCGACGTAAGCAGGAGATCCTCGACGCCAGCGCGCTGCGGATGAACCGTGAGATCGCCAGAAGCGACGAGTGGGGGCGTGAAGCGGTCGAGAATCGTGCCGAGCGCCTCACCAAACAGGCGATCCGGTTGTGGCCGGCACCGCTGCCGGGCGGTGCGGAGTTGGAGGATGAACGCTACGCCTGGCAGCTTCTGCGCCGCACGCTCGCCGCACTGCCGGCGGGCAACTGGACCAGCTACGGCGATCTTGCCCGGCTGGTGGGGAGCCGGTCCAACAAGGTCGGTGGCTATCTCAGCAGCCGCCCCGGCATGCTCAACGCCCACCGCGTTCTCACCTCGGAAGGCGAAATCTCGTCGAGCTTCCAATGGCCCGACGAGCGTGAGGAAACCCCCCGTGAAGTACTGGAAAAGGAGGGCGTGTGTTTCCAGGGATCCAACGCTTCTCTGGAGCAGCGTCTTGATGCCCAAGCGCTGGCTGGTCTCGTCGGTTTGGAGTCAGGATCGAACGAGGAGGACATTAGCCCAGAGGAGCGCCGTCGACGCAGCTTCCGAGCTCAGCTTGCCCAGCACCAGTCCGAACTCGTGTTTGACACGGTGCAAGGGCTCTTCGGCCAGTGGCGTGGGAACGGTGGGGACTTCGGATACGGCACCGCGAACGAGACCAGTTGCACGCTCCAAGTGGATTTGGGGGAGCGTCCGCTGGTATTTCTCCGGTTCTACCCACGATCGGGCAACCTGGAAGTGAACTTCCAGCAGCTCGGTAAGCGTTCACCGTTCGACGAACTCGCGCTACGCCGAGAACTGTTGGCCCGGCTCAATCAGCTTCCCGATATCGACATCCCCGAGACCAAGGTCAACCTGCGCCCCTCGTTCCCGATGGAGCTGTTGCCCAAGGTCGCTCCCGACTTGGGTGGTGTCCTCGACTGGTTCCTGGACCAAGCCCGGAGCGCTCTCTGAGTTCGCCGTTGGGTGGGGCGCCCAAGGCGCCTCTAAGAGTTCATCTCATTCGGCGGGTCTGCGGTGACAGATCAGTGTGCGGGCGATTGCGGTGAAGGGCGGCAAGCATATGCTTGCCTCGTGGCGATCACGCGCGGTGGGGGCGGGCTGGTTCGTCACGTTCGTAGGCGGCGGCCAGGTGGTCCCGTAGTCGCGCGTGGCGGAACTGGTAGATCGGGCCGACGGCGCGCAGCAGCCCCAGCCGGTGGGCGTCGTCCAGGAAGGACATGAGGCGAAGCGGTGTCCGTTCGCTCCACGCCAGTCGGCAGACCGTCCCCAGATAGGCCGGCCACGCGCGGTGTCGGCCGAACAGGATCGCGAGCACGCTGCCGAGCGTGGCGCCGAGCGCGGCCGCCCGTAGCACCTCGTCCAGAGAGCCGGCCATGAGTCCGCTCGCGCCAGCGCCCACGCTCGCGCCCGCGAGCCCGAGCGCGGTGATCCGCACGAGGTTCAGCCGGCGATCCGCCCGGTAGCTCGCCGTGGGGGTGTTCGCCCTGCTCTCCGGCGCCGGGGTTTCGATCCACTTGATCAGCCCGACCGCGAGTCCGAACAGAGGGCCGACGACCAGCCCGATCGTCAGCCCCGCCGCGAGTCCGGTCACCAGCCCGCCCGAGCCTCCCGTCATGAGCCCGAGCACGGTCGTGCCCGTGACGCCGCCCAGCGCCCCGCTCACGAGTCCGAGCGTGAGGACGTTGCGCGCGGCCAGCCGCAGGAGCAGGTGCCCGCGCCCGGCGAGCCGCAGGTCGGCGACCGCCGGAGGTTCCCGCGTCCACGCGGGGAACTCGCTCACCACCAGAATCATGCCGAAGGTGCCGAGCCCGCCGCCGAACACGAGGCTGGTCCCGAGGCCGGCGTCGGTCCCGAGCGCGAGTACGATCGCGGACCCGATCAGCAGTCCCGCCACGGTTCCGCAGAGCAGGCCGGTGCCGGCGGGTGGGACGTGGCGGGCGAGGTGCCACCAGGCGAAGTCGTGGCTTTCGCGTGGCCGCTCGCTGAGGTGGGGCTGGTTGAGACGGTGGGCGAGGTGGCCCAGCCAGCGGCCCGCTTGGGCGGGGTCATGGCGGCGGCGGGGACGGAAGGGTTCGGCGGTGCCGGAGTCGTGAGGTCGAGTGGCGATGAGCGCGGGAAGCACGTGTTCCATGAGGTGGCTGTCTACCGCCGCTGACGTGGGAAAGCGGTGAGAGTCCAGCAGCGGGGCCGGATCAGCGCCGGTGTCGACGTAGACGGCGCGCAGCAGCCACAGCCCCAGCGGAGTGGCGCAGACCTGCCGCAGCGCCGCGGCGGCGGGGGAGGCGGCAGCGGTCATCTCGTGCAGGATCCGTTCCCATCCCGGCCCCGGGGAGGTGGGCAGGCATGTTCTCAGGTAGGCCACAGCGGTCTTGGGGGTGAGCAGTTCGGGGACGAGGACCGTGGCCGCGGTGAGCGTGTGGCCGGCCTGGGACACGGCCTGGGCGAAGTCGCGGGTGCGGCTGGTCAGGATGAGCGAGTCCTCGCCCAGGGAGTGGTTCAGCGCCGTCAGCGCCGCCGCGCGGCTGTGTTCGGAGAGTTCGTCCAAGCCGTCCAGGACGGGCAGCAGGTAGCCACGGCCGGCCAGTTTCGCGGTGGCGTGCGGACCCAGCGCTGTGGCGCGCAACGCGGGATAGTCCCGGTCCAGGCGTAGCGCCAGCCAGTCCTGGACGCGGGGAGACTCGTCGGGATCCCAGTCGGCCGCCGACAGCAGCACCGGAACCGGTTCGCCTGCCTCTCGCGTGGCGAGCAGGCGCAGCACCAGTTGCACCGCCAGGGTGGTCTTTCCGGTGCCGGGGCCGCCCATCAGGACCAGCCGTCGCCTTTCCGAGGCGCGGAACCTCTCGACCAGGGAGGCGGCGTCGAACACGGTTCCTTCGGGAGGCGTCGTCGCCGAGTCGGTCAGCAGGGTGGAGCGTTCGGTGAGGCGCCACCGCACCGGCATGGGGTGGGGGTCGTACAACGAGCGCAGCCGAGCTTCCTCTCGCCACTGTTCGAGTGCCAGCCCCGCCAGCACGTCCGCGGCCGCGGAGACCTCGGTGGAGGTGGGCGCCTTCTCGGCCCGGGATGAGCGTAGCCACCGCCACAGCCCGAGCCCCAGGGGGATGACCGCCAGCACCAACCCGACCAGCCCCGCTGCGCTTCCGGTGGTGGCCAGGTCCCCCGTCAGCAGCCACACGGCGGCGACGAGCGCGAGCGAGCCCGCCAACCCCAGGAGCCCCGCCACAGCGGCGACAGTGCGCCACCACGCCCCGTCTCCACTCGCCATAGGTGCCATCCTGAACGCTCGTGAGCACTCCCCGTAACCACTGAGACCGAAACGTGACCGGGCGTGCGGGGTGTCCGGCTCTCCTCGGCCGATCCCAATGCGGAGGTCGTGTGGTGACGGGGCTGGGGTGAGGTGGTCATGATCGCCACGAGGATGGCCGCTCGGCGATTTTCGCGGCCGAGGATCGCTGAGCAGCCATCCTCGGCATGATCATGGGGGACGGTGTTCAGTCGGTGACGCGGCGGCGGAGGATTTCGTTGGTCAGGGCGTGGGTGACGTCGTCGGTGTCGCCGAGGTGGCCCACGTGGCCGGTGCGTTCGCGTACCTGGGCGCGGATCGTGGCGATCACGGGCTCACTGAGCAGCACCTCGGCCAGTGGGGAGGCCGTCAGGGCCGCGTGCCAGCGGCGCAGCCCCTCCAGCCGTTCGCCGGCCACCGCCTCCCTGGTGAGATGGAACAGCGCGTCCAGCGTGGCCTGCTCGTCCTCGCCGAACAGGTCGACCTCCAGGACGAGTTCGGGGCCGGCGTCGTCGTCGCTCAGGTGGTAGGCCCGCCACACTCGACCGTTGGTCAGCAGCAGCCACTCCACCCCTTCTTCGGCCGCGTTCGTGCGCGCTGGGCGCAGGCTCCGGGCGTCGACGTCTTGCCCGCACCGTTTGACCTCCAGGAAGGCGAACAGTTCGCCGCGGATACGCAGCCCGTAGTCGATCGACTCGCCCTGAGTGCGATACTCCGTGGTCAGAGCGTCATACTTGTTGTACCCCAGACCTTCGCTGAGGAAATCGGCCACCCACATGCGGGTGTCACCCTCGTTGGCGTCGCGTTCCAGCAGGTCGTTCAGTGGGGCGGTGAAGCGGTCAACGGCGGCGGCCAGCCGGTAGCGCGCGTCGGCCTCCCATTGCGGCGTGGGGCCGGTGTCGCTCGTGGCGTCCTCGGCAACCTCGAATTCTCCGGTCCTGGTCAGTACCTGAGTCTCGTCGGGGTCCATGAGTGGGGAGAGTTCCATTCCGTATGTGAAGAGATATGTCCGGTGCCGAACGGTGCCCTTTCTCGGGCACGGGGAGGGTTCGGGGCTTATCGTCCCACGCCCGCATGGCCGGGAAAACTCGATCACCGACCGCTTCCGGCCCCGCGCCGCCGGACCGGAAGCGGCCACCGCGCGGTTAGTCCTGCCAGGTGATCATGGCCTGGAAGACCGTATAGGCGACGACGCCGTTGGGCGTCAGTCCTTTGCTGCGCTGGAATTGCAGGATGGCTCCGCGGGTGTTGGGGCCGTAGATGCCGTCGACCGCCAAGTCGTGGCCGTAGCCGCCGTTGAGCCCGCTCTGTACCGCTTTGACCTGGGGGCCCAGCGAGCCCGGGCCGACGCCGATCCGGTGGGCCAGCTCCGACCACGTCGGGGAGTCGAGTCGGCCGCTCTCAGGCAGGTCGTGGGCGATCTGGTAGTTCCTGATCGCGGCCACCAGCTCGTAGTCCATAACCCCGGCGGGGCGGGCGCCCGTGTAGAAGCCCGCTGCTTGCAGCAGGAATTCCACCATGGTCACCCGCCAGCCGGTGTCGCCGTGGGACAGTACCGGCCAGGGGCGGGGTGGTCGTTCGGTCTCGACGCTGTCGGAGGGTGGGGAGCCGCCGGCCAGCGCGCCGGGGGCGGCAGTGAGGCCGGACACGCAGGCGAGGGCGATGGTGGCGAGGAGGGCGGCAGGGGCGCGTGTCCCGAGCTTGGGCATGCTGGTCCTTTCACTGTGCCATCTATTGATCACTTTCTGTGTTCATATGCATGCTACCTGTGAAGAGATTGCTTTGACCTGGCGATATGGGAGGGCCCGGTTGTCCTCGGGCGGGAGTGGACGTGCCTTCTCCCACTGAGGTGCTCCACCATGGCGGGGAGCGCGAAAACGGTCAGGGGAGCGGCGAGAAAGCCTCTGAAGGTGCGGGCGTCCTAGCGTGGCCAACCGCACCGCCCCCGGTCACGGTGGGCCGGGGGCGGGAAGGGAGCGGTGCTAGCCGCCGGCCGGTGCGGGGGTGTAGTCGACCGGCAAGGTGCGCACCCCGTTGCCGACGACAGAGGGGACGGCGGTGAGTTCGGAGCCGGAGACGCTCAGGCTCAGGTCGGGGAAGCGCTCGAACAGCGCCGACAGCGCCACCTCGACCTCCAGTCGGGCTAGCGGCGCACCCAGGCAGTAGTGCGGGCCGTGGCTGAACGCCAGGTTGCGCGCCTGCTCGCGGGTGATGTCGAACCGGTCGGCGTCGGGCCCGTGCTGCTCGGGGTCACGGCCCGCTGCGGTGTAGCACATCAGCACCGGCTCGCCGGCGCCGATGCGCACGCCTTCGAGTTCGACGTCCTCGATGGCGTAGCGGAACGGCAGGTTGGCGATCGAGGTGTCCCAGCGCAGCGTCTCCTCTACCGCGCTGCTCCAGGGGTGGCTGCCCGCCCGCAGCAGCGCGAGCTGGTCGGGGTGCTCCAGGAGGGCGCGCACCGCGTTGGTGAGCAGGTTCATGGTGGTTTCGTGGCCGGCCCCGATCATCAGGATGAGGGTCCACACCAACTCCGACTCGGTGAGCCGGTCGCCGTCGGCGTCGTGGGCGGCGATGAGGTCGCTGGCCATATCGTCGCCGGGCCGCTGACGCTTGGCCGCCACCAGCTCGCTTAAGAAGGTCTGGAGCGCTTGATGGGTCGCTGCGGCCTCCTCGGGGGTGATGGATTGGTCGAACACCTTCTCGCACAGGTGGTGCAGCGTGTCCCGGCCCTCTTCGGGCACTCCGAACAGCTCGCAGATGACCGTCATGGGCAGTGCGAACCCGAGGTGTTCCTTCAGGTCCACCCCACGGCCGTCGAGGGCGGCCATGCTCTCCAGAAGCGAGGCGGTGATCTCGGCGATGCGGGGGCGCAGCTCGGCCACCCGCCGTGCGGTGAACGCCTGGGAGACCAGGCCGCGCAGCCGGGTGTGCGCTTCACCGTCGGCCACGAGCATGTTGTCGACGGCGACCCAGGAGATCAGCGGCCAGTCGGCCGGGATGCGGCCCTCCCGGAACGCCGTCCAGTTGCTGGGGTGCTTGGCGAAGCGGGGGTCACCGAGTACCCGTAGCAGCGTGTCATGCCGGGTTAGCGCCCACGCACCAACCTCACCAGGGAGCTCCACAGCGACGACCCGGCCGCGCGCTCGGAGCGCGGACGCTTGTTCGTGGACATCGTCGTAGGGGGAGAGGACGATTCCGTTGTCTGCCATACCGGCTCACTTTCTTCAAGCGGGGGGTGCGCGGTGAATTCGACGGGCAGGGTCTCCAGGGCGCGGGCGAACAGCGACGACCGCCAGCTCAGGTCCTCCGCGGGCACCGTCAGGCGCAGTCCGCCCAGCCGGTTGATGACCGCGGTGATGCCGATCGCGCTGATTTGGTGGGCCAGATCTTGGGCGGGGCAGCGGTGCGGCCCGGCGCCGAAGCTGACGTGGGCCCGGTTGCCGCTGACCGCGAGCTGGTCGCCGTACTTTTCCACGATCGACTGGTTCGCCGCCGCCAGGCCAAAACCCACGGCGGCGCCCGCGGGGACGGTGACCTCGCCGAGTTGAACGTCGGCGCGCGGGTAGACGAAGGGGTAGTTGGCCATGGGGGTGTCCAGCCACAGCACCCGGTCGATGGCGTCTTCCACCGGTAGCCGTGAGCTGGTGAGGTCGGCGCCGAACTCCCGATCGGTCAGCAGCAGCCGCATGGCGTTGCCGATCAGGTTGCAGGTGGGTTCGTTGCCCGCCCCGATGATGATCACCAGTTGGTGCAGCAGTTCTTCGTCTGAGAGGTCGGCACGGTGCTCCATGAGCCAACTGGGGATGTCACTGCCGGGCTCGCGCCGTTTCAGTGCGATGAGGTCGCCCATGTAGCGCTCGAAGTCGGCGTTGGCGCGTTCGGCGTCAGCACCGTCCCAGATACCGGTCAGCGCTGCCATGAGCCGGTAGCCCTCCTGGTCGCCAAGGCCGAACAGCCGGTTGAACACCAGTAGCGGTAGCAGCCGCGCGTAGTCGCTGACCAGGTCGGCCCGACCGCTGGCTGAGAAGCGATCGATGAGGCCGTTGGCGAGGGCGCGGATGTCGCGGCCCAGCCGCTGCTGGTCGATACGGTCCAGGCTTTCGGATACCGCTCGGCGTAGCCGGATGTGCTCCTCGCCGTCGGCGAAGAGCAGGTTGGGACGCCACATCATCATCGGCAGCAGCCCGGAGGAGTCGGGCACGTGACCCTCAGCCCAGTCCTTCCACAGTCGGGAGTCATGTGACCAGGTGACGGGGTCGCGCGAGATCGCGACGAGGGTGGTGTAGTCCACCACCAGCCACCCTGGAACCCCGGGCTCCAGCATTACCGGCGCGACTTTCTCGTAGTTGCGGCGCAGGTGAGCATAGATCTGGGAGGGGTCGCGCTCAAACTCCTCGCCGTAGAGTGGCGTGGCGTGTTTGATGGGACAGCGATCCTGCGGAGAAGAGCCGTCGTTCACGTCGTTCATGGGGGAGGTAGCTCCACACGGGGGATTTGTCGAACGTCGGGAAGCCCCTGACTCTGACAGGGGAAGGACCGTGGATACGCAGAGGTGACCGAATGTGGTCATGCTTTTTTGAGCGGTTCCATTGTCCAGAGCCAAATTTTCGCATAGACATCGACGCGATCACTGCCGTCCGTGTTTGGGACATTACCCATCGCCGCCCTCGTGGGGCGGGGCGACCGGTGCGTGAGGGGGCAGGTGTACTGGGGAAAGTCGTGTTGGCTCCCTGCCGTCGCCGCGCGACCTCCCCGCAACCTTTCCGGCGGGGAGAACAAGCGAAGTTCGGTTAGCTTGGCACGAGGCCAACCGAAAAAGCCAATCCCGCGCAGATGCTACGCATCGTCGACAGCGCGGGGCGTTCAGCAGGGGGCGGCCACCGGTTCACGCGGCAGCGCGACTCTGGACCGGGCTGCGCCTTGCCGTAGCTGTGGATCTGGAGGGTTCTCGACGATGAGGCAACGTAGGCTCGGTAACCAGCTCATGGTCGCTGAGCAGGGACTCGGGTGCATGGGCATGTCGTTTGGCTATGGCGGCCGGGACGACGCCGAGTCCACGCGCACGATCGAGCGGGCCCTGGAGCTGGGGGTCACTTTTCTCGACACCGCCGACATGTACGGTCCCTGGAGCAATGAGGAGCTGGTCGGCTCGGCCATCCGGGGTCGTCGCGACGAGGTCGTCCTGGCCACCAAGTTCGGCCAAGAGATCGACGACGATGGCGCGCTGACCGGGCGGGTCAACGGCCGTCCCGACTACCTGCGGCAGGCCCTCGACGGGTCGCTGCGCCGACTCGGGGTTGACCATATCGACCTCTACTACCAGCACCGTGTCGACCCCGACGTGCCCATTGAAGAGACCTGGGGAGCCCTCGCCGAGGCCGTCAAAGCGGGTAAAGTCGCCTACCTGGGGATCTCTGAGGCCGCCCCGGAGACGATCCGCCGCGCCCACGCCGAGCATCCGATCGCGGCGGTGCAGACCGAGTACTCGCTGTTCACCCGCGACGTGGAGGACAACGACGTCCTCGCCACGGTCCGCGAACTCGGCATCGGCTTCGTGGCCTACAGCCCGCTCGGTCGGGGCTTCCTCTCCGGTGCGATCCGCACGCCTGAGGAGTTGCCCGAAGGCGACTCGCGGCGCAACTCTCCCCGTTTCCAAGGCGAGAACTTCCAGCGCAACCTTGAGGTGGTCGACGAGGTCCGTGCTCTGGCCCGAGCCAAGGGCGTCACCGCCTCCCAGTTGGCTCTGGCCTGGGTGCTGGCCCAAGGCGAGGACATCGTCGCTATCCCCGGTACGAAACGCCGCTCCTACCTGGAGGAAAACGTCGCCGCATCCCAGATCGAGCTGACGCCCGCCGAATTGGCGGCCATCGAGCGCGTCGCTCCGCTCGGTGTGGCTGCCGGGCAGCGCTACGCCGAACGCCAGATGCGCAAGGTGCACCGTTGAGTGCAGCCGAACGGGTGGCCGCACCCGCGCAGGTGCGGCCACCGCTGTTCTCTTGTGGCGCGCGTGGTTAGTCGCCTCCGGTGACCAGGGCCCGGAAGGTGATGGGGCCGACGATCCCGTCAACGCCGATCCCTACTTTGTACTGGAAGTTGCGTACAGCGCTCTCCGTGCGGGGACCGTAGATGCCGTCGACGATGATGTTGTAGTAGTAGCCTTCGCGCAGCGCGCTCTGCACCGCCCGCACCTTCTGAGTCCGACTGCCCCTGCCCACCTGGCCGTAGGTGTCACGCATGTCGTTCCAGGTTTCGGCGTCGATCTTGCCGGTGACCGGCAGCTTGTAGGCCTTTTGGAACTTCTTGGCCGCCTTGACCAGATCCTCGGTGAACACTCCCTTGGGGCGGGCGTGCGGGTAGTAGCCGTAGTCATTGAGCAGGTACTCCGCGAACTTCACCTGGAAGTTCTCGTCTCCCTTCTCTAGGACCGGCCACTTGCGGGCCTCGATCTCGGCCACGATCGAGGCCGGCGTGTTGGGGCCGTCGGCCAGGGCAGCGGGGGCACCCGTCAGGCCTGCGGTTATACTCAGCGTAGCTGCGGCAAGGATGGTGGCGGGCTTGTTGACCCTTGGCATGCGAAACTACCTCTCCTTGGGTGATTGGATCGCTACTAAGAGTAATTAAACATGAGGCGGTGCAGGTTGCCCGCCAGGAACACACGGGGTGGCCACAACAGCACCGGTTCGTCCCGGTCGATCCTGGCGCGCCACACTCCCACGCTGCCGGTCAGCAGGTTTTCGCCCAGGAACACTCCCAGCCCCGCACTGCTGTCGTGGCGGGTTCGGCCCGCAACGGCTGTGCTATAGCGCCGGTGGTGTGCTCGCGGGTGAAGCGAGCCAGCCGCACGGCGATCGCGTCTTGCACCGGCCGAGGCGCCGCACCGGTGTAGCCGTTGTTGATGATCGCGAAGACCAACTCCTCACCGTTGGCTGCCTCGACATAGCCCGACAGGGCGCTCACACCGGTCAGTGTCCCGGTCTTGGCGACCACATTGCCCTGGGCGGGGGTGGCGCGCATGCGGCTGCGCAGCGTGCCCCCCACCATGCGGTCGGCGGCACCGGCCACCGGCAGTGCCCGTCGCCATGTCGCGAACCAGGGCTCGTTACGCACCGCCAGCAACAGATCGGCCACCGAAGCGGCGCTCACCCGGTTGGCTCGTGTCAGGCCGGAACCGTCGCGCAGCCGCAGGCCGTCGGTGCTCGCGCCGATCCGCCGCAGTGCCGTGGCGATCTCGGGCAACCCGGTCGTCCAACTGCCCACTCCCGAGACTTCTCGCCCGATGGCCTTCGTCAGGATCTCGGCATGGCCGTTGTTGCTCAGCTTCATCATCGGCACCAGCAGCTCGCCCAGTGGCATCGACGCGCGCCGCGCCAGTTCGACAGTCCCGGGCGGGGCGGTACCGCGGACGGGGTCCCCGCCCACTTCCACCCCCGCTCGTTGCAGCGCCGCGGCGAACACATCGGCGGCATACCCCGCTGGCTCGTGCACGGTGCGCAGCCGCTCCACTGGTGCGCCTCCCGTGGGCAGTTGGCCGCTGACCGTGACGGTGTTGCCGCCGAGCCGGCGCGCGATGTCGAGCGTGCTCTGCGTTCCGGGCCCGCCGGTAACAGCCGTATCGGCGCGTACCGTGACGTAGTCGGTGCGTGGCCACAGCCGTACCCCCAGTGGTTCGCCCTTGGCGCCGCCGGGAGTGACGCTCACGCCCACCACCCCGGTGTCATAGTCGGGGTTGGCGGCCACGGTCAGCGCCGAGATCTGTGCCGCGTAGTAGTACTGCTGGTCCTCGGCTTGCCACCGGTGGCCCAGCCGCTGGCCGTCGAACCAGGTATCGTCGGCTACCACCGCCCCGGCGACCTTGCTGACCCCGCTCGCGGCGACGTCTTCGGCGAGCTCTGCATAGGCGCTGGCCCTCAGCGTCGGATCGCCGGTGCCGGTGAGGTACAGGTCGCCTGGCACGACCCCGTCCGCGGTGACCGTGCCAGCGCTGACCGAAGTGGTGAAACGGTAGTCGGCCCCCAGCACGTCCATAGCCGCCGCCGAGGTCAGCAGCTTGGTGGTGGAGGCCGGCAGTAGCGCGGTGCGCGGTGCGTGCTCGTAGAGGACGTCCCCTTCGGTGCGGCTGCGCACGACCACTCCGGACCGCGTGTGCGCCAACGTGGGATCGGCCAGGAGTCTCCGCAGATCCGCGCGCAGGTCAGCCACCCCAAGGGGGCTTGGCACCGCCACCGCACCCAGCGGGCATAGCAGCACGAACGCGCTGGTCAGCACGGCAAGGGGGAGCAGGCGCGAGATCACGAAGCGCTGCGGCGGGGGACCGGTTGGCATGACAACCCCTCTCACATAAGAGCATCGGTGTGCGGGGAACGGGTTTAGTACGCGCTAGCGGGGCGCTACGGTGCAGAGACGATCGTTCGCGTCGCGCGCTGACCACGAGTCACGCTCTTGGGGTGCCCGCGCACTGCTGATGCCGCGTGCCGACGGCAGCCAGGCGAGTTGACGACATGCAGATCCGCGATATGTACGCTCTGTAATGAGTGTTGAGCCAAGAGTAACTGTCGGGGGGATTGTTGCTATGGCGAAAAGCGGGTGTGGCGCGAGCATCAGCCCAATCAGTCGACGATCGTTGAGGGAGCGAGGCTCACCGTGACTGACGACCAACCCGATACCGCCCCCACCTGCCCATTGGAGGCCAACGCCGTGCCCATCCACGGCAGCGGCCCCAATGTCGACCGCCACGCGCTATGGGAGCAACTGCGTTCCCGGTTCGGCCAAGTGGCACCTGTACGTCTCTCATCGGACCTGGCCGTGTGGCTCGTCCTCGGTTACGAAGAGAACCTGGAGGTCATGCGCGACTGGAGTACCTATTCCCGTGACACCCGCCTGTGGAAGGACATCCGCGAGGGGCGCCGGCAGCTCAACGGGGAACTTCGCCCCACCATGTCCTACCGCGCCAGCGCCCTCTACGCCGACGGTGCTGAGCATGCCCGGCTCATAGCCCCCATCAACGACGCCTTGGCCAGACTTTCCGAGACGCGCATCCACGACGACATCGTCGAGACCAGCGACCTCCTCATCGACGCTTTCTGCGCCGCTGGCCGCGCCGACCTGATCGGCGACTACGCTGCGCTGCTCCCCGCGTTGCTCATGAACCGTTTCTTCGGATTGGCCGACACCTACGGGTATGCGCTGAGCCACCTATCCAAGACGATGTGGAACCCCGATCCCGCCCTGGCCTCCGATGCCGCCACGCAGATGGGCAACTACTTCCTCGGTCTGGTCCAGCGAAAGAAGGCCGAACCCGGCGCCGACCTGACGAGTTGGATGATCGAACACGAGACCGGCATGACCGATTCCGAACTCGTCGACCAGCTCATCCTGCTCTCCGGTGCCGGCCACGAGCCCACGACGAACCTCCTCGGCAACGTGCTGTGGACCCTGCTGGTCGACTCGGAGGTCGCCCGCGAGTACTCCAGCGGCGGTGTGCTGCTGGAGGAGATCATCAACCACGTCGTCTGGACCGAGCCGCCCGTTCAGGCGCTAGCGGGCCGTTTCCCCACTCGGGACGTCACCCTGGCCCACACCCGCATCGGAGCCGGGGAGCCACTGGTGATGGGCTTCGCCGCCGCCCACGCCGACCCGCGGTTGGCGGGCGCCAGCGATAGCCACGCCGCCGGCTCGTCGCTGCCGGCCGGCCACAACAGCGCTCACCTCATCTGGGGCGCCGGCGAACACCGCTGCCCCGCCCGCTCGCTGGCGATGCAGATCGTCTCGGTTGGCGTCAACCGGCTGCTCGACCGCATCCACAACCTCCAGTTGGGGGTGCCGCCCGCGGAGCTTCGCTGGCGCGAAGAGATTTTCATGCGGGCCCTGGCCGAACTGCCGGTGACCTTCACCCCCGTGGCTGCCCCCGAACGGAGCCGTTTTCCCGTCGCCCTCACCCCCTCGACAGCGGCCAGCGACGACACCGCTGATGAGCCGAGCGACCTCCTCAGCCGCGTCCTGCGGTGGTGGCGGGCGCGAGCCAGTTCGTAACCGGCGGTTGTCTCCGTGGCGGAGTCCGCAGCCGGGGCGAGCCCGCAGGGCTCACCGGCTGTGCGGCTCCGGCGGAAGCACTCCGAAGTAGTCGCTTTCCACCGCCAGCAGCTCCGCCCGGCGTGCGTACTCGCGTCCGGTGGCGATGACCTGGAGCAGCGATTCCAGGCGACGGGTCTCATAGGGCGAGAGGTGGGAGCCGTCGAGGATCTCGAGACTGTCGCTGAGCACCCCCTCCTCGACCAGGTCGCGCACGAGCAACTCCACGTCGTCGTCGGTGAACCGGATGCGCTTCACCAAATCCGCGGCGTCGGCGGTGAAGATCGCGTGGTCCCGACGGTCGGAGTGCTCAGCGCGCTCGATCCGCTTCGTCGCCATGGTCTCGCTGGAACGGTAGGTGTCGATCAGCTCGTCCAAAGCCGCGATCCGCTGGTCGAGCAGCTCCTCCATGGTCGGACTCGTCTCCAGCGCAGCCAAACTCAACCGGGCGCTTCTGAGCTGGCTCACCAGCAGCAGCGTCGCCGAAATCGCCAGAAACAGCGCGCTCACCAGCGTTAAGGAGAACAGGACGCTGAGCGTGACGACAAGGGTGTCGCTCATGGTGACAGTGCTCTTTTCCTCATCAGTCGTCGTCCTCGCGCGGGTCGCCTCCGGCCGCGCGCGCCGAACGGGCGTGCAGGATCTCCAACAGCTCGTCGCGGTGGGCGACGGTGCGGGCCAAGTGCTCGGTCAGGTCGTCCAACCGTCGCCCCCGGCGCCGCTCGATGTCGCGCAGGTCTTCCAAGCGACGGGCTCTGGCCTCGTCGCGCCCGCGCAGCGCCTGTAGTTCGCGCTCGCGTGGCTCGATCTCGCGGCGCTCCTTGCGTCTGATCTCCAGTTCACGGTCACGGATGTGCCGTTCCAGCTTGTGCAGTCTGGTCTTGTAGTACGTGTGCGTCGCGAACCAGATGACGCAGATCCAGAACCCGCCCGCGACGAGCCACGTGGCGATTTCCTCCGACATGGAGACGATCATTTCAAGCCACTGATCGGCGTAGAACCCTTCTTAGCGCCGCGCTACCGAACTCGCGTGGCCTGATGTGGACACCTTGCAAATATGGGTCTCGGTTGCGCCCTCGCCCATACCACACTCCGGGACCCGCGGCAGACTCCACTGTGGAGCGCTCCGATCCCGGAGTTTGTCCACTATGGCCAAGCGCCACTCGGCTGCGTCGCACTAGCGTCCCTGCCATGTCCATCCACCGTTTCTGGCTGGCCGGCACCGCCGCGACCGGCGACACCTCTCTCACTGTGACCCACCCCTATGACGGGAGAGCGGTGGGCACCGTGGCCGTGCCCGACCTGTCCCAGATCGAGACCGCTGTCACCGCCGCCTACGCTGCCCTCACCGAGACCACAGCGCTGCCCGCTCACGCCCGCGCCGCCGCGCTCACCCACGTCCACCACCGACTGGCCGAACGCCGCGAGGAGGTCGCCCGCACCATCACCGCGGAGAGCGGCAAACCCATCACAGGGGCCCGTGTCGAGGTGGACCGCGCCGCTTCGGTGTTTCGTTGGGCAGCCGAGGAGACCCGGCGCGACAGCGGGAGCGCGCAACGCCTTGACACCGACCCCGCCGCCACGGGGCGCATGGCACTCACCCGGCGCGTCCCCCACGGCGCCGTGCTCGGCATCTCCCCCTTCAACTTCCCGCTCAATTTGGTGGCCCACAAGATCGCACCGGCCCTGGCCGTGGGCGCGCCGATCATCCTCAAACCGGCCCCGGCCACCCCGATGTCGGCGCTGCTGCTGGGGGAATTGCTGGCCGAGACCGAGCTGCCCGCCGGTGCGGTCTCGGTCCTGCCCATGCCTAACGAGCGTGCCGCTCCCCTCATCACCGACCCTCGGCTGCCCGTCATCTCCTTCACCGGCGGCCAGTTCGGCTGGCAGTTGCAACAGCGCGCTCCCCACAAGCACGTCACCCTGGAGTTGGGCGGTAACGCCGCGGCCGTCGTCCTCGCCGACGCCGATCTCGATTGGGCCGCCCAGCGCATCGCCCTGTTCGGCAACAACCAGGCCGGTCAGGTCTGTATCGGTGTGCAGCGGGTCATCGTGGCCGACGCCGTCTACGACACCTTCGTTCCCGCCCTGGTCCAAGCCGTAGCGGCCCTGGGCACCGGCGCTCCCGACGATGAGGCCACCCAGGTCGGCCCGATGATCGACGAGGTCGCCGCCCAGCGCGTCACCGACTGGATCGACGAGGCTGTCGCAGCCGGCGCGACCCTGCTCACGGGCGGCCATCGTGACGGCACCACCGTCGCGCCGACCGTGCTCGCCGACGTGCCCGCCGGGAGCCGCATCGCGCGGGAGGAGGCCTTCGGCCCCGTGCTCGTGGTCAGCCGCGCCAGCGGTGCCGCTGACGCCTTCGCTCAGGTCAACGACAGCGAATACGGCTTGCAGGCCGGCGTGTTCACCAGCGACGTGGCCACCGCGTTTCGTGCCTACCGCGAGCTGGAGGTCGGGGGCGTCATCATCGGTGACGTCCCCTCGTTCCGCGCCGACCAGATGCCCTACGGCGGGGTCAAACGGTCCGGTGTGGGCAAGGAGGGCGTGCGCGCGGCCATGGACGATCTCACCTACGAGCGGGTGCTGGTGTTGACGGGGCTGGCGATGTGAGCGGAGGGGAGCAGCGGCCCCGCGTCGAGGGTGTATGCCGTCATAGCCGCTGGGCCCGCTGGTACAGCCGCCGGGCCGTGTCACCGAGGCGGGGGCCGTACTGCGTGCCGGTGTCGTTGGCGTACTTGAAGCTGATGACCGAGGTGACCGTCCCGGAGCCGCTCTGGGGGTCGAAGTCCGACAGCCACGGGCCGCCGCTGGAGCCTTGGGTCATCTCGCAGGCCATGCCAGAGCTGTGGGTGCCGCTTTGGTCGGGCGTGGTGGGGCCGGCGCAGTAGCGGAGGTGACGGCCCGCGTAGCGGCCGGTCGCCGGGTAGCCGAACGCCCAGACACGCTCGCTGTTAGCGGTGTTGAAGGCGATGCGCTGCGCCCCGGTACGGTCGGCCACGTGGCTGCCGTCGTCGGTGTCGAGCACCACCACACCGAAGTCGTAGCTGTCGTCGCCCTGCTCGGACCACTGCGGAGCCACGAGCATCTCGCGCGCCGCATAGCTGCCATAGGGGCGTTCGCCGTCGTCGTAGCCGGGAACGAACAGCCAGTTACGCGCCCACGACCCTTGGCCGTCTTTGAGGCAGTGGCCCGCTGTAACCACCGTGTCGTCGTTGTGGGACGCCACGACGGCCGCCGAACACGTGAAGTCGCGACCGTCCATGGTGAAGAACACCTTGCCTGTGGTCTTGGTCAGCTTCCCTCCGCCGTTCCAGCGGCGTCCGTCGCTGGTGGCCTCCGGAGCGCTCTGCGACTGGCGCCTCGGAGGCGCCTGCGACGATGCCTCTGGGGCGGGCAGGACCGCCCCATCCCCGTCCATCTCCCGGCGCAGTCCGTAGCGCGGCACGGCGGTGGCCATACGGGTGTCCGTCCAGTACGTCACTGTCTCGCGCTGGTGTGCCGCGCCGATCGTGGCCTGCCCGGCAGCGATCTGCGGCCATGTGGCGTAGGCCGCATGGCCGGCCGGCAGTGGGCCGGCGGTGGGCTGGGCGGAGGAAAGAGTGAGCGCGACACCCACGATCACGGCGAGCGAGCCGAGCAGAGAGAGACGGGGGAGGGAGGAATTCATGCCCCTGAATCATGCCATACGAAACGTAGTCGTGTTATTACTTTAGGTTTGTTGTGCTGTGCCGCATGACAGGCCGCTGCCGTGTCGCTCTTGACGGCGTGGTCGCTTGCTCGCCCCGAGCGCGTGAACCGCCTCCCGCGCCAGATGCCCCCGATCGGCGGCGGGATGTGGGGCTGAGTTCTGTTCTTAGAAGGGCGGCGAGGACAAGTGGTGGGCCCACGCGGGTGAGCGCCTCCGCCGTCGCCCTGCCGACTGCCGAGATCGTGCAGCGATCGAGGTACGAGCGAACGAAGAATCCCCACGCCCCAGCCGTTCGGAAAGCAGAATCTAGGGGCAGTCGGGGGTGAACAGCCCGAAGAGTTCGCGGAAGCTCGGCGGCGGATCTGCCATAGGCGAGTGGTAGAGCATGGGCGCGTAGTGACCGTGCTCGCCCCGGGCCGGATCGTTCCTGGTCTCGCGGTAGGTTTCCTCGACCACCTCCAGCGGTAGCTCGATGGAGAGGTCGTGGGCGGGACACGGGGGAGGCGTCGCCTCGTGCTCCGGGGCACCAGAGCCCGCCAGGGCCGGCGCGTGGGGGGATAGGGCCAAGAAGGCGGCGGTGGCCGGTGCCACCGCCCATCTCCAGAACTGCATGGTTTCGCTGATCCTTCGTCAGGAGCACCCGGAGTAAGGGGGGATTGTGGGCAGGGGAGTGCTCCACCTCAAGTCTCCCCCGCCGATCGGTGGTCGCGCCAGTCCCGCTACGAAACCGGTTGCGTTCGTTACCTGGGCCTTTCAGGAACACGTGGGGCGCCGTACCGCAGCGGCGGCGTTACTTGGGTGGCTGCCCCGGACCTCCCGCCGGCTGCGGTAGCAGTCGCTGCTCCCATCCGAACCTCGATCACCCATCGCCCGCGAGCAGTGACCGGCGTGGGGGACAATGGGGGGCGTGCGTACTGCCGAACAGCCCGACGATGCTCCGTTCGTTTCTGGTCGTGCCGCAGGCTCGTCAGAGCCGCCCCGCCGCGACCTTGTCATCCTCGGATCTACGGGGTCGATCGGCACTCAGGCGATCGACGTGGTCACCGCCAACCCCGACCGTTTCCGCGTAGTGGGCCTGGCCGCCGGCGGGGGGCGGCTCGACGTCCTCGCCGACCAGGCCGCGCTGTTGGGCGTCGACGTGGTCGCCGTGGCCGATCCCGCCGCGGCCCCCACGTTGGCCAGGATGCTCACCGATCGGGGCAGCACAGCCAAGCTCCTCGCCGGAGCCGAGGGGGTCGCCGAGCTGGCCGGCTGGGAGTGCGACGTGGTCCTCAACGGCATCACCGGTTTCCTGGGGTTGGAGTCCACCCTCGCCGCGCTGCGCGCCGGCCGGCTGCTCGCCTTGGCCAACAAGGAATCGCTGATCGTGGGTGGGCCGCTGGTACGCGCCGCGGCCCGGCCAGGCCAGATCGTCCCCGTGGACTCCGAGCACTTCGCGCTGGCCCAGTGCTTCCCGCGCGTGCCCGCCGAAGAGCTGACCACCTTGGCCCAAGGGCAGGTAGCGGCCCGCCGTGCAGAGGTGAGCCGGCTCGTCGTCACCGCCAGCGGTGGCCCCTTCCGTGGCCGTTCGCGTGCCGAACTCGACCGCGTGCGCCCCGCTGACGCGCTGGCTCACCCCACGTGGCGCATGGGTCCGGTCATCACAGTGAACTCGGCCACCCTCGTCAACAAGGGGTTGGAGGTCATCGAGGCCCATCTGCTCTTCGACGTCCCCTTCGAGCGTATCGACGTGGTTGTGCACCCGCAGTCGGTCATCCACTCCATGGTGGAGTTCGTCGACGGTTCCACCCTGGCCCAGGCCAGCCCGCCCGACATGCGGGTGCCCATCGCCCACGGCATCGCCTGGCCGTACCACTTGGGTGGCGTCGCACCGCCGGTGGATTGGACCAAAGCCCACACCTGGACCTTCGAGCCGCTCGACGCCACGGCGTTTCCGGCTGTGGAACTCGCCTGCGAGGTCGGTGCCGCGGGAGGCACCGCACCGGCGGTCTACAATGCGGCCAATGAGGAAGCGGTCGCCGCTTTCCTCGCCGAAAAGCTGACATTTCCCGCGATCGTGGACACCGTCGCCCAGGTAGTCTCTGAGCATCGGGACACGGGCGCGACGGCCGCCCTGACCCCGGCCGAGGTCTACGCGGCCGATGAGTGGGCCCGAATGCGTGCCAGGGAACTGATGCCCCGGTCCTCGTGAGGAGACACACATGGCCGTGCTACTGACCACTGTCGGGATCGTGCTGTTCGCCCTCGGCCTGTTGTTCTCGATCGCCTGGCACGAGTTGGGGCACCTGTCGACCGCCAAGATGTTCGGCATTCGGTGCACGCAGTACATGGTCGGTTTCGGTAAGACGCTGTGGTCCAGGCGCATCGGCGACACCGAGTACGGCCTCAAACTCGTGCCGCTGGGCGGCTATGTGCGCATGGTCGGCATGATTCCCCCTGCCGAGAAGCAGCGCGACGACTCCGCGGCCAAGCCGATGTCGCGCTGGCGCGCCATGATCGAGGAGGCCCGCGAGGCTTCCTACGTCGAGGCGGGCCCCGAGGACGCCAACCGCCAGTTTTACCAGCGTCCGCCGTGGAAGCGGATCATCGTCATGGTGGCCGGTCCCGCCATGAACCTGATCCTGGCCGTGCTTATCTTCGCCGTCGTGCTGATGGGCATCGGCATGCCGCAGTACACCACCGTCGTCTCCCAGGTCCACGATTGTGTTCTGCCGGCGGGCACCGCCCAGACTGAGTGCGCCGAGGATGCCGCTCCCACGCCGGCGGCGCAGGCGGGTCTGCTCCCCGGTGACCACATCGTCGGCGTGGCGGGCCAGGAGACCGACACTTGGGGCGAGGTCAGCGCCGCCATCAAGGACAACATCGGGCCGGTCACCCTCACCGTCGTCCGCGACGGCGAGGAGATGACCCTGCGCACCGAGCTCATCGAGAACCAGGTCGTCGTTCGTGACGAGGCGGGGAACCCGGTCCCCGAGCTCGACGACAGCGGCGAACCGGTCACCGACGAGCAAGGGCGCCAGGTGCCCCAAACGACCTCGGCGGGGTTCCTGGGCATCAGTCCCGAGCAGGAGCGCCGGCCGCTGAGTCCGGTCGAGAGCGCCACGGTCATGGGCGACATGATGGTGGGGGTGGGCGAGGCGATCGTCACCCTGCCCGCCAAGGTTCCCGGCGTCTTCGGCGCGGCTTTTCTCGGCGAGGAGCGCGCGCTGGACTCGCCGGTGGGCATCGTGGGCGCCTCGCGCATCGGCGGGGAGATCCTCGCCCAGCCCATCCCGCTGATCGACCGCGCTGCGTTCATGCTCAACCTGCTGGCCAGCGTGAACCTGTTCCTGTTCGCGTTCAACATGCTGCCGATCCTGCCGCTGGACGGCGGCCACATCATCGGCGCGGTGTGGGAGTCGATCCGCCGCAACTGGGCTAAGCTCACCAAGCGGCCCGATCCCGGCCCCTTCGACGTCGCCAAGCTCATGCCAGTGGCCTACCTGGTCGTGGCGTGTTTCCTGGGGTTCAGCTTGATGCTGCTCGTCGCCGACATCGTCAATCCCGTGCGGCTCATCCAGTAATAGCGATCACTCTCCGTCTTTCCCCTGAACTCCTGGTAAATCCGGCGTAGTGGGAGGCCTTACCAGGTAGCCTTGACAGCGCACCGGGATGCCGGAGCCGGCAACGGCCGCGTCCCGTCCCGGGGGTGTCATGCGCCCGTCGGCGCCGCCCCTCTTTCGATATCCACTGACTTTGTTAGCGATGCCGCCGGAGTTTCCGGCGGACGGCGAGGTGAAACCGCGTGACCATTGATCTTGGAATGCCCGCTACCCGGCCGCGCCCTCTCGCGTCTCGGCGTCAGTCGCGCCAGATCATGGTCGGCAACGTCCCGGTGGGCGGGGATGCCCCAGTGTCGGTGCAGTCGATGACGACCACCGTCACCGCCGACATCAACGCCACCCTGCAACAGATCGCGGAGTTGACCGCGTCGGGATGCCAGATCGTGCGGGTCGCGGTGCCCAGCGCTGACGACGCCGAGGCACTGCCGATCATCGCCCAAAAATCCAAGATCCCGGTGATCGCCGACATCCATTTCCAGCCCAAGTACGTCTTCGCCGCGATCGAGGCCGGCTGCGCGGCGGTGCGCGTCAACCCCGGCAACATCAAAAAGTTCGACGACAAGGTCGCCGAGATCGCTACAGCCGCCTCTCAAGCAGGTGTGCCGATCCGCATCGGGGTCAACGCCGGTTCGCTGGACAAACGGCTGTTGGACAAGTACGGCAGCGCCACCGCCGAGGCCATGGTGGAGTCGGCGCTGTGGGAGTGCTCGCTGTTTGAAGAGCACGATTTCCGCGACATCAAGATCTCGGTGAAGCACCATGATCCGGTGGTGATGATCAACGCCTACCGGTTGTTGGCCCAACAGTGTGACTATCCGTTGCATTTGGGGGTGACCGAGGCGGGGCCGACCTTTCAGGGCACGATCAAGTCCGCGGCGGCCTTCGGGGCGCTGCTGGCCGAGGGCATCGGCGACACGATCCGGGTGTCGCTGTCGGCGCCTCCGGTGGAGGAGGTGCGGGTCGGCAACCAGATCCTGGAGTCGCTGGGGCTGCGCGAGCGCGGGTTGGAGATCGTTTCCTGCCCCAGTTGTGGGCGGGCCCAGGTCGATGTGTACAAACTCGCCGACGAGGTCACCGCTGGGTTGGAGGGGATGGAGGTTCCGCTGCGGGTGGCGGTCATGGGGTGTGTGGTCAACGGCCCCGGCGAGGCTCGGGATGCCGATCTGGGGGTGGCCTCGGGCAACGGCAAGGGCCAGATTTTTGTCAAGGGTGAGGTCATCAAGACCGTACCCGAATCCCAGATCGTGGAGACCCTCATCGACGAGGCCATGCGCCTGGCCGAGGAGATGGGCGAGGACGCCGGCTCCGGCGAACCCACCGTCGCAGTCACGGGCTAACTAGGTCCCGTTTTTCGAACGACTGGGGTGTGGGGCCGTGGTGGCGTTCTTCGTCCGCTCGTGCCTCGGTCGCGGCGCGATCGTGGCAGCCTGCACGGCGACGGCGGACGCGCTCACCTGACGTTCGCCTCCGCCGGTTCTCGCCGTCTGTCCAAAAACAGAACCTAAGCCGCCTTTTTCTTGCGCCCCTTACCGCCGTCGGGTGCGGGCCGCGCCGTCCGCCCCGCCGGCACTCCCGCGCCGTGTCGTTAGTGTGTCGTTCTGTACACCGCCTGCAACTACGGAGAGAATGCAACCACTTTCTCCTCGTAATGGAAGGGGCGGTTCGGGTGAGGATGCGGACGGGTCTAGGGGGAGCAACGGTCGCCACGGCGATGCTGCTGGCCGCGGGAGCGGGGGGCGCTGTCGCGGCTCCCGCCCCCACGGAGCAGCGTCACCTCGACTGGGGACCGTGCACCGATCTCCAACCGCGCGGCGACGAGCAACTCGAATGCGCCACCCTCACCGTTGCCCTCGACCGTGCCCAGCCGCGGGGAGAGACGCTCGACATCGCGCTGTCGCGAGTACCGGCCCAGGGTGAGCGTACCGACGTTCTCCTGGTCAACCCGGGCGGTCCTGGCAGCCCCGCCCGCGCATGGGCCTCCATCACAGCGCAACGGCTCCCTGACGACCTGCGCCAGCGCTACGACGTCGTCAGCTTCGATCCGCGCGGCGTCGGCGCGAGCACTCCTGCCGTGGCCTGCGATCCTAGCTACTTCGAGCCGGTGCGTCCCGACGTGGTGCCCGACAGCTACCTCGACCAGGCCCGGTTGCTGCATCGCGCCGCCGACTACGCGCGGGCCTGTCAACAGCGCAACGGCAGGCTGCTGCACCACATGACCACCGTCGACTCCGCCCACGACATCGATGCCGTCCGTGCCGCGCTGGGGGTGGAGCACATCGACTACCTCGGCTACTCCTACGGCACTTACCTCGGCGGCGTCTACGCCACGCTCTACCCCCACCGCCTGGACCGCCTCATCCTCGACAGCATGCTCGATCCGCGCAAGTCCTGGTATGAGAGCAATCTCGCCCAGAGCCGCGCACTCGACATGGCCGCGGAGAACTTCTTCGACTGGATCGCGCGCAACCACGCCACCTACGGGCTGGGAACCACCGCCGAGGAGGTCGCGCAGCGTTACTATGCGCTACGCGAGCGACTTGAGCGCCACCCCATCGACGCCACCATCGGCCCCACCGAGTTCGACGGCATCTTCACCCTCGTGGCCTATACCTCCCGCTACTGGCCGCGACTGGCGGGGGCGCTTTCCGCCTACCTTGTCCACGGCGACTCGGCAGCGCTGCGCGCCAGTCACGAGTCGTTGGGGGAGGGACCTCACGATGACCCCTCCTACGGTGCCTACCTCGCCACCCAGTGCACCGATTCGGTGTGGCCACGCGACTGGGCCACCTGGCATGCCGACGCGCGCGAGGTCCACGCGGAGGCGCCGTTCCTAGGGTGGAACAATATTTGGTACAACGCGCCGTGTAAGTTCTGGGAAGCTCCCAGCAGCCGCTGGTTCCCAATCGACGGCTCCGCGGTCTCCGATGCGCTGCTCGTCCACGCCACCGACGACGGCGCCACCCCGGTGGCCGGCGCCTACGCCATGCGTTCTCGTTTCCCCAACGGGCGGCTGGTCATCGAGGACGGTGGAGTTGAGCATGGTGTGGCTCTCGGGCGCAACGCCTGCGTCGACGCCGCGGTCCTGGACTATCTGCGCTCCGGAGCGCTGCCGCCGGCCGGGGGCGGGGCAGCCGGCGCCGACCTCACGTGCAAGCCCGCGCCCCAGCCTGAGCCCGAGGCAGCCGCCCCTGCCACGGCCCGGTCCGCCGCCACCCCGCCGAGCACCGTAGCCCACCCGGCCCGCTAATCTCAGCACCTTACGGTTTTGCTTGTAACGCGGGTCATTAGGGTAGGAGTGCGAGGATTATGAGCGTCGCCAGTACACGCTGGGCACGATGGCGCTCAGGGTCGGTGGCGCCGCGCCGCCGGCGACGGTCGTTCCCCGGCGAGGTGATGCGGATGCTCCGGACATCACCGGTACGTGTGCTAGGCGAGCGCGATCGTGGCCAGGTACAGGCCCTGCTCGACCGCGACCCCGTGGGAAACGTCTTCGTGAGTTCCCGGCTGCGTGCCGCCGGGGGGCTCGACCCCGCCCGACTGGGCGCTGAGATGTGGGGCTATGTCGAGCACGGCACAATCACGGCGCTGTGCTACTCGGGGGCCAACCTCATCCCCGTCAACGCCGGCCCTGAGGCTATCCGTTACTTCGCCAACTACGCCCGGTGGCAAGGGCGGCGCTGCTCCTCGATCGTGGGGCCCGTGCCTGCGGTATCGGAGCTGTGGTCGCGCCTGTCGCCCTACTGGGGGCCGGCGCGGGCCATCCGCGGCCACCAACCGGTGATGGAACTGGCCACGCCGCCTCAGGTGTGGCCCGACCCGCTGGTGCGGCGGGTCCGGATGGACGAACTCGGCATCCTCGTGCCGGCCTGTGTCGCGATGTTTACCGAGGAGGTCGGTGTTCCGCCTGACACCGGTGACGGCGGCTCGCTCTACCGGGCCCGCGTCGAGGAACTGGTGCGCAGCGGTCGTGCGTTCGCCCGCGTCGACAACGGGCAGATCGTTTTCAAAGCCGAGGTGGGGGCCGTAACTCCCCACGCCTGTCAGGTGCAGGGGGTGTGGGTGCCTCCGGAAATGCGCGGTCGGCGCTACTCGGTCCACGGCATGGCGGCGGTAGCTAAAGCCTCCTTGGCCAGCATCGCGCCGCGGGTCACGCTCTACGTCAACGACTACAACACCACTGCCCGCGCCACCTACCACCGGGTAGGGTTCCGTGAGGTCGGCGCGGTGATGTCGGTGCTGTTCTAACCGCTGGGCACCGCCGAGGGCGGAGGGAACCTGGCCTCCCACAGGATACCCCGGGGTGGCGCGATGTGTCCGTCCCACGTCGCACCACCCCGGTCTCCCCACAGCGCTCCGGGGGCAAGGGACACTGCACCAGGTGGGGAGGTCCGGTGGCGAAGGAGCGGCGGCCTCAGCCGCTCAGTGCCCCTCCCATGGCCGACCGTTGACCGTGCTGTCGGCGTAAGGTCCCCCGAGGGGAGTGCCGACGCCGTTGACGGTCACGGTCCCGTAGTTGTGCAAGATGTTGGCGTGCGGCCCGGCGTGCGGCGGGTAGTTCGCTCCCGGCCACGGCGCCCGCGGAGTCTCGTCGCCACGCCGCCGGTTCGTGGGAACGTGTAGCCAAGCTCGGGTGTGGAACCGCTTGTCCTCGTTTTCGATGGTGGCAGGCCAAAACTCTCTGCTGTAGAGGTCGTAGTCGCCCTGGTCGACCACATCGGTGTAAATCGAGTCGGAGACCACGAGAACGAAGTCGACTTCGGGGTAGTCGCGCAGCGCCTTCTTGGCCTCGACCGAGTCGCGCAGCCGGCATACGGCCACCACGGCCGCGCCCACGTAGCCGTTGGCCCCGAGCGCCACGTTGCCTTGGTCAAAGGCCACGCGCAGCCGCAGTCGCGCCTCGTCGCGCAGTTGGGCGTTGTGGTGGTACAGGGCCATGGCCAACTCGTGGGTGAAGTAGGCGATGACGCGGGCTTCCTCGATCCCGGGTTGCAACAGCGCCAGCTCGCCGTCGCCTTGGGGCTGTACTTCCCAACACGACCGGTCCAAGCCGGCGTTGTCGCAGACCATGTCCATGATCCGCATCAACCATTCTTGTGCGTCTTGTTGTCCGCGCCGATCACGGTGACTGTAGGAGTCGGCGTCGACCGCCAGACACATACGTCGAATGGCAGGATTGACGTGTTCCATCCGAGCCCTTCCTAACGGATTCTTCGGAATCGAGGGGGAGACGGTAAGGCTGGGAGCATGTGATCTACCGTCGCGTGGATCGGGGAGGAAGTTCCCGTACTGCTACGGCCTTGAGTCGATATCCGGCGGCAGTTCGGCGAATATCCGCAGCGCTGATAAGTCGCGTACGACGTAGCTGCGGTAGCCCACGCTGAGCACGTCGCGGCGGCGCAGTTCGGCCAGGGCCTTATGGACGGCGGGCTCGGAGGCGCCGACGATCGCGGCGAGTTCGGGCTGGCTGAGCGGGATACCGATGGCCGTCCCCTCAGCGGCCGGGCGCGCGTGGTCGTCGAGAATCCGCAGCAGGGTACGGGCGAGCCGTACCGCGACTTCTTGGCTGCTGAAATCGATGATCTTATCGGTAGCCGAACGCAGTTTCGCCGCGATCGAGGCGTTGACGACCCGAAAAGCCGAAGGAGTGCGCTGGAGGAAAGCGTCGAACTCCTCGAAGGGCATCACGTGCGCCGCCACCGCTCCCACGGCCACGACACGCGCCATGCGTACGCTGTTGTCCATCCCGGCGAGTTCGCCGACGAGATCCCCGCGCGAACGGATCGCCAAGAGGACAGTACGCCCAGAGTCGGCCTCCTTAACGACTTTGACGTGGCCGGATAAGAGCACGAATACGTGCGTTCCCTTGTCCCCTTGCGTTATCAGGGCCTGTCCCGCCGCGTATTCCCACCGACGGCCCAGGGACAGCAGTTCTTCGCGCTGTTCGGGGGTGAGATTGGCAACAACGCTCTTGGCCGGCCAGGAATGGTGTGAGAATCCATCGAGCCGCATTGATTGTGGTGTTCCGTATCGCTGCGCCACCTGTTGTGAGGTGTGTGAGGTGACCATTCGAGGGTGTGCTCCAGCGGACGTAGATATTCCCTGTAATTGACTGTCCGGAAACCGAAAAACAGGGAAGAAAGGTGTATCCCTGTGGCTATAGTGACATTAGTGGTTTTCAGCGACACAGGTGGCACCCTTGCAAACCTCAGCATCCCAGACCACGGCTGCCGTGCGCGCGACAGGTCGCAAGAACAACGGAAAACCGCATAGGAGCCACCCGCGCTGGAGCACAATCGCATTCGGAGGGGGCTCTCATAGAACAATCGCGTGTCATTGCGTAACACGCACAGTGATCGCCCGAGGGGCGGTGGCACGCACGGGCACGCGCTCTTACGGCCGGCTCTCGACGCCACCACCTGCCCGCTGTCGGTGAGCGCGATGCCCCGATTATCCCCACGATCGCGCTGTTATCGCGCTGCCGCCACCACCCGTTCCCAGGTGCCCCGCCGCTCTGCCGGAAAAAAGTTCAGGGCTAAGGTAGTTCCTTACTGGGGAGTCGCAGCGCTCGCAGCGGGTACTGCGGGTAGTGTCGGGTGGTGATGGGAGTGACACGGGGATGACCGATTCGCAGCGACTTCACGACCACGCCGCTGTGGCCCCCCTCGGTGCCCCCGGCCTTGATATGAGCGAATTCGGTGGGACTGCCACCGATCACACGGTATGGAGCTGCGTGGGTAACCTTACCGCGGTGCGCTCCATCCGGGCGCGGGTGCGGGAGTTCCTCGAAGGAGCCGGATACGTGGGCAGCGTCCTCGACGACGCCGAGCTGGCGGTCAGTGAACTCGCCACTAATGCCCTTCTGCACTCCAGGTCGGGCCAGATCGGTGGCGTTATGACACTGTTCATCAAAGTCGACCCCGAGCGCATTCGGGTGGCTATAGCCGATCAGGGGGAGAAAAGCACCGAGGGCGAGGGGGCGCTCCGCGAGGACGACGACGACTTTGGGCGTGGCAAACTCATCATCGACAGTTGCGCCTCGCGCAGTGGCGAGTACTACACCGACACTACTCACGTGGCCTGGTTCGAGATCGACTCCACGTGACCCCGACCATGCTTTGCGCTGGTGAGGCGGGCCGCCCGGCGGCGCGCAGGGCCGGCTACGCTCCACGGGCTATGGTCATAGCTGCGGGGCGCGTCCCTCGCGCCTCCTTCACTCTTCTACGAGGAGCTCTGTCAGGCCCGCCACCGAGTTCAGCACATGGGTAGCTCCGGCCTTACGCAGCGCGTCGCCGCTGTGCGCACCGGTGAGGACGCCCGCCGCCACCGGCACTCCCGCTCGGCGTGCAGTGAGCATGTCGGAGGCCGTGTCGCCGGCGACCGCCACGGCCCGCACGTCACTGAGCCCCAACCGCATGATCGCCGCGAACACCAGATCCGGATAAGGGCGGCCTCGGCCGGCGTCAGCCGGGCTCAGCGCGAGATCGACGAGGTCGTACCAGCCCAAGACGTTGAGGATCGCGTTCTGGGTGGAGCGGCTGAACCCCGTTGTCAGCGCCACATAGATCCCGGCGCCGCGCAGCGACTCGATGGTCTCGACCGCGCCCGGCAGTGCCGTGCACGCTCCCGCACCCACCAGTTCGCCGTAGACCCGCTCGAAGGCCTGGTTCGCCTCGTGTGCGCGGCGCTCGTCACCGTCGAGCAGCGCTCGAAACACCGAGATCCGCGGCTCTCCCATCGTCGCGCGCACGTAGTCCAGCATGTGCTCGTGTGCCGTGGTGCCCGCGCGGATGCCCTGGGTGGCGATGGCCCGAGTGAACGCCTGCTCGACAAGCCCGTCGTCGGCGACCGTGGTGCCGGCCATGTCGAGCACGGCGAGCTGGATCGGTGGTAGCACGTCGATGGTGTCGGAGGGCTCGAAGGGCCGTCGTGGCATGATTGTTCTCCCTTGCCGGCCCGTACTGCCGGCCTTGCGGTTGGGTGGGCCCGAAACGGGCGGATGGCGTGGCTGATGGCCCGGCCGGCCCGCTCGGTGCCACCGTCTCCGTGCCTGCCTGGGGGCGGGCACGGCCGCGAGCACACGCCGGCCGTCCGTGGCACGGCTGACAGTCACAGCGCCCCTAGCGTAAATATGCATGCCGCAGCGGAAAGAATCGTTGCTTTTAAATATCCAGATGGTGAATAACGGGTTCCGGTTGGGTGGCGCGGCCGTGGTGGCTGGCCCGCACCAGCGCACGTCGTTGTCGTAGCCGACCGTCACGGTTGCGCCGCGGCCCGGAAGCGGCTGGGGAGCCACTTCCCGCGGTAGGCGCTGGTCGCGCACTCGAAGAGAGGGGCCGGGTCGGCACGCGGGGGCCGGTCCCCCGCACGGAAGGGTACCCGGGAGCGTGCGAGCGGTTTCGGGCGCGGGGGTGCTCCTGTGGGTTTGTCACGCCGGGGGTGGGGTGTAGGT
>NZ_BAABDD010000048.1:0-28089 GCF_039539445.1 Salinactinospora qingdaonensis
TCGTGGCGATCATGCCCCGACCACCGCCCCTCTCCCACCGTGCACAGACCCACCCCCAACCGAAACCACCCCGCCACCACCCCCACCCACCACTTACCCTCACCGCCCAACGTCGCCACCGGCCCCCCAACGCACAGCACCGGTCTCCGAACCACCCCACCCACCGGCTGCTGTCGCCGCCTACGTTGCCGCCGGAAACCCCAGCCAGCAGTACCGACAATGAGGCCCGAGCCAGCAGCACCGACAACTCGAGGCCCCAGCCACCACCCGCCCCCGCCACCAGCACCCCCACGGGCGATCCCACCCGCCACCCCACCCACCGGCTGCTGTCGCCGCCCTGCGTCGCCGCCGGAAACCCCAACGGCCAGCACCGCCCCCTGCCCCCAGTCACCCGGCCCTCGCCGCCCCACGTTGCGGCTTCGGTTCCTGATCCCCAGCACCGATCCCCGAGCTACCTCCACCCACTGGTGGCCTGGGCGCTCAACTAACCAGAGGCGCGGCCGGCCTGTGGAAAGCCGCTTCCCCGAGTGCTTCCGGGCTACCCTGTGGACATGCCTAACTCCGCGCCCCACTGGCCCGCGCCCACCGCTACCGGCCCGCTAAACGCCACGGTGAGCCTGCCCGGTTCCAAGTCGATGACTAACCGCGCGCTCGTCCTGGCCGCGCTGTCTGAGACGCCCAGTGTCATCCGCCGTCCCCTGCGTAGCCGCGACACCGAACTCATGGCGGCGGCGCTGCGGGGGTTGGGCACCGAGCTCACCGACGCCGGACAGGACTGGTCGGTGACCCCTGCCGCGCTGCGCGGCCCCACCTCAGTGGACGTGGGTAACGCCGGCACGGTCATGCGTTTCGTGCCGCCGCTGGCGGCGCTCTGCAACGGTGACGTGTCCTTTGACGGCGACCCTCGCGCGCGCGAGCGGCCCGTTGGGCCGCTGCTGGCGGCGCTGCGGTCGCTGGGCGTCGACATCGACGACGGAGGGCGGGGCGCGCTCCCCCTAGTCATCCACGGACGAGGAACGGTGCACGGCGGCCCGGTCACCCTCGACGCCTCCGGGTCGTCCCAATTCGTCTCAGCACTGCTGCTCAGCGCCCCCCAGTTCGACAAGGGCGTCGAGGTGCGCCATGAGGGCGGGCCGATCCCCTCCCAACCGCACCTGGACATGACAGTGGCGATGCTGCGCGACATGGGCGCCCAAGTCGACACCTCCACTCCCCAGATGTGGCGTGTGGCCCCGGGCACGGTGCGCGCCGAAGAGATCGTCGTCGAACCCGACCTGTCCAACGCCGCCCCATTCTTAGCCGCCGCGCTGGTCACCGGCGGCAGCGTCACCGTGCGCGACTGGCCGCGCGAAACCACACAGCCCGGTGACGCGCTCCGGGAACTGTTCACCCGCATGGGCGGCGAGGTCTCCTTCGACGCCGCCGGGTTGACGCTACGCGGCTCCGGCGAGATCCGCGGTATCGACGCCGACCTGCGAGAAGTGGGAGAACTGACCCCGACCATCGCGGCGGTCGCGGCGCTGGCGGCCACACCTTCCCGATTGACCGGAGTGGCGCACCTGCGCCGCCACGAGACCGACCGCATCGCCGCACTGGTCGCCGAGATCAACGCGCTAGGCGGAGCCGCAACCGAACTAGCCGACGGTCTGACAATCCACCCCGCTCCCCTCCACAGCGGCGTATTCCACAGCTACGACGACCACCGCATGGCCACCTCAGGCGCCGTGATCGGGCTGGCGGTGCCCGGGGTCGAAGTGGAAAACATCGCGACCACAGGCAAGACACTCCCAGACTTTCCCGCGCTGTGGGGCGAGGTCGTGGCATGAAAGGGGGGCGGCGCTACCTCGACGAGGACGATGTCCGGGTTCGGGCACGCGGCGGCTCGCGACCGCGTACCCGGCGCCGACCCAAACACGAAGACGCCGAACAGGGGTTCGTGACAGCCGTCGACCGGGGGCGCTACCACTGCCTAGTAGGCGACCGCTCAGTCGTGGCGATGAAAGCGCGCGAACTGGGACGCGGCAGCATCGTCGTAGGCGACCGCGTAGCCCTCGTCGGCGACCTCTCCGGCCTGCCCGACACCCTCGCCCGCGTAGTCCGCGTCGAGGAACGCAGCTCAGTGCTGCGCCGCACCGCCGACGACACCGACCCAGTAGAACGGGTCATCGTCGCCAACGCCGACCAACTCGTCATCGTCGTCTCCCTCGCCGACCCCGAACCGCAGCCGCGGCTGATCGACCGCTGCCTAGTGGCCGCCTTCGACGCCGGACTCGCCCCGCTGCTGTGCCTGACAAAATCCGACCTCGCCGCGCCCGACGAACTCCGCAGCACCTATTCCGCGCTGGGCGTACCCGCCGTGACCATGCGCAAAGACGGCGACATCAGCGAGGTGCGCTCCCACCTCTCGGGGAAGTTGAGCGTCCTCGTCGGCTCCTCCGGAGTGGGCAAATCCACGCTGGTGAACATGCTCGTCCCCGAAGCCGAACGCGCCATCGGCACCGTCAACCCTGTGACCGGTCGAGGACGCCACACCTCCACGTCAGCAGTCGCCCAACCCATCGAAGGCGGCTGGATCATCGACACGCCAGGCGTGCGCAGCTTCGGCCTCGCCCACGTCCAACCCGACGACGTGATCGCGGGCTTCCCCGACTTGGCCGAGACCGTTACGGAATGCCCGCCCGGCTGCTCGCACACCACAGCGGCTTCCGGCTGCGCCCTCGACACCGAGACAGCGCAAAATCACCTCGACCCAGCGCGCGTGAACTCGCTACGGCGACTCCTGGCCAGCCGCGAAGAAACCGTGAACTGAGCCCCCTCGCCGGCTGGCCACCGGTGCCACTGCCCCTACTCCGTCACCGCAGGACTACGTACCCCGATCTCGTCGAGACGCTCCAGCATGTCACGCGGGTCGGTGTAAACCCGGTAAGCGCCGGTGCGCTCCAACTCCTCCCGACCGTAGCCGCCCGACAGCAGACCGATCCCCAAGCCGCCGGCCCGCCGCGCCGCCAACAAATCCCAGACACTGTCTCCCACGATCATCGTGTGGCGAGGGTCCACGTTGAGTCGCGCCGCCGCAGCAAGAAAAAGATCAGGGTCAGGCTTGGCGTGCCGCACCAGATCACGGGTGATCATCGGGGTGTCCTCGGGCAGCCCGAGCAGCTCCAAAGCCGAGCCCGCCGTTTCCCGGCGCCCACTCGTGGCAATCGCCCAGGTAACGCCGCGTTCAGTCAGGGTATGCAGCAAGTCCGCGGCGCCAGGCAGCGGACGGACGGAAGCGTGCTGCTTCAGATACTCCCGCGCGTGGGCACGCTGCAACGAGGCCGCCTGCTCCGCCGTCAGCTCGACGCCCGTTTCGCGGATCAAAGCGGCGACGAACAGGCCGCCGCTCATACCGATACGGCGGTGAATCCGCCATACCGACAGGTCGATGTCGAGTTCGGCAAGCGCGTTACGCCAGGCGATGACGTGCTGGTAGACGCTGTCGATGAGGGTGCCGTCGAGGTCGAACAGGAACACCGGGGGCACCGGGTCGGAATAGTTGATTTGCGTCGTCTCACTCACAGCCAATCAGTCTCATGACTGCCCCCGGAAAGGAAACTTCCAACTCGTCGTAGTCGGCGATATCACTACGGGAAGTGACACGGCACTCGTGGGAGCGCGCGCCAGAGCCGGTCGGGCAGCAGCGTGGTCTGGGACGGCTAACGTTGCAGGCTGGCCTGTTGCCCCGCCTCCCGCAGCATGCTTCCCACCACTGTCTCGACATGCTCGGCGGCCCGCTCGGAATCGTTAGGCAACAGCACGTAGGAGATCGTGAGCCGCAGTGAGACCTCCGCCACAGTCGCGGCCAAGTCTCCCAACTCCGGCCAGCGCTCGAGCAAAAACGCGGCCATCCGCTCCCCCAACGCCACATGGATCGGCTGGGCGCGGGTGGTGAGCACCGGCAGCAGCTCAGTGTCACCGGTGATGATGGCCCGCAGGAGGAGATTGTCGGCCGCGGCGGTCAATGTCCAGCGCGTCGCTTGGCCGACCGCGCGCACCGGCTCACTCTGGTACTCCATCAGGATGGCCACGACATGGTCGAGGAAGCACTCCCCCTCCCGCAGCACGACCGCCTGTAACAGCCCTTCTTTAGTGCCGAACTCGTTGTAGAGGGTCTGCCGTGACACACCGGCCTGCCCCGCGATGTCAGCCATGCGCATGCGCGCCCACCGGCCCGCGACGATCTCGGTGTAGGCGGCGTCCAGCAGACGCTCCCTGACACCGCGCCCGGACCGCTGTCCGGCAGGACGGCCATCCCCGCTGACACGAGTCATAGCCCTATGGTGGCACGTGCAACGCCTTGCCGTGGGGGAACCGGACCGGGTAAGCGGGGGGTTCGCCGGCTAACACTCCTGTCACGCAGGGGTGGCGTTCGGGTGGGAACAGACCGAACCAGGTAGCGTTACGCGGCATGGCGGCCTTTGACGACGACCTGCGTCTCGCCCACGTCCTCGCCGACGCGGCCGATGACATCTCGCTGAAGCACTTCCGGGATCTGGACCTCAAAATCGACACCAAGCCCGACCTCACACCGGTGACTGAAGCCGACCGGGCGGTCGAGGAGACGCTGCGAAGCGTGCTGTCGCGGGCACGACCGAGGGACGCCGTACTCGGTGAGGAATACGGCAAAACCGGCCACAGTCCCCGCCTGTGGGTACTCGACCCGATCGATGGCACAAAGAACTACGTACGCGGTGTCCCGGTGTGGGCAACCCTGATCGCCCTGCTGGAGGTCGACCGGCCCGTCGTGGGGTTGGTCTCCTCCCCGGCGCTCAGCCGCCGCTGGTGGGCTTCCAAAGGAGGAGGGACCTGGACGGGGCGCAGCCTCACCAAAGCCTCCCGCTGCCAGGTCTCAGGCATCACTGAGCTTGCGGACGCTTCGCTGTCCTTCTCGTCGCTGACGGGGTGGGAGGAACAGCACCGCCTGGAGCCCTTCCTGGGACTGACTCGGTCGGTGTGGCGCACGCGCGCCTACGGCGACTTCTGGTCGCACGTGATGGTCGCCGAGGGCTCAGTCGACATCTCAGCCGAGCCTGAACTGTCGCTGTGGGACGCCGCTCCCCTACCGATCATCCTGGAGGAGGCAGGTGGGCGCGCCACGGACCTGCGCGCCGGCGCTTTCTCCGACGGCGGAGCGCTGGTGTGCAGCAACGGTGCCCTGCATGACGCGGCGTTGACCCAGCTCAATGGGGGGCCGACGCCGCTGCGGCTGACCTGACCCGGTGGCGGGGGCTGCCGCTTCCGTGCGCCGATGGCAAAGCCTTAGGTTCTGTTTTCGAACGGCTGAGGCGGGGGCCGCGCCGGCTCGTGCCTCGATCGCTGCGCGATCTCGCCAACCCGCGACGCGACAGCGGACGCACTCACCCGCGTGCGCCCACCGCCTGTCCTCGCCGCTTTGGCCAAAACAACAACCTAGCCGCCGTCCGCGGCTAGTGGCGCGGAGCTGCCGAGCGGGGAGGAGGCCTCCAACAGCGGGAGGTGGGGCCAGCGGGTACAACGGTGGGTGGCGGCGAGGCTGGGGACCGCTAGAGCGGGACCGTGAGCACAGGCGAGCGCGAAACACTACGCCACCACGAGTTGGCGTAAAACACGAAAAAGGTCTGTCGTTTCCAACGAAAAATCTCGGAAACGACAGACCCTCGTCTGGTAGCGGGGACAGGATTTGAACCTGCGACCTCTGGGTTATGAGCCCAGCGAGCTACCGAACTGCTCCACCCCGCGTCGATGTGTCTTCAACACTAAAGAGCACGGCGCTGCTATGCAAATCGATGATCCCGTGCGCCGCACGTGCGACTGGTCACCATGCCGCTGTACCCCCGGGGCGGCAGCACAGGGAGGGCCCGCACTGTAGCTCAGCAGGGACGTTGCTCAGGGCTCTCGGCGAGACACGGCCGATGCGGGCGCATCCGAGCGAACCGACCACCGGGAACCAAAACGCACTCATAACCGCGCCGCGCCGCATTGTCATCGGACATGGGCGGCTTGCGTCCCCTCCTCAAAAAGGGAGGTCGCGTAAAACACGAAAAAGGTCTGTCGTTTCCAATGAAAAATCTCGGAAACGACAGACCCTCGTCTGGTAGCGGGGACAGGATTTGAACCTGCGACCTCTGGGTTATGAGCCCAGCGAGCTACCGAACTGCTCCACCCCGCGTCGATGTCTCCACAATAGCGGTTCACCGGCGCGAAACCAAATCAGCGGCGCGGGCGAGCTGTGGGGCCCGCCGAGCGTGCCCGGGTGAGGAGAAAATGGTTCCCCATCCGGGCACGCCCCGTTACAGGCGCGCGGGGCTAATCAGCCGCCCGACTCCTCTTGAGGCTGCTCCTCTTCGGGCTGCTCCTCTTGGCCGCCCTGCGCTGCTTCCTCAGCTCGCTGGAGGGCCTCTTCGAGTTTCTGATTGGCCTCGCCGTAGGCAGCGAAGTCGCCGTCCTGAAGCGCCTGCTGGCCTTCCTCGTAGGCCGCCGCGGCGTCCTCAAGAGCGGTGGCGAGGTCACCCGAGGGGGCGCCTCCCTCGCCTTCCTCTTGCTGCGGGCTCTCCTCGGAGCCCTCGCCTTCGGGCAGCGGCTCCTCACCGCCCTCGAACAGGTTGTTCAGGGCTTCTTGGAGGTTGCTGCCGATGGCGACCTCCTGACCGAAGCCCACGAGCACCTGTTGCAGCAGCGGGTAAGAGGCGTTGTCGCCGCCACCGGCCTGGACGTAGAGCGGCTCGACGTAGAGCAAGCCGCCGGCGAACGGCAGGGTGAGCAGATTGCCGTAGGTGACCTGCGCCGAACTCTGCTCCAACGGCAGCAGCACCTCACGCACGGCAGCGTCGGCCTGGAACTCGTTTTGCACCTGCCCAGGGCCGAGGATGACGGTGCTGCGCGGCAGCTCCAGCAGACGCACCTGCCCGTAGGTCTCCGACGTCGGATCACTGTCCACCGCCATGAACGCCGCCAGATTCTCGCGGTTCTGCGGCACGAAGGTGGAGGTGAGGGAGAACGTCGGCGCGTCGTCACCGGGGTAGCGCAGCGTCTGCCGGTAGGGCGGCTCTGGGTTGTTGCCGTCCTGGGCGGGGTCGCTGGGCACGTTCCAGAAGTCCTGCCCGCCGTAGAAGGCGTTGGCGTCGGTGACGTGGTAGCGCTTCAGGATCTCCCGCTGCACCTTGAACAGGTCATCGGGGTAGCGCAGGTGGTTCATCAACTGGTCGCTGATGTCCTCTTTGGAGGTGAGGATGTCGGGGAACGCCTTGGACCAGGTCTTGAGAACGGGGTCCTGGTCGTCCCAGTTGTAGAGCGTGACCTCACCGTTGTAGGCGTCGACTGTGGCCTTGACGGAGTTGCGGATGTAGTTGACCTCGTTGCCGGGCAGTGCGTCGACGGTGTTGTTGCCTTCAGTGAAGGTGTCGGTCGTGGCGTCGGCGAGGTCGATGGGGTTGGAGTAGGGGTAGCCGTTGGACGTGGTGTAAGCGTCAACGACCCACTTGATCCGGCCGTCGACGACGGTCGGGTAGGGGTTGCTGTCGACGGTGAGGAACGGGGCGACCTTCTCAACGCGGTCGGCGGGGTCGCGCTCGTAGAGGATCTGCGACTCGCTGTTGATGGCGCTGTTGAGCAGGATGTCGGGTTCCTGGTATTTGACCGCGTACAGGATGCGGTCGAACAGGCCGCCGATGCCCACTCCGCCGTCGCCGGCGTAGTGGTTGGTGGCCTGGCCCGAGTCGCCCCCGGTAGCGCCACCGCCTTCCTCCTCGGCGGGGCTCTCCTCGCCCGTGGGACTCTGCTCGCCCTCCTCGCTGTTTCCGGCGGGCGCTTGGGCGCTGTCGGGAGTGGGTGAGGCCAGCGGGGTCGGTGTGGCGGCGTCCTCGGTGGTGGGGACGTCCTCGGAGCTGGCGTCGAGCGGGTAGTCGTACTCGGGTTCGGCGTTGACGATGACGTATTCGGCGCCTTCGTTGCCGTAGTAGATGCGTGGCTCGTAACCGTCGCTGACCTGCGACAGCTCGCCTTTGGGCGGGATGCCGTACTCGGTGAAGACGGGGCGGCCCTCCGCGTCGACCTGGTTGCCCGCCGCGGCGACGATGCCGAAGCCGTGAGTGTAGACGAGGTGGCGCGTCAGCCAGTTGTCCTGACCTTCGGGCGGTCCTTCCAGCTCGCGCGCAGCGATGATGGTGTCGACAGTGCCCCCCTCGGGCGTGGGGTAGCGGTCGACCTCAAGCACGTTGGGGAACTGGTAGAACCCGCGGACCTGCTGGGTCTGCTGGTAGGTCTGGGAGACGACCGAGGGGTCGACCAGGCGCACGCTGGGGATGGTCGACGCCTCTTGGACCAGTTGCTCCTGGGTGAGTTCGGTCTGGGCGTCGTAGGTCTGGTCCTCGGTGTCGCTGAGGCCGTAGGCGGCGCGCGTGGAGTCGATGTTGCGCTGAATGTAGGTCGACTCAAGCCGCTGCTCGTTGGGGCGCACGGTGAACTGCTGGATGATGGCGGGGTAGATGCCGCCGATGAGCACGGCCGACAGCACCAGCAGCCCCAGGCTGACCATGGGGACCATGGCGTTTTTGAAGTAGATGTTGGCGAAGAACAGTGCCGCGCAGACGAGGGCGATGATGAAGAGGATGATCTTGGCGATCAGCACCGCGTTGACGTCGGTGTAGGAGGCACCGAAGGCGTAGCCGCGCTCGGAGAACACCAGCCCGTACTGGTCGAGCCAGTAGGCGGCGGCCTTGAGCAGGACGAAGACGCCGAGCAGCACTGAGAGGTGCACGCGCGCGGCAGGGGTGGCGCGCTGGCCTTGGGGCTGTAGGCGAACCCCGCCGTAGAGGTAGTGGACGATGACCGCCGCGATGAAGGCAATGATGATAGCGGCGAAGAGGTAGCCCAGAATGACCCGAAGGAAGGGGTAGACGAAGGTGTAGAAGGAGAGGTCGATCCCGAACTGAGGATCGGTGGCACCGAAGTCGGTGGCGTTGGCGAACTGGAGGTAGGTCTGCCAGTCTGAGCCCGCCGAGGCGCCCGTCAGCAGGGCGAGCCCGCCGACGATACCCCAGAAGAAGAGCTTGCGGTGCGGATCTACCGAGGCGCGGTAGCGGTCGAGCCCCTGTTGCTCCAGGAAGGGCGGGTAGACCGGCCGCATCCGGTAGGCGAAGTACATACTGGCCCCGACGATCAGCGCCATCACGAGGCCGGCACCGACGAACAGCAGCGCTCGCGTGCGTAGCTCTGTGGTGAAGACCGAGGTAAAGCCGACCGATTCGAACCATTTGTAATCGGTCCAAAAGTTCGCGGCCAGCATGATTCCTGCAATGATGACGACCACGGCCGCCGCGATGGGCGCGACAAGCCGCGATCGACGAGGCATACGCGCGTTGGGTGCGCCAGGCGTTCGGATACTCACGCCTCCCCCTCGTCATGGCTGTTGATGGTCGGGTATGCGGACATGGGGCGTCCTTTGTCTTGGCAACTTATGGAACGGCGCCATTGGTTCCCGGAACCACGCGCCGATGCATGTCGAGATGACATCGGTCCCGTATCGGCGTGGTCGCGCCGGGGCGGGAAGAGCCGGTGCCACCGCCACGACCCTACTCGGCACCGCACCATAGCCGCCGCTGGCTGCGAGGTCGCAGACCATGAAAGTTGGAGCTTACTCGCAGGTGGTGGGCTCGTGGTCCTCCGCGTCGCCGCGAGAACAGCCCACGGCCGCCGGTGTGCGAGGGCACGTGGTGGTCGGCGACACTGGAGAGATGGCTTTCAATATTCGTGATGCCGTGATGGAACTGGAGCGCCACGCGGCCGAGCAGGGGTGGGATCAAGCGCCGCGGGTCTACGCCCTGGTGGCGACGAGCGACCTGCTGGAGCGCGAGCCGCACCTGGCCGAAATTCTGGGCATATCTCAGCCTGTCAGCGAGGGGGACCTGACGCCGGTCGAACAAGAACCTCTCCCGCAGGAGATGGAGATCGACGCCGCCTTGGGCCGCATGGCCTGGCCCGAAGCGGTTACAGGGTGTGCGCTGGTCATGGAGGGCCTGGTGGCCAAGGACTCTAACGAGATGGCCGGCATGGAGGGGGTGGACGGAGCCGCCGACTCGGCCCGGCCCGACGGCGAGGCGAACGGGGCAGCGGGCCAGGGACGGCCCGCCACCGAAGAGGTCCGGATGGTCGCCGGAGTGCTGCGCGACGGGGAACGCTACTCGGCTGTGCGCATGCGCGCCTACGACAGTGAGGAGCACGTCCTCAACGGGACCGACCTCGTCCCCAACCTGACCTCAGCGCTGGCACTGACGTTGGAGGACGACGGCTGAACCTCACTCGCAGCGGGGAAGGTCGGCTACACCCTCACCGGTGCGGATAGCCGCAAGGGCCGCGGTGGCGTCGCTGAGCTTTTCGATACTGATGACCTTGAGCTCGCCGGTAGCCGCGGAGTCGAAGGTCTGCGAGCAGCTCTCCGCGGCGACAAAGAAGTACTCGGCGTCGGCGCGCTGGGCGCTGACCATCTTCTGCTCCACGCCGCTGACCCCGCCGACATCGCCATCAGCGTCGATGGTTCCGGTGCCGGCGATGCGGTGACCGCCGGTGAGGCCCTCCTCGCTGAGATGGTCCATGATCCCCAGAGCGAACATCATGCCCGCGCTTGGGCCGCCGATGTCGCCCACGCTGATGTCGACCTCGAAGGGGAACCGCATGTCGTTTCCGACCATCACGCCGATGATGGGACCGCCCTCCTCGGACTGGGTCGTTTCGATGGTGAACTCGCGCGTCTGGCCGTCCCTGACGATGGTGAGCTCCACCGGCTCGCCGGGCTGCCGGTCGCCCACGTCGGCGACGACCTCCTCCTTGTCGGCGACCGGTTCGCCGTCGACGTGGGTGATGCGGTCCTCGGCCTTGAGCGTGCCCTGGGCGGGCATGCCGTCATTGACGGAGACGACGACCGCGCTGACCTCGTAGTCGATCCCGAGCTGGTTGAACGCCGCGGCTGTGGCCAACTCCTGGGAGTCGTCCATCTGTAGGCTCTGCGTTTCGGCGATCTCGTCCATGCTGCGGCCCGGCGGGTAGAGCACCTCTTCCGGCAGCACGGCCTGGCTGGGCGACAGCCATGCGCTCAGCGCGGAGAACAAATCCATGCGTGCACTCGGACCACCGCTGTACTGCACGGTGACCATGGACAGCCCGCCCTCGTGCTCGTAGCTCTCGTGGCCCTCGACCTGGATGACGCTCTCGCCGTCCTGCTCGCCAAGCGTGTCGACCGTGATGCCGGGAGAGGCGATGAGATAGGGAACGGGCAAGTACATGCCGCCAACCGCCAACCCGATGAGGAGCACGGCCGCAACAATAAGAGTCACCGCGCGACGCAACATGTGGGCAAGCCTAAACGTGTTTCGTGGCTGCTGGGGTGCTGCCCCGCTCTCGCCGAAGCGATCCGCCGACGCCACCGTAGGGCCGCAGGCGAGACCGTACCGCCTACCGCGGCGGTGACAGCGGTGTCAGCAGGCCCCCACCCACTCGCTGTCGCCGTCGGTGAAGTTCTGGTGTTTCCAGATCGGCACCTCAGCCTTGATGTCGTCGATGAGTCGGCGGCACGCGGCGAAGGCCTCCTCGCGGTGGGCGGCCGAGGCGGCCACGACAACGGCGGTGTCGCCGATGGCGAGATCACCGACGCGGTGCAGCGCCGCCACCCGCCAGACCGGCCGGCCGTCGGCGGAGGTGTCGGCCAGGACCTTCTCCATGACGCGGCGCAACTGTGAGGCGGCGCTGGGGTGGGCCGAGTACGACAGGGCCGTGACGCCACGCCCGTGGTCGTGGTCGCGGACTGTACCGATGAAAAACGCCGTCCCGCCCGCACGAGGGTCACCGACCGCGGCGAGAACCTCGTCGATCGAGAGCGGCGCCGCACGCAGTTCAGCGAGGGCTATGGGATCCACACTCCGACGCTACCAAGTCGGTCCCACAGTCGGGATGACGCGCCGTTGGAGCGGGCGTGGTCAGTCCCTTCTGCGCCGGCGCAGCCGGTGCACCGCCGCTGCGGTGCCGATCGCGGCGGCAGCGGCGCCCGCGGCGCCGGCCGCGGTGATCGTCGCCTCCTTGCGCCCCAGACTGCGGCCGACGAAGGCGGGTTTGCCGCTGCGGGCCTCCAGCAGCTCGCGCAGCGCCTCGCTGTTGTCGTAGGCGGGGCGCCAACCGGCATCGCGCAGGGTAGCGCAGTCGACCACGCACGGGTAGACGAGGAACCTCAGTTCGCTGTCGGGAGCGGGGCGCCTCCGGTGCAGGCGCTGGATCGAGCTGAAGGCCAACTCGGGGGCCACCTCGAACTCGCGCAACTGGGCGATCCGGCACGCCTCGGCCTGACTGAGCGCCCCGTCGCTGCCCACGGCGATGACGCCCTCGGCGTTATCGACGCCCGCAGCGACCACGAAGGCCAGCGCGTCGACGAGATCCTCGACATGGCAGAACTGCCACGCCTGCTCACAGCCTTTCACGGCGAGCAGGCGCGGCGCGGAGAAGTGACGGCTCAGCAGCGTGTCGAGCTCGGGGCCGACGAGGGGGGCGGGCCTGACGACGGTGACCGAAAGGCCGGGGTGGGCGCGCCGGGAGAGCACGGCCAACTCCTCGATCTCGGCGAAGTCGCCGAGCAAGCTCGCCCCCGTCTGGGGGTGGGCCGGCGCGGACTCTTTGATGGGGATGGGGTTGGCCGGGTCGGCACCATAGACCATAGTGCTGGTGAGCAGGATCACGCGCTGCACACGCTCGGCCGCAGCCGCCGTCAACACGGTTTGGGCCCCACGGATGTTGTAGGCGCGCCGTTCGCGCGGGGAGGAATCTATGCGACGGTCGTCATCGGCGTGTACGAGGACGTCGACCTCGGCGAGCTTGCCGGCCAACCGGGGGTCGCGCGCGTCGGTGACGCGCCACGTGACCCCTTCGACGTCGCCCCGTTCCCCGTCGATAGCGACGACCTTGGAGATCCGCGGCTCCCGCTCGGAACCCGAGATGGTGGCCAGACGTTCGACGAGCAAGCGCCCGACTCCCGTGGCGGCTCCCGTGACCGCAACGACCAGTCCCGCGCCTGGCCCGCTGTGCTCTGCGCGAACCTGACCGAATCGAGTATCCACTCCGGGCGGCTCCCAGCTAACGTGACAGTGGAGACATTCCTATCCTGCCTGAGGTCTGATCGTGAGTGACCCACCTTTTGGTTTCAGCATGCCGAACGACCCCGACGACGAGTCGGGCCGGGGCTCGGGAAAGTCCGGCTCCGGAAGTGGCGGAGCAGGCGGGGAGTTCCCGGGTATGCCGGGCGGTTTCCCGTTCGGTGACCCGCAACAGATGGCGCAGATGCTGCGCCAGTTCGCCGACATGATGTCGTCGCAGAGTTCGTCCGGCGAAAGCACGGGCAGCGGCATCAATTGGGACATGGCAAAGAACCTCGCACGCCACAGCCTGACCGAGCAGGGTGACCCGAGTGTGGGGGTGATCGAGTACTCGCGGGTGCAGGAGGCCCTGCGCCTAGCCGACCTGTGGCTGAACGAAGCCACGTCGTTCCCGTCGGGTGTGCACTCGATGGAGGCGTGGAGCCGCTCGGAGTGGGTCGAGCGGACCATGGACACGTGGTCGCGGCTGTGCGAGCCGCTCACCGCCCGGATCGTGGAATCCATGGGGCAGAACATGCCCGAGGAGATGGCCTCCATGGCCGGCCCCCTGCTGGGGATGGTGCGCCAGATGGGCGGAATGCTCGTCGGGCAGCAGGCCGGTCAAGCCATTGGCGAGCTCGCGCGCGAGGTGCTGGGCTCGACCGACGTGGGGCTGCCGCTGGCCGGCGAGGGACGGGCCGCGCTGCTGCCCGCCGGCCTGGCCGCCTTCGGCTCGGGCTTGGAACTGCCCGAGGAGGAGCTACGGCTCTACATCGCGGCGCGCGAAACCGCCCACCACCGGCTGTTCGCCCACGCCCCATGGCTGCGCTCGCACCTGTTCAACCTGGTCGAGGAGTACGCCCGCGGCATGTCGTTCGACATGAGCGGGTTGGAGGAAAAGCTTGGCCAAATCGATTTGGCCAATCCCGAAGCGCTACAGGAAGTGCTGTCGGGCAGCGAAGGCGGCGAGGGACTGTTCCAGCCGCGCGACACGCCACAGCAAAAAGCGTCGCTGGCCCGCCTAGAGACGGCGTTGGCCCTGATCGAAGGCTGGGTGTCGGTCGTGGTCGACGCGGCAGTGGCCGACCGGCTGCCCTACACCCCGGCGCTGGCGGAAGCGATCCGGCGACGGCGGGCCACCGGAGGACCGGCCGAGCACACCTTCGCCACGCTGGTGGGGCTGGAGTTGCGCCCGCGGCGGCTGCGCGAGGCGTCGGCACTGTGGACCGCGTTGGGCGAGGCCCAAGGGATCAGTGGCCGCGACGCGGTCTGGGCCCACCCCGACCTCATGCCCTCCAGTGACGACCTCGACGATCCCGACGCTTTCATCCGTAGCCGCACCGAGGCCGAGGACATCGACATCTCCCAGTTCACCGACGACGCCGGAGGCGAGAGCCGCGGTCGGGACGAGGACGGCGGCGATTGAGCCTCCACGCCCACGCCCACGCGCTTTTGGCCACGTGGAGCGCACCTGACCCAGAGCAAGAGAAGCTGCGCCGCGCGTACCTGGACCACCTTGACCGCTACTCGGACGCCATGTGGCGGTCGTGTCTGCCCGGGCACCTGACCGCCAGCGCCGCAGTCATGACCGCCTCAGGGCGGCGCACGGTGCTCACCCTGCACCGCAAGCTCGGCAAGTGGCTCCAGGTAGGTGGGCACTGTGACGAGGACGACCCCTCGCTACAGGCAGCCGCGCTTCGGGAGGCCACGGAGGAATCGGGGATCGCCGATTTGCGCCTGCTGCCCGAGCCGGTACGGCTGGATCGCCATGCGGTCCCCTGCGGTGGCGGCTCTTGGCACCTCGATGTGCAGTTCGCCGCCGTCGCGCCGGACGGCGCGGCGCTCACCCGCGACGACGCGGAGTCGGTCGATCTGGGCTGGTTCGATATCGACGAATTGCCCCACCCTTCCGACGAGGCGTGCCAGGCCCTTGTGCGGGCCGCCGCAACAGCGGTAGCGACCATGGACGGGGCGCAGCGCTGCGCCCCGTCGCCAAGCGCCGCCGACCGCTCTCGCAGCTAGGTTGTTGTTTTGGCCAAAGCGGCGGGGACAGGCGGTGGGCGCAGCGGGTGAGTGCGTCCGCTGCCGCGTCGCGGGTTGGCGAGATCGCGCAGCGATCGCGGCACGAGCCGACGCCCCACCCCAGCCGTTCGAACAACAGAACCTAGCGGGCAGAGAGCAGGCCCCGGGTGGCGTCCCAGCCTTCCAGGCCCGGGTCGAGGTGGGCGACGTCGGCGGGCTGGCGCAGCCGGTGCCAGCCCGGGGCGGTTCCCAGCGCGCGGCGGGTGGGCCGGCCGGCGGCGAGGGCTGCCATCGCCTCGGGTGTGTCGAGGCCCGTGTCCGCAAGCCAGGCCGGGGGCGGCAGGTGAGCGGCCAGAGCCGTGAGGCCGCCTCCCTGGGCCGGTGACACGGCGATGTCGGCGGTGCCCAGCGCGCGAAACAGCTTGCCGATCAGCAGCGGCGGGAGGTCGGGCGCGTCGGCGGCGACGAGCACGGCTTCCTCAGCACCGTTCTCGGCCAGGACCTCCAGACTCCGTCGCGCGGCGGGAGCGCCCGCCACAGGTAGAACCGGTGTGCCGGGCCAGGTCAGCTCCTCGATCCGGGTGGCGCGCTCGACCAGCGCGCCATCCTCGGAAGCGCCCCACACGATCACCGCGGCATCGCACAGGCGCAAGCCGGAGACGAGATCATAGGTGTCCTCGACGAGAGCGGAAGCGTAGTCGGCCGCATCGACCCCCGGCGGCGGAGCCGCGCCGGTGGTGGGGGTGACGAGCACGGCAGCCGTACGCTTCACGTTGTTGTCCTTCCGCGGGGCGGGGCTCATGAGCACCTTCGACGGTACCGGGCCGGTCGGCATGGCTCGGCTCCACTCGCCGCGACACGACCATCGCCGGGGAGGCGGCGGTGGCCCCTATGGCGGTACCCGGCTGCGTTGTCGCCGGTTGACCGGCTAGGGTCTGTTTTTCGAACCGCTGGGGCGGCGGCCGTGGGAGTGTTTTCGTTCGCTCGTGCCTCGATCTCAGCAGCCTATGGGCGACAGTGGAGGCGCTCGCCCGTTTTGCCCACCGGCTGCCCTCACCGCCCCTTCCAAAAACAGAGCCTAATCCGCATCGTTCTCAGCGTCGTCAGCCGCCGCCTCGGTCTGGTCTTCAGAGAGGATGCCCAGCCGCGGGGCGGCGGCGACGCCTTCCAGGTAACCGCGAGCTCGTTCGGCCTTGGGGTAACGGCGCACGAGATCCCAGAATTCTCGGCCGTGACCGGGGATGATGAGGTGCACCAGCTCGTGCAGTAAGACGTAGTCGACGACCCAGGAGGGCATGCCGGACAGCCGGCGAGAGAGCCGGATGGACCCGTCGGCGGGGGTGCAGGAGCCCCAGCGGGTGTTCTGGTTGTCGACCCAGCGGACGCTGGTGGGAGTGACTCTGCCGTCAAGGTAGCGTTCGGCCAGCTCCAGCGCGCGGGCTTGGAGAGCGTCATCGCTGGGCCTGCGCCGTTGCTCCCGGGCCTGCAACCGCTCCAGCATGCGGTCCACCCACCGTTTCTCCTCAGCGTGGGAGAAGCTGGCGGGCACGAGGACGACCGTCTTGTCCCCATCGCGGTAGGCGGACACGGTCCGCCGGCGACGGGAGCTGCGCCGCACCTCAACTCGTGGGTTAAGAGCCACAAATTTACGTTAGCCCAGAGTTGACAGCCACCACAGGGGGTGGATGACGCCATTTGTTACCAAAATTCCTTTTGTGAGCCTTAGGACTTCTGGCAGTGGGCCCCATGCGGGGCCGCGACACCGGGCATGCTGGGGCCGATCGGCCCCAGCATGTCCGGATACGGCCACTTACCTCGGCAGCCGCCCCTCCTCGTACCACAGCCCGATGCCGATGTGGCCGTGGCCGAAGGCGCCGGCCTCAGAAAGACCGCCGTGTTTTTCGGCGCGCCGGGCTGCGACCGATGGTCGACAGGCGCCACAGACGATGCCGCCCGTTGCGGTATGGAGCGGGGGTGGCGGCTTTCCCGTCGCTCGCACCTTCTTCGCTGCGCTCGCTCGGCAGCCTCAAAGGTGAACACCCCCATCCACAGCTCTCGGGAGCCATCCGGGTGGCTAGCCCGGGCGCGACGGGCCGGGACGCCGTGACGGCGGCGCCGTGGCCCGCCGTGCCGCGCGGCGGGGGCCGTGGATCGCCCGACGCAGGCGGCGGGCGTTGATCCGGCGGCGCTGCAACTCGCGGTCGGCGTCGCGTCGGGGAGTGATCGAGCGCGCTTCGTACTGGTTCATCAGAAATCTTTCCCTCATATCGGGGTGTGGCGCGTGGAACGGGTGGGCCAAGGGTCGGCACGGGCCTCGCCTGGCGAGAGCCCGTGGGGCAGCCATCGGGCGCGGACTTAGGCGGCTACCGGAGCGGCGTTTTTACGAGGACGGCCCCGCGGACGCTTGCGGGCCACGACCTTGCCGGCGACGAGCAGTTGCCCGCCCCAAACACCCCACGGCTCCCGCCGCTCCAGCGCATCGGCCAAGCACTGCTCCCGCACGGGGCACTCGGCGCAGACCGCCTTGGCAGCCTCGACCTCAGCGGGGGCCTCGGCGAAGAAGAGGTCCGGATTCGAGCGGCAGGGAACCTCCACCTCCCCTAGCCACGGAGCTTCCAGGACCGACGCAAGCATCGGTGTCCTCCCTGTCATCCCTGTCATGTGTTCAACGCGGTAGGCGGCATGGGCATCCGGACGGGCATCCGGGATTGTGGGGCCTTGACCTGCGTCGGGACCTGCGGTGACCGATCTCGAGCAACATGCGAGAAACGGGAGGGCAGGACACTGAAAAGGCCGCGGCCCCTGTGAGGGACCGCGGCCACGGGATGATCAGCCGGTCGGGAAGATCAGACCGGTGTTCTCCGTGCACGTTCCCCCACTGCGTCCATGGGACGCTGGGGTGCTGCGAGCTCGATTTCGGTGCGGTGCCGGCTCATCGCCGCCCATTGCACCCGGTGAGCGATCGGTTCACCGGGCGTGAGGAAACGCCGGGGCCCCCGGCAAATGTGGGGTCCGGCATAGTGGAATCCGCTGGCGACACGCACATCACTGCCGCGCTCGGCGCTCCAGGCACCATCACGCAACAGGACATCGATATTCCTGCTCAGCATTTGATCGGAGCACCTCCTCTCCTAAGGAAGCCAGCGGGAGCCGATCCCGCGGCTGGCGCGAACATGACGGCGTCAAGACTAGGCGCGTCTACTGCCGGGGGCAACCTATTTTTGACCTGCGAAATTGGCCGCGATCGGCCAGCTTGCGAACGGGGATCGGCGAACCAGCGGCCACGCTTGCAGAAACGGCAAGGTCAGGACTATGGAACGACTGGCTCACCCGCGGTACTGGTCGTCTTCCACGAACCGGATGAGCCCTTCTTGCACCACAGAGCAGACCAGTTCTCCCGTGCGGGTGTAGATCAACCCGCGGCCGAGGCCACGGCCCCCTTCGGCGCTGGGGGTCTCTTGGGCGTAGAGCAGCCACTCGTCGGCCCGGAAGGAGCGGTGGAACCACATGGCGTGGTCGAGGCTGGCCATAGAGACACCCGAGAAGGTTCTGCCGTGGGCGAGCAGTACCGTATCGAGCAGTGTCATGTCGGAGGCATAGGTCATCAGGCACACGTGCAGCATCGGGTCGTCGGGCAGTGTGCCGTTGACCCTGAGCCAGATCAGATTCTCGGTCGTCCGCAGGGTCGGGTCCCGCTCAGCTTCAAACGACAGTGGCCCCACGGGGCGCATCTCGATGGGGTGCCAAGAGGCGAACATCGGAACCTTGCCAAAGGCCTCGAACAGCCGCTCACGCATGGTGGGCAGCTCCTCAGGAGGTGCGACGTCGGGCATCGGGGCCTGGTGGCGGATTCCGGGCTCGGTGCGGTGGAACGAGGCCGAGAGCGTGAAGATGGCCTTGCCGTTTTGCACGGCCGTCACGCGCCGGGTGGTGAAGGAACGCCCGTCACGGACCCGATCGACGTTGTAGACGATCGGGACCGATGGGTCTCCGGGGCGGATGAAGTAGGCGTGCAGCGAATGCACGTGCCGTTCGGCAGGCACTGTGCGGCCGGCAGCCACGAGTGCCTGTCCGGCGACCAAACCACCGAAGACGCGCTGCGGACCGCCATCGGGACTGCGCCCCCGGAAGATGTTGACCTCGATGCGCTCCAGATCCAACGTCGCGAGCAACTCTTCCGGGGACTGCGTCTCAGGGGGCGTATCGGTAGCGCTGGCCTGTTGGGGCGTTCTCTCGTTCACTGCGTCGTCCCTCTTCCCTGCGTGGCGTCGGCGTTGCCGCCCGCGGGCCTATCTCCCGCGCACAATGCGAGGACCGCCTCACCGTAACGTTGCAGTTTGACCGCTCCCACACCGGATATGCGGGCCAACTGGGAACTGTCCTGGGGCACGTGCTCGGCCACGGCGCGCAAGGTGGCGTCGGTGAACACGACATAGGGCGGCACCTGTTGCTCGGCAGCGGTATCGCGGCGCCACTCCCTGAGCCGCTCCAGCAGGTCCTCGTCGTAGTCGGCGGGACAGTCCGCGCACCGGCGCAGCTTGCGCTCTGCCGCCTCAAGCAGGGTGGCGCCGCAGATCCTGCACTGCGCCGCGGTCGGGCGAGTACGGCGCCCCTCACGCTGGTTGGCCAACGAGGGCGAAGCCGGCCGGAGCCCGTCCAGGAACCGGGAGGGTTTGCGGCTCTTCCGGCCACCGGGCGAGCGCGCCAGCCCCCATGACAGCGCGAGGTGCTCCCGGGCGCGGGTAACGCCGACGTAGAACAGGCGGCGCTCCTCCTCCAACTGCTCGGGGGTCTCGGCGTAGACGATCGGCAGCATGCCTTCGGTGAGACCGACGAGGAACACGGCGTCCCACTCCAGGCCCTTGGCCGAATGCAGCGAAGCCAGGGTGACGCCTTCGAACTCGGGGGCGTGCTCGGTGGCCACCCGCGCCTCCAACTCGGCGACGAAGTCACCCATCGTCGCGCCGGGACGGGCAGCGGCGACATCTTCGGCGAGCTGAGCCAGGGCCGCCAGCGACTCCCACTTCTCCCGAGCCTGGCGCCCCTCTGGCGGCTCGGGCGTGAGCCCCAACGGAGCGAGCAGATGTCGTACCGCCGTCACCAGCGACTCGTCGGGATGGTCGGCGTTGCTGCCCTGACGCGCCCCCCGCAGGGTGTGCACCGCGTGCCGGATCTCAGGCCGATCGAAGAAGCGGGTGCCGCCACGCACCGTGAAGGGCACGCCGGCGTCGGCCAACGCCTGCTCGTAGTTGGCCGACTGGGAGTTGACCCGAAACAGCACGGCGATCTCGCGGGCCGGCACGCCGGCGTCGATGAGGGCGACGATCCGGCGTGCCACAGACGTGGCCTCGGTGGGCTCGTCGTCATACTCGGTGTAGGAGGGATCGGGACCGTCAGGCCGCTGGGCCAGCAGCTCGATGCGGTGCCGGGCGGTCTCGCCCCGCGCATGGCGCAGGACCCCGTTGGCGACCCCCACCACCTGGGGGGAGGAGCGGTAGTCGCGCACGAGCCGCACGACGGTGGCGTGGGGGTAGGCCGCGGAGAAACCGGTGAGGTAGGCGGGGGTGGCGCCGGCGAAGGAGTAGATGGTCTGGTTGGGGTCACCGACCACGCAGATGTCGTCGCGGTCCCCGAGCCAGGCGTCGAGCAGCAGCTTTTGCAGGGGGTTGACGTCTTGGAACTCGTCGACCACGAAGTAACGGTATTGGGCGCGGACCTGCTCGGCGATCGTGGGGTGCTCGTTGAGCATCGCCGCGGTCAACTCCAGAACCGACTCGAAGTCGAGCAGGTTGCGCTCCCGACACAGCTCCTCGTAGGCGTCGAAGACGCGGGCCATGTCACGGGCGGCGATCGGGGCGGCGCGGCCGGCCTTGGCGATGGCCGCTTCGTAGTCGGCCGGCCGGACCTGGGTGACCTTCGCCCATTCGATCTCGCTGGCGACATCGCGCAGCCCGGTACGGTCGAGCTGGAGCGCGCAGGCGCGTGCGGCCTGCGTCACCACTTGGGCCTTGCTCTCGATGAGGGTGGGCGTGGGGCCGCCGACGACCTGTGGCCAAAAGTAGGACAGTTGGCGCAGCGCCGCGGCGTGGAAGGTGCGCGCCTGCACCCGAGGGGCGCCGAGGCCGCGCAACCGGCCACGCATCTCTCCGGCAGCCCGGGTGGTGAAGGTCACCGCCAACACCTGCTGCTCGGTGACGACACCGCTGGCCACCGCGTAGGCGATGCGGTGTGTGACAGCGCGAGTCTTACCGGTTCCCGCGCCGGCCAGGATGCACAGCGGCCCGCGCAACGCTCGCGCCGCTTGCGTCTGTTCCGGATCAAGCCCCTCAAGTACCCGGTCAGGCTCCATGTGGTGTTCGTCTCCCATCCGTGCGGTCGCCTACGCCGTTTCGTGGCCCGCGGTGCCGGCCCGCATCGCCGTGGCGACGGTCTCCTGAGCCACACCGGCGACTCCCGTGCGCCTCAGTGTCTCAATTGTGACTTCCCTCCCACGGTTAACGCCCGCCGGATGGCCCCAGCCGTTGCAATCACGTCCTGTGGACACGCGGGCGCTGGGCGGCACCCCCGAAACGCTCGGCCGACGCGGTGGCCCGCCGATTGTCACTCGCCCCTGCGAGGATCGCCCCGTCGATGTGGCCCTACTGCGCGAGACGGCAACGACACGGAACCGGGCGACAGCGCGCCACGTCCGAACTGTCGATGCCGACTCCAGGGGAAGGAAGGCGGGGGAAGTGCGAAACGGCCCACAGCGTTGTTGATGAGCGGTGTGTCCAACACGGCTTAGGCAAGGAGCGAACCGCATGACTGCCTCCCCCACCGCACAACTCACGATGTACACCACCCCCTGGTGCGGCTTCTGCAAAAGACTGAAGAGCCAACTCGGGCGTGAGGGCATTGCCGTCAACGAAATCGACATCGAGCGCGACCCCTCGGCGGCGGACTATGTGATGAAGGTCAACGGAGGTAACCAGACCGTTCCCACAGTGGTGTTCGCGGACGGGACTGCGGTGACGAACCCGTCACTGGCCCAAGTCAAGGAGAAACTGACCATGCGGTCATAACCTGGGGCCGTTGTCCGAGCAAGTGACCTCGGACAACGGTCACGGGTGGGGATAAGAAGGGGGAAGACGTGACGCCTGACAACACGGCCACCGCGGACAGCGCCGAAGACACGACCGTCTTCGGCGAGATCCGCCGCACACCCGCAGGATGGCAGGTCCACAACGGTGAAGAGTTGCCGGATCTGCTCAACGCGATGGTGCTCGCCGACCTGATCATCGCGGAGGAACACCCCAACCTCGGCAGAACGCGGGTACCGCCGCGAGCCGATCCCGAACAGGCGACAGAAGTGGAACGGTTGCAGGTGACCGTGGCCCAACTCGAACACGCGCTCCATACCCGCGTTGTCGTCGAGCAGGCCATCGGAGTGTTGACCGAACGGGGACGGCTCGCACCGCGCACCGCGTTCGAGCAACTGCGACACGCTGCCCGAGCACGCGGCAAGAAAGTCGCCGATCTGGCCCGCGATGTCGTGGCGAGTACGGTCAACCCGTTGACCCCCCTCCCGGCTGAGCTGGCTCGGCAGGGGTGCGCGGTCGAACGCGCACCCCAACGACAGGCTGGTTGAACCGTGGTCCTCCCGCTGCGTGCGGGCACGGCACCGCGGCCGAGCCCCCCGCCGCATCCGTCCGCCCGGGCAGCCGGCGGCGACACCCGCCAAGGGTATGCAGACCGGGCGTCTTTCCGGGCGAGCCCCGCCCGGAAAGACGCCCGGTGAGCCATGACGCTCTCACCACTGGCCCGGTAGCTCAGCGCCGTACCACTGCTCGATCAGTTTGCGGGCGATCGAGACCGAGCTAGGGAGTCTCACCTCACCGCTTTGGGTGGCGGCGAGCAGTTCGGGGCGCGTAAACCAGCGGATGTCCTCGATCTCGATCATGTCCGTGCGCGTCGCTGTCCCAACGGCTCTGGCGTGATAGCCGAACATGAGGCTACGGGGGAAAGGCCACGGCTGGGAGCCAAGATAGCGGGGTTCGGCCACCGCGACCCCGACCTCTTCGGCGACCTCACGGATCACTGCCTGCTCCAGCGACTCTCCGGGCTCGACGAAACCCGCCAAGATGGAGTAGCGCCCCTGGGACCATTGCGGATTGTGCGCGAGCAGGCACTGCTCGGTGCCCGCCACCTCACGGTGAACCAGCATAATCACGGCCGGGTCCATCCGGGGGAAATTCTGCGTCCCCTCCCTCTCGCAGATCCGGATGTGACCGGCTGCGGAGAGGTGGGTGGCAGAACCGCAGCGGGGACAAAAAGGGTGGGTGGCATGCCAGTTGGCCAACGCCACCGCGTGGGTGAGCAGCCCCGAGTCGCGCGCCCCCAACAGGGCCCCGCACTCTTGCAGCGACATCGCCGTGATCCCGTCGGCCTCGATCAGCTCTACCCCCGGCTCGGCGCGCACCGCGAAGTAGGCGCGCTCGGTGTCGTCGACACCGAGGAGGTAGCGCTCTCCCCCGGGGGCCTGTTCAGGGGCGACAAACACCAACTCGGGTGTGCCGGGGCCGTTGGTGACCAGCGCCCGGGACTGTTTGGCCAACAGGCCCCGCCAGCCGTACTCGGCGGCGTTGCCGCTCTCCAGCACGAGGACCCGCGTGCGTGGATCGGCCCACGCCTCCTTCAGCCAGTCGTCGTCGGTGCGCCGGTGCGCAGCCACGTCGATGACGCCTCGGGAGAGTGCCGGGGTCAGCGGGTTTTCGGACATGCTGCCTTCCCAGATGCGATGTCGGTCCTGGTCGACGCCGGTCGGTGATGACACCGCCCCGGCCGGCGCGGTGTGACCGAGCGGCACGTCACGCCTGCCGCAACAGCGCACAACTGCCGCGCATTCCGGTCAACGCCCCCAGTGGTGGGCCATACGCCGCCTCGTCGGCGCGTGCGAGCCTACGGGAGACGGATGCACGCTCGTCCCTAACGGGCGCGCTCCCGGCGGGGCAGCCCCACCCAACCTCCCCCCGGGGCCGCTGCCCCACCGCCGGACGGTGGTCGCCTCTGGATTTACCCGGTGGCGGGCACCTTGTCGATCAGGGCTGCCAGCCCCGCCGCGTCGAGAAGGTCGGCTGGACGGATGGTGACGTCGGCGCGCACATAGTGGAACGCGGCGCGGACGCGCTCTAAGGGTACGCCCGCCAACTCGGCCCACGCGACACGGTAGGCGGCAAGCTGGACGGCCACCGCGCGGCGCTCGCGCTCAGTCGTCGGTGGCTGTCCGGTCTTCCAGTCGACGACGTCGTAGCTATCGGGTTCACCGCCGGCGGCCCGGTCGGCGAAGACGGCGTCCATGCGTCCTCGGACGAGCCGGTCCCCGATGACGGTCTCGAAAGGCACCTCAACGTCGATCGGGACGCGGCCCCCCCACTGGCTGTCCTCGAACCGGCGCTTGAGCTCGGCGAGGTCGGTGTCGGCCGACGTGGCGGCGTCCTCGTCGGCCGCCCCCGGCAGATCGTCGGAAACCAGCAGACTCTCCTGGCCGAAGCGCTGCTCCAGCCAGGCGTGGAAGGCCGTACCGCGGCGCGTGTGGGGGGCGGGCGGCCTCGGCAGGGGACGACGGATCTGGCGGGCCAGCGCAGCGGGGTCGCGGGCCAGCGACACCAACGACGACACAGACAGGTGAGCGGGGAGCTCCACCGGGATCTCGCGGGGCGTTTGCCCGTGACCGGCCACCTCCTCGCGGTGGGCGAGCAGCAGTTCGATGTCGCGCTCCCACCCGTCCAGCCTGCGGCGCAGCGGAGCGGACAGGCGTGCCCGGTCGAGCTCGTCACGCCGCTGCCGCGCGCCGCCCTCGCGGAACTGCGCCACCAACTGTGCGCCGGCGAGGGTGTCGGCGTAGGAGGCGCCCGCCGATCCCACCGCCTCCTCGGGGCGTTGCGGCCAGCGGACCGGCTCCGCCTCGGTGGCCTGCGGGTTGGTCTCTCCCTCCTGCGGCTCTGCTGCCCAGCAGACGACACGGCCGGCGCCGGCCTCGCACACGTCGCGAACCTCAGTGAGGAACACTGACGGCCCCCGAGGACGAGTGGAGGTCCGCCCCCACCAGTGGCCGGTGCACATCAGCGCGAAGGAGGCACGGGTCACGGCGACGTAGGCGAGCCGGCGCTCTTCCAGGAGATCCCGGTGCCTCTCTGCTGCCCGGAACTGTTCGATGCTGTCGGAGTCGACATCGTCGAGCCGGGGCAGCCCCGCGTAGTCGCCGCGCAGCGGGAAGGGCAGCTCGACGGCGCGCCCCGTCCAACTGGCCCCGTTACCGCGGTTGGTGGGAAACACCCCTGTGGACAGGCCGGGCACCACAACCATCGGCCACTGGAGCCCTTTGGCGGCGTGCACCGTCATGAGTTTGACAGTGTCGGTGGAGCCGACCCGTTCGCCGGGGTTGAGCCCCCGTTCGGTGTCCTCGGCTGAGTGCAGGTAGGCCAGGAACGCGCCAAGCGTGGGGGACTCGCTGGCGCCGACGAAGCGTACGGCGGCGTCGACGAAGGCGTCGAGGTCGGCGCGGGCGGTGATCGGGTCGCGGTTGGGGCGGGCGGCGACCTCGATGTCCAAGCCCAACGTATGCTCGATCTCGGTGATGAGGTCGGGCAGCGGCTGACCGACGAGGCGGCGCAACCCCGCCAACTCCTGGGAGAAGCGGGACAGCCGCTCATAGCCCAAAGCGGAGTAGTTCTCCGCGGGTCCCAAGTCGTCGAGGGCGTCGATGAGGCTGCCGCTTTGGGCGGTCAGGTCCAGCACGCTCTGGCGCAGCGGATCGGTCTCGGGCGGCGCGTCATCACCGGGGTCGCCGTGCAGGTCGCGCCGGGTCTCTTTGGCGAGCTCCACAGCGCGCTCGTTGAGCGCGACGAGATCGCGCGGCCCGAGGCGCCAACGGTTCCCGGTGAGCAGGCGAGCCAACTCGTTACCGGCGGTGGGGTCGTGCAGCACCCGCAATGTGGCGATGATGTCGCGCACCTCGGGCACGTTGATGAGCCCACCCAGCCCCACGACCTCAACCGGGACCCCACACCGCTCCAATTCCTCGCGCAGCAGCGGGAACTGGGAGCGTTTGCGGCACAAGATGGCGACATCGCCGGGACTCAGCGGCCCGCGCGCCTCATGCTCGGGCCAGGGTTGGCCGTCAGGAGCCGTGGGGGTGGCGTCGAAGCGGCGCGACTCGTCGAGTGCGAGCTTGATGTGCTCCGCGATCGAGCGCGCCTCCGCCGCCTCGGTGCGAAACAGCCCGCAGGTGAGAGCCCCCCTGCCCAGCCGAGCGGAGCCGGGCTGCAAGACGGGCACCGTGTCGGCGTCAGCCTCCTCCCGCAACGGGGCGGCGATGCGTTTGGCCGCTTCGAGTACCCGCTGCCCGTTACGGAAACTGGTTGCGAGCTGGCGCACGGGCGCCGCGCGGCCGGGCCGCTCGGGAAAGTGGGTGGGGAAACCGGTGAGGTTACCGGCGCTGGCGCCGCGCCACCCATAGATGGACTGGCACGGGTCACCGACGGCAGTCACCGGGTGGCCGTCACCGAACAGGGCACGCAGCAGCAACAACTGAGCGTGGCTGGTGTCCTGGTACTCGTCGAGCAGCACCGCCCGGAAACGCCCCCGCTCGATCAGGCCGACCTCGGGGTGACGCTGCGCGATACGGGCGGCCAGCGCCACCTGGTCGCCGAAATCCATGACCTCGCGCTGCGCCTTGGCCGCAGCGAAGCGTTCCAGCAGCGGAACGAGCTGTTCTCGGTGCTCCTGGGTCCGCAGGAGATCCTGGGTGGTCTTCCGCTTCAGCTTGGCGGGCAGATGTTCGAGACGAGAGCGAATCCACGTTCCGATGTCGTTGAGGTCGGCAGGGACTCGCACATGCTCGGCGAGCTCCCCGGAAAGCGCCAACAGCTCGGAGACCACCGAGGCGGGGGTGAGGGGGACGGCGTCCATGGGGCCGTCGTAGGTGCCGACGACGTGCGCGGCGAGCTGCCAGGCCACCGCCGGTGTGATGGGACGGATCGAGGGCTCCACAGCTTCCCGCAGCGCGTGGTCGGCGACCAGCCGGGCAGCGTAGGCGTGGTAGGTCAGCACGGTCGGTTCGCCGGCAAGCAGCTCCTCGGCCACCGCGCCGGTGGCGCGCAACTGGTCGAGTCGGCTGCGGACCCGATCGGCGAGTTCACTGGCCGCCTTGCGGGTGAAGGTCAACCCCAGCAGATTCTCGGGACGGATGTGGCCGTTGGCGACCAGCCAGACGACGCGGCCGGCCATGGTTTCGCTCTTGCCTGAGCCGGCGCCGGCTACCACGACCCCCGGGGAGAGCGGGGCGGCGATCACCGTGGCCTGCTCGGGAGTGGGGGGCGGCTGCTCCAGCAGCCGGGCAAGCTGGGCCGGCGCGAGCTGCGGGGGGGCCGAGGTCTCGGTCATGGTCTCCTGGTTCGCTGCTGTCTCCGGGCCGCACCGGAGGCGGAGGCTGCGACCGCGGGGCGGCGGCCACGGCGACGGGGGAGGGCGGCTCGCGCCCCGGAGCGCGCCGACAGGACCGGGTACCCGGCGTCGGGGAGCTCCCGGGGCCTCGGAGCGGGGTACGTCTTCCCACAGTGGCATATGGGCACGGCCGGGGGCCATCGACGCTCACCTTTCAGCAGCCCCGATGCTCTCCGCACCCAGTGGTGGCTGTCAGCCCCCGCCGGCAGCCGGGCGTGGGTGAGAACCGGCGGAGGAGAATCCGAGGGGGCGAGGCGCGGAGCTGTCGTCTGTCCCCATCGACCGGCGCAGAAGGCTACGGGCGTAGCTTAGGTCGCCTGCGCCCCGGGGGGGGTGCTTCTATGGGTTTGTCAAGCCGCGAGAGCGGTGGGTGGTTGGTAGAACGTGCCGTCACGCAGCATCGCGAACAACACGTCGCAGCGTCTGCGTGCCAGGCAGAGTAGGGCCTGGTTGT
>NZ_BAABDD010000049.1:0-23261 GCF_039539445.1 Salinactinospora qingdaonensis
CCCGTCCCGAGAGGTTTTCCTTCCCCGGGGCCAGACCCCCTCAGCCGCCCCCCACTTTCATGCGCAGCCCCTGATCACTACACACCACCTGCGCATAGAAAACACACCCACCCCTCCACCAGCCAACCATTGCGTTGCTTTCTATTCCTTTTTCTTGGAATGTTTCGACAGGTAGTCGATGTAGATCGGCCGTAGCGCCTCATGGAGTCGCGAGTCGCCTCTACGGGCGGCCAGAAGCTCGTTGAACAGTCCTGACGCTTGCGCTATACCCGCCTCTCCCGCTTTCGGGCGATCAGCCATGACTTCAGCCGTAGGGATGCTCCGGATCAACTCCCAAAAGAACCCCACATCCCAGCGGCGCTTCGCGAGGGCTGTCGCCCGTTCCCGCAGCTCTTCTGTCGATAGCTGAGCCAGTTCCTCGTCTTCGTCACTCATCTTTCCTCCCTCACCACGCTCCTTCCCACAGCTACGGCGAGCTATCGGCTACCCTGCCAGTGCATACAGATCTACCCAGCACGCTCACGCCACGTCCCACAAGGACACTCGCGGAAGCGGAGATACGGAGAGGTCGGCCATGAGCGCGTCAGCAGCGGTTCGAGTCATCCTCGCCAAACCAGGGCTCGACGGCCACGATCGCGGAATCAAGATCGTCGCTCGCGCATTGCGCGACGCCGGCGTAGAAGTGATTTACACAGGGCTGCGGCAGACACCCGAGATGATCGTCAACGCGGCGTTGCAGGAGGACGCGGACGCGATCGGCCTGTCCGTCCTCTCCGGCGCGCACATGACGCTGTTCAGTCGCGTGCTCGAACTACTGCGCGACAACGACGCCACCGACATCAAGGTCTTCGGTGGCGGCATCATCCCCGAGGACGACATCCCCGAACTCCAACGACTCGGGGTCGAGAAGGTCTTCACCCCCGGTGCGAGTACCAGCGAGATCACCGAGTGGGTACAGGCCAACATCGCAGCGGTGACAGCCTGACACGTCTGACACGAGCGTCTTTGGCAGGCGGTCCGGACGTCGAGGGAGACGCTGTGTCCGGCGCGTCCAGCCCCGACCCACCACCCAAGCCGCAACCCTTGACCGCGTGTCTCAGCCCCGACGGGTGCGGCTGCCTGCAAGGGGCCGCCCTGGCGGGTGAAAGCGCCGCTCACACCCCAACATCAGCAGTGTGAACCGGTGTGAATCCTCACACTTGGTACCGCCGATCATGGGCATAACCCGGGAAAAAAGCCGCATTCGTCCGGTTCGATGGCTGGTCGACCCCGCCCCGGTGTCCTCTGTCAAGGCCAGACAGAGCTAAGCTTCCGCATGTTGCGGATGGCCTACTTCTGACGATCTTCCAACGCGGCTGATCCTTATAAGGTTCCGCTGCTTGAGGGACACGACCTCCGCACGAGACCGCACAGCCAGCGAGTTACAAGGACGGACCCTCGTGGACCTGTTCGAATACCAGGCGAAGGAAATCTTCGCGGAGTTTGGGGTTCCCGTACCCCAGGGAAAGGTGGCGAGCACGCCCGATGAGGTGCGTGCGATCGCCGAAGAATTCGCGGCGGCAGGTAAGTCCCGTGTTGTCATCAAGGCCCAGGTGAAGACCGGAGGCCGTGGCAAGGCCGGCGGCGTCAAAGTCGCCGACGACGCCGACGACGCCGTTGCCAAGGCACAGCAGATCCTGGGCATGGACATCAAGGGCCACACCGTTCACCGGGTGTTGGTGGAGGAAGCCAGCGACATCGCGCAGGAGTACTACTTCTCCTTCCTGCTCGATCGGGCCCAGCGCACCTTCCTCTCGATCTGCTCCGCCGAGGGCGGTGTCGAGATCGAGGAGGTCGCGGCCACGAACCCCGACGCTGTGGCCAAGGTGTCGATCGACGCTTTGAAGGGGGCTTCCCCCGAGGTCGCGGCCGACATCGTCAAGCAAGGCAAGTTGCCCGAGGCAGCCGCCGCGGGCGCCGTCGAAGTCATCACCAAGCTGTGGGATGCCTTCGTCGGCAAAGACGCCACGCTCGTCGAGGTCAACCCGCTCATCCTTACCGGGGATGGTCGTGTCGTCGCCCTTGACGGCAAGGTCACCCTCGACACCAACGCCGAGTTCCGCCAGGATCTGGAGGCGCTCGCCTCCGCAGCCGAGGGCGACCCGCTTGAGGTGCAGGCGAGGGACAAGGGACTCAACTACGTCAAGCTCGACGGTCAGGTCGGCATTATCGGTAACGGGGCCGGCCTCGTGATGTCGACGCTGGACGTGGTGGCCTACGCCGGCGAACAGCACGGCGGTGTCGCCCCGGCCAACTTCCTCGACATCGGTGGTGGTGCCTCGGCCGAGGTCATGGCCAACGGTCTGGAGATTGTCCTGGGCGACCCGGGCGTGCGCAGTGTTTTCGTCAACGTTTTCGGCGGTATCACCGCTTGCGACGCGGTTGCCAACGGGATCGTTCACGCCTTGGAGCTGCTGGAGTCCCGGGGCGAGGACGTGTCCAAGCCGCTGGTGGTGCGGCTGGACGGTAACAACGCCGAGCTCGGCCGGAGCATCCTGACCGAGCGCGCGCACCCGGCGGTACGCCAGGTCGCCACCATGGACGGAGCGGCCGACCAGGCCGCCGAGCTGGCCGCGGCCAAGTAAAGCTGGGGACAGGGGAAGACACAATGTCGATTTTTCTGAGCAAGGACAGCAAGGTCCTCGTCCAGGGCATGACGGGCGCGGAAGGCAGCAAGCACACGCGCCGGATGCTGGCCTCCGGCACCAATATCGTCGGTGGCGTCAACCCGCGCAAGGCCGGTCAGAACGTGGAGTTCGACGGGACCGCTGTGCCGGTGTTCGGCTCGGTTTCCCAGGGCATGGCCGAGACAGGGGCCAACGTCACGGTGATCTTCGTGCCGCCGAAGTTCGCCAAGGACGCCGTGGTCGAGGCGGTCGACTCCGGCATCGAACTCGCGGTGGTCATCACCGAGGGGATTCCCGTGCATGACACCGCGGCGTTTTGGGCCTACGCCACCGAAAAGGGCAACCGTACCCGCATCGTGGGGCCGAACTGCCCGGGAGTGATCTCGCCCGGCCAGTCCAACGCGGGCATCATTCCCGCAGACATCACCAAGCCGGGGCGCATCGGGCTGGTTTCCAAGAGCGGCACGCTGACGTACCAGATGATGTACGAGCTGCGCGACATCGGCTTCTCGACCTGTGTGGGCATCGGCGGTGACCCGATCATCGGCACCACCCACATCGACGCGCTGGCCGCGTTCGAGGCCGACCCCGACACCGATGCCATCGTCATGATCGGCGAGATCGGTGGCGATGCCGAGGAGCGCGCCGCGGACTTCATCCAGGCGAACGTCTCCAAGCCGGTCGTGGGCTATGTCGCCGGTTTCACCGCACCAGAGGGTAAGACCATGGGTCACGCGGGCGCCATCGTCTCCGGCTCGGCCGGTACCGCCGCGGCCAAGAAGGAAGCGCTCGAAGCCGCCGGCGTCAAGGTGGGCAAGACGCCGAGCGAGACCGCTGAACTGGCTCGCGCGCTGTTCTAACGGCAGAGCGCAATGGGTGGGGCTTTCGGTGAGTTCCACTCGGTGGCTCCCCCACTGTCTTCGGCCCGCTGCCGCTGTGGCGGGCCGAAGTGCTGTTACGGCGCAGGCTTTTCCTCTCCGCGCCGACGGCGCGTGACTCTTCCCGATCTCGTTACGGTCGCGAGCCGCGGCGGCCCCACCGCGGGTGGCCTCCCGCCGGACTACCACAGGGGGGCTGCGCGGCCCCGGCGACACGCCCGGAGTCAACCTTCGCTCCCGGGCGTTGCGGCTGCAAGCATGGGAGCGTGCCTCCAGCTTCTTCCCCGCAGTCGTCCCCCTCCGCAGTCGCCGCTTCCCCAACGTCGGGCAGACGTGGCGCCCGTACGCCCGCCGGAGCGGGAAGGGGGGCCGCCGAGCAGTCCCGACCGTTGTATACGACCGGCGGGATCGCAGCGGCCTCAGCCGCCGCTATCGGCCTCGCCACCTTGATGACGCTCACACTCATCGGCTGGGTGGCTGCCCCGCGCGCGACCTTCGGCGAGAGTGTCGGCGACGTGTTCCGGGTGGCGGTGCAGGCATGGCTGGTCGGTCACCATGTGGGCTTCGCGGTCCCTGGCGGGTCGGTGGGCATGCTGCCGTTGGGCCTGGTGGTCCTCCCGGGCCTGTTGCTGTACCGGGCGGGGCGCCGTCTGGCGCAGCACTGTTGGCTGCCGCGGCTGCGCAACACGTTCTCGGCCGCGTTGGCCCTCGCCGGCCCCTACGCCGCCATCTCCGGGACGCTGGCGCTCATCGGCCGCACCGAGGTGGTGCGTCCAGGTGTGCTGCAAGCTCTCGTCGCGGGGTTCGTTTTGGCGTTCTTGGCGGGGGGCTTGGGGGTACTGCGGCAGCTCCTGCGGGACAAGCGGCTCGGCTGGTCCAGGATGCTGGAGTTGATGCCGGCGCGCTCACGGTCGCTGCTGGTGGGCACGGCCAGTGCGACCGCTACGCTGCTGCTGGCCGGCACAGTGCTGTTCTTCACGTCGCTGCTGCTCAACATCGGCGAAGCGGTGGAGGTGACCCGAGGGCTGTCTCCCGGCTGGGTCGGTGGGGTGCTGCTGGTGTTGACGCAACTGCTCTACCTGCCCAACGCCGTGATCTTTGGCATGTCCTATGCGGTGGGGCCGGGGTTCGCCGTGGGCACCGGCACCATGGTCGCTCCCACAGGGGTGGCGCTGGGGCCGTTGCCACAACTGCCCATGTTGGCGGCGCTGCCCGAGAGCGGTCCCGCGCCGCTGGTTTCGCTCTTGGCACTGGCGGCTCCCTTCATCGCCGGTGGGGTGGGGGGCGCGTGGACACTGCGCAGTGCTCCGGCGGTGGTCAGTGAGGCAGCCCCCCTGTGGGGGTTCGTCTGCGGGCTGACCACGGGAGTGTTGTGCGCTGTGCTGGCGCTTCTGGCCGGTGGCCCGCTGGGGGGTGAGCGCCTGGTCGATGTCGGACCCTCGCCCTGGCAGGTGGGGCTGGTCACCGCGTTGCAGGTGGGGGTGACGGCGGCGGTGACGGCCTGGGTCGCCAACTGGCTGCATTTCCGGCGTTCGGCTCAGGAGCAGGCCGAGCGTGACGCCCCTGATCGTGCGGCGCCGGTGCCGGCGCGGCAGAGCACCGAGAGCGGGGCCGGTGCCGGCGCGGACAGCCGTGGGCGGCGCCGGTGGCCCATACGGCTGTCCTGGCCGTCGCTGCCGCTACGGCTGAGGTGGGGGCGCGCCGCCGCCCGCGAGGAGGCCGACGCCGAGGAGTTGTACGGGATCACCTATGAGGCATGGCGCAGTGAGGAGAGCTCGGTGGAGGCGACCCCGGACGTGGGGGAGCGGGACGCCTCTCGCAAAGTCTGAGGTGCTAGGGCGTGCCTACGCTCATCCCCAGGGCCGGCAAGAACGACTCTGCGCGCTCTTCGGATATGCCCAGTCTTTCGGAGACGGCCTGTTGCAACGTCGCGTCGCACTGGTCCTGGATCTTCACGGTGTGGGCTTGGCTGGAGCACGAGTCCCATGCGCTGCGCTCGTCCCATAGCACAATGTTGAAACTGATGTAGACGATCGAGAGGGCCACCCCGAGACCGCCGATGATTACGCTCATCGTCGCCCCGGGCGCCGTCGCCTGGTTTTGTCGCGCCGCCCGCCGGGCGCGCTGACCTTGGGCGATACCGAAAATCGACAGCAGCACCCCGAAGGGTTGTAGGAACAGTCCGGCAGTGGAGAAGAAGAGTCCCCACAATCCACCCCGTTCCGCATTGGACTCTGGTCCGTCGCTGCGCGTTGACGACGGCTCGTTTGACACCTGTGCTCCTTCGCGGGTGGGGACATGATGGGACTGCTATGGCTGTGCCGACCTGCGTGGTTACGCGCGCCGGCGACTGCGTAGCGGCTCCTGCTGGAATAGACGCTACCGGGTCTTATCCGAATGTGCTTCGCCTCCTCGGGCAGGCGCCTTGGGGTGTGCCGGTAGCCTGCGAAGGCGATAGCGGAGGTGCTCACCCACTTTCCGTCCATCGCCTGTCCTCGCCGCCCGTCCAAAAGACAGAACCTAGCGCCGGGGCGGAGGCGGCCGCCTGGTCGGGGCGGCGGCCTACGGTCCAATCGAGAATCACCCCCCTCAGGCGAGTGAAGACGTTAACGGTAGAGATAAGGTGGGCGCGCGGGCAGGCCGCGTATGCGCTGCCGCCCTCCCGCCATGGGTGCACGCACCGCCCCGATTCTGCGCCGCTCACGACGCGCCGCGCGGGGGATCGCCACGTGCACCCTCGATGCTTCTCACGAGGAGGAATGTCCCCTGTCGGCGCGAGTAGTCGTTTTGGTCTCGGGTGCGGGCAGCAATATGGCTGCCCTGCTCGAAGCGTCCACTGACCCCGCCTATGGCGCGGCTGTTGTGGCTGTCGGCGCCGACCGCGAGGGGACAGAGGGCATTGCGAGGGCCGAGCGGGCGGGGTTCGCCACGTTCGTGACGCCTTTTTCCAAGTTCGCCGATCGAGCGGAGTGGAACGCCGAACTGGCTGAGCGCATCGGTGCTTACGAGCCCGATCTCGTGGTTTCCGCCGGATTCATGCGACTGCTCGGCCCAGAGGTGCTCAACCGCTATACCGTCATCAACATCCACCCCGCGCTGCTTCCCGCCTTCCCGGGTGCGCACGCCGTGCGTGACGCGCTGGCCTATGGAGTGAAGATCACGGGCGCGACGGTGCATATCGTCGATGAGGGAGTTGATACCGGGCCGGTCATTGATCAGGTCGCGGTTCGGGTGGAGCCCGGTGACGATGTGGCGAGCTTGCACGCGCGCATCAAGACGGTCGAGCGCGAGATGTTGGTCGACGTCGTCGGCCGCCTGGCACGCGAGGGGTGGACCCTGCGCGACCGTGACGTGAGGTTGGGGTCAGGTCCCGCCTCTACCCATGAGTAGTCAATCCGGCGACGTGACGGAGGAGAACCGGTGAGCCAGCAGGCCGTTCGGCGTGCGTTGATCAGCGTGTACGACAAGACAGGGCTTGAGGAGTTGGGATACGGGCTCGCGGAGGCCGGTGTGGAGATCGTCTCCACCGGTTCTACGGCCGCCAGGCTGTCCGCGGTCGATGTGCCAGTCACGCTCGTGGAGGACGTCACCGGTTTCCCCGAGTGTTTGGACGGGCGGGTCAAGACGCTGCACCCCCACGTCCATGCCGGGTTGCTGGCCGATCGCTCCAAGAGCGAGCATCAGGCCGCGCTCCACGAGTTGGGGATCGCCTCCTTCGACCTGCTCGTGGTGAACCTCTACCCCTTCGAGGACACCGTGGCCTCGGGAGCCTCGCTGTCCGAGTGTGTGGAGAAGATCGACATCGGTGGTCCGGCGATGGTGCGGGCCGCGGCTAAGAACCACCAAAGTGTTGCTGTGGTCGTCGACCCGGGACGCTATGACGAGGTGGTGGAGACTGTGCGCTCGGGTGGCTTCACCCTGGAGCAGCGCAAGCGCATGGCGGCCCAGGCATACGCCCACACGGCCAGTTACGATGCGGCCGTGGCGTCCTGGTTCGCCGCCGAGTACGCCCCCGATGAGCTGGCTCAAGAGACGGGGTGGCCCGACTTTTCCGCGGTTACCTACGCGCGCACGGCCACGCTGCGCTATGGCGAGAATCCGCACCAGCGGGCGGCGCTGTACCGGGGCAAGGAAACCGGAGGGCTGGCCGGGGCCGAGCAGTTGCACGGCAAGGAGATGTCGTTCAACAACTACGTCGACACTGACGCCGCGCTGCGCGCCGCCTACGACTTCGCTGATCCGTGTGTGGCGGTCATCAAGCACGCCAACCCCTGCGGTATCGCCATTGGCGCCGATGTCGCCGAGGCGCACCGCAAGGCCCACGCTTGTGACCCTCTCTCGGCCTACGGCGGGGTGATCGCGGCCAACCGTCAGGTGAGTGCTGGTATGGCCGAGCAGATCGTCGATGTGTTCACCGAGGTCGTAGCGGCTCCCGGGTTCGACGAGGGGGCGTTGGAGCTGCTCACACGCAAGAAGAACATCCGGCTGTTGCAGATCGTGCCGGCGGCGCGGTCGGCCCAGCCGGATCAGCGAGCCATCAGTGGAGGGCTGCTGCTGCAATCGGCCGACGTGATTGATGCGCCCGGTGACGCTCCCGCCGCATGGGAGCTCAAGGCGGGGCCCGCCGCGAGTTCGGTGATGCTGGCGGATCTGACCTTCGCCTGGCGTGCGGTGCGTTCGGTCAAGTCCAACGCGATCCTGCTGGCGGCCGATGGCGCCACGGTCGGAGTCGGTATGGGGCAGGTCAACCGGGTCGACTCGGCCAAGCTGGCGGTGGCGCGCTCTGGCGATCGGGTCGCCGGTTCGGTCGCGGCCAGTGACGCTTTCTTCCCCTTCCCCGACGGTCTGGAGGTGCTCACCGAGGCCGGGGTGCGCGCTGTGGTGCAGCCGGGAGGGTCGGTGCGCGATGACAAGGTCATCGAGGCCGCCGAGCAGGCGGGGATCACGATGTACTTCACGGGCACGCGCCACTTCTTCCACTGATGCCGTTTCGCTGGCCATCTGCCGACTCTCCGGCGGCACCGGCGCGCCGTGGTGCGGGTACCGCCGGTTGTTCACCCATGGAAGGATGGTTCCGTGACCGCGACGATTCTCGATGGCAAGGCCACCGCTAAGGCGATCCGCACCGAGTTGAGCGAGCGGGTGAGCGCGCTGCGCGCCCGAGGGGTCGTTCCGGGGCTGGCGACGGTGATCGTCGGCGACGATCCCGGCAGCCACTCCTATGTCGCCGGTAAGCACCGCGACTGTGCCGAGGTCGGTATTGAGAGCATCCGGCGCGAGTTGCCGGCCACGGCCTCCCAAGCGGAGGTGGAGGCGGTCGTCGACGAGCTCAACGCCGATCCCGCCTGCACGGGCTATATCGTGCAGTTGCCGCTTCCCAAGGGGCTGGACGAGAGTCGGGTGCTGGAGCGCATCGACACCGCTAAGGACGCTGACGGGTTGCAGCCGGCCAATCTGGGGCGGCTGGTGTTGATGCAGCAGGCGCCGCTGCCGTGTACTCCCCGCGGGATCGTGGAGTTGTTGCGGCGCTACGATATCCCGCTCAAGGGCGCCGAGGTCGTGGTCGTGGGGCGTGGCGTCACGGTGGGCCGGCCGCTGGGGCTGCTGCTGACGCGGCGCAGCGAGAACGCCACGGTGACACTGTGTCACACGGGCACACGTGACTTGGCTGCCCACACCCGCAGCGCCGACATCGTGGTTGCCGGCGCAGGAGTGCCGGGTCTGGTCACCGCCGACATGGTGCGGCCCGGGGCGACGGTGCTCGATGTCGGGGTGACGCGGACCGAGTCGGGGCTGGTTGGCGACGTGGCCCCTGAGGTGCGGGAGACGGCTGGCGCCGTGGCTCCCAACCCGGGCGGGGTCGGGCCGATGACGCGGGCGATGCTGCTGGTCAACCTCGTTGAGGCGGCTGAGCGGCAGGCCGGTTAGCCCTTGGCTGGCGCTGGTGGCGGAGGGGCCTCGTGGGCGGTGAGGCCCCTTGTGTGGTTAGCTCGCTTGACGTTCCCGCTCGACCAGAGGCATGGGTCGGACTAGTCCTAGCGCGACGACCTCGTTGGCCAGGCGGGTGCGGCGGTTGGGTCCTTCGGGGACTCGGAACTTCTGGTAGAGCCGTAGGAGATGCTGCTTGACGGCCGCTTCGGTGACGACAAGGTCCTCGGCGATTTGGCGGGCTGTTGCCGGGGACACGAACGCTTCGTCAGACAGTGCGGGGCGGCACAGCGACGTGAGGACGTCCAATTCCCGCCGGGTGAGTTCAGGGGCCCCGCCTCGGCGCATATCCACCTCGGGCGTGAGCTCCTCCCGGATGAGCCCGCCGATCTTGCAGCGAGCGGCACCGAAGCTGATGACGTCGCCCTCCTCCAGGACCCGGCGGGCGATCGGGCGGCCGTTGACGCGGGTGCCGTTGCGCGACAGTCCCAGGTCGACGACATAGACGTAGGGGCCGCGGCGCACGAACTCGGCGTGTAGTTGCGACACGCTGGGGTCGGTGAGCCGGATGTCGACGCCCTGCCCCCGGCCGACCGTGGTGACGTTGTCGTCCAGGGGGTGGACGTCACCACTCTCCTCGACCCGTATGTAGGGCCCATCCACGGTTGTTCCTCCCATAGTGGGGCGCGGCCGATGGGTATGCTCGCGGCGCTGCGGGACGTCTCTCCTGGCGGCTGGCGTGACGCGCAGGTGTGGTGGGGTGGGGGTCATAGGGGGTGTCCTCGTTTGCCGTGGCACTCATCTCATGACGGGTTACCCGCGCAGCGGCGCTTCTACGCGCCTCTCCGGCAGAGAAGAACACCACGCCTCGCGTGACGCCGCATGTCACCAGGTTCTGGTGAGGCTGAGGATGGGCTTGTCCATGTCCGAAATTTGTCTCGAGTCGTCTCGGAGCGGGGGCAGGGTCAATAGACTGACGGTGTCCACCGCCGATGACACTGTGCTTTCGGGGAGTGCTTCGTCGCCGGGCCGCGCGGGGACGCTGCCGACGCGGCGGTGCGGCCGGTCCCGCCGCAATCGAGGGGCGGTGGTACGACGGTCAGCCTAAGCGGGGTGCGCTAGCGTGAGGTTTACGGTGAGCCAGAAAACGGTGGAGGCAGCGGTAGCACCCGAGTCATCTGAATCCGGCGGGGAACCTTCGGCCGAAGCGTCGGCGCCCAAGTGGGTAGCGCAGGTTCCGTACCTTCTCGTGCTCGCGACCATGTCCGCGGGCATCGTCATCGTGGCGGCAGCTCACTTCAAGCGGGGGCCCGCCCTCATCGCCGGCTCCCTGCTGTTGGGCGCCGTGCTGCGGTTGGTGCTGCCGGCCGAGCAGGTGGGCATGCTCGCGGTGCGGCGGCGCTGGACCGATGTGCTAACCCTGGTCACCCTGGCAATTCTGCTGATCGTTTTGGCCTGGGTGGCGCCGAAACTCTAGGGTTCGCCCTCTAATAAGCTTGATGTCGAGATACCGCGTACGTTGCCGCAGTGGCACCAATGGATTTCCCGGAGCGGCCGGCGCGACATGCGGCCGGTCGGGGGGTCGGGGCTCGCGCAGCGAGTCCACACGGTGCGAACGCGGCCGGGCCGGTGGCCGGCCGGTGCCCGCGCGGCCTCACAGCCACACGACGGCTAGCCGAAACTGAAGGGACAGCCACAAAGCCATGGCCAAAATCAAGGTCGCCAACCCTGTAGTAGAGCTCGACGGCGACGAGATGACCCGAATCATCTGGTCCTTTATCAAGGAGCGGCTGATCCTTCCCTACCTGGATGTCGACCTGAAGTACTACGATCTCGGCATCGAGGAGCGCGACCGCACTGACGACCAGGTCACGGTCGATGCCGCCAACGCCATCAAGCAGTACGGCGTCGGCGTCAAGTGCGCCACCATCACCCCCGACGAGGCTCGGGTGGAAGAGTTCGGCCTGAAGAAGATGTGGCGCTCGCCCAACGGCACGATCCGTAACATCCTCGGCGGTGTCGTCTTCCGCGAGCCGATCATCTGCTCCAACGTTCCGCGTTACGTCCCGAGCTGGACCAAGCCCATCGTCATCGGCCGTCACGCCCACGGCGACCAGTACCGGGCCAGCGACTTCAAGGTGCCCGGCCCGGGCAAGGTGACCATCACCTACACGCCCGAGGACGGTGGCGAGCCCATCGAGATGCAGGTCGCCAACTTCCCGGAAGGCGGCGGCGTGGCTATGGGCATGTACAACTACCGTGCCTCCATCGAGGAGTTCGCGCGCGCCAGCTTCAACTACGGGCTGGACCGCAACTACCCGGTCTACATGTCCACCAAGAACACGATCCTCAAGTCCTACGACGGCATGTTCAAGGACGTGTTCGCCGAGATCTACGAGAGCGAGTTCAAGGACCGCTTCGAGGCGGCCGGCCTGACCTACGAGCACCGCCTCATCGACGACATGGTCGCCGCCGCCCTGAAGTGGGAGGGCGGCTACGTCTGGGCGTGCAAGAACTACGACGGTGACGTGCAGTCCGACACAGTGGCCCAGGGCTTTGGCTCGCTGGGCCTGATGACCTCGGTGCTGCGCACCTCCGACGGCACGGTCGAGGCCGAGGCCGCTCACGGTACCGTCACCCGTCACTACCGTCAGCACCAGCAGGGCAAGCCCACCTCCACCAACCCCATCGCCTCGATCTTCGCGTGGACGCGCGGCCTGCAACAGCGCGGCAAGATCGACAACACTCCCGAGGTGGTGGACTTCGCTACCAAGCTCGAAGAGGTCGTCGTCGCCACCGTCGAGAGCGGGCAGATGACCAAGGACCTCGCGCTGCTCATCGGCGGTGACCAGGACTGGCTGACCACCGAGGAGTTCCTGGCCACGCTCGACGAGAACCTACAGAAGCGCCTGGCCTAACGGAGCGCTCCGCGCGGTTTCGGCACCTGGCGGGGCCGCATCGCGCCACGGGGGCTGCCCGCTGTCACTTATGGCCATGGCGGCGGGTGGCTCCCGTGGGTCGGCAAAGTGCCCCTGGAAGGCAGATCCACCGATTTTGCCTCCCTGTGGGAGAACGCTGGTTCTTCTTTTCTTTTATGGCGGTTAACCTGGGAAAAGACGCAAGGGCGTCACGAAGACCACCCGAGGATAGACGCGCCGTCCCTGGCCTGCTGGGGGGTAGGGCCACGGACCTGCGCGTCACGCAAGAGGCCCGTACTCCGCACTGAGCGGGGTGCGGGCCCCTTTTCGTGCGCGGCAGGTGAGCAACGGAGAGGAACGTGCCCGACGCGACGGCGCCGGTGGGCCACCTTACTCCTGGAGAGCCGACTCGGGGATCTGCTGGCCGTTGCGCATGGCCTCGAACATCTGGCCGGAGCGCTCCTCGTCCCACAGCACCACCGAGCCGACGCCCGCCAGCGTCGGCGTCGAAGAGATCGGGATGGCGGTGGTCGTCGGGTTCTCGCGCATGGCCAGCGCCATGCCGGCGAGATCGCTGAGGTGGTCGCCCTCGTCGACCTCGAAAGTGTCGGTGCCCTCCATGACCAGCGGCACCACCCGGAACGGGTTGAGCAGGGTCCCCGGCGAGGTCGCCTCCGACACCAAGACGCTGAAGAACTCGCGCTGGCGCTGGATGCGGTCGAGGTCGGCGCGAGCCGAAGCGCGGGTGCGCACATAGCCCAGGGCCGTCTCGCCGTCCAGGGTCTGGCAGCCGGCGGGGATGTCCAGCCCTGCCTTGGGGTCCTTCATCGGCTCCTCGGGGCACAGCTCCACACCGCCGACCGCGTTGACGATGTCGACGAACCCGGCGAAGCCGACCTCTACGTAGTGATCGATGCGTACGCCGCTCTCCTGCTCGAAGGTGCGCACCAGCTTGCCGGGGCCGCCGCCCAGCGCGCTGGCGAACGCGGCGTTGATCTTGTTCTCGCCGATCTCGGGGATCTGGACGAGGGAGTCGCGGGGGACGCTGATGATCGAGGGGCTACCGTTGTCGGGCACGTACAGCACCATGATCGTGTCGGTGCGCTTTCCCTGAGCGTCACCGGTACGCAGTTCCTGGCGGTCCTCCTCGGTCAGCCCCTCGCGGCTGTCCGAGCCCACGATCATGTAGGTGTCGCCGGGCTGCTCGCCGGGGCGACCCTCGTAGTCGGTCAGCGCGTCGACGCGCCGTAGTCGGGAGTCGGCCCAAAAGTAGAACCCGGCGGGCAGGATCACCAGGATGACCAGGGCCAGGACAGCGATGGTGCGGCCGCGCCGCCGGCGCATCTCCCGGCGCTGGCGCGACTGGCCGGTGCCGTCGTAGACACGGCCGCGCCCACGCCCCCCTGAGGTGCGCCCCGAGGAGCGCGGCCGTTCCTCGGCTGCGGGCATGCGCCGGGTAGCGGAGGTCTCCCCAGCGGCGGGCATGCGTCGGGTGGCAGAGGTCTCCTCGCCAGTGGAGCGTTCCTCGCGCCGGCGCCTGCGGTCCCCGTGGCGCTTGCGGTACATCCGTTCGATCTGGTCGGGCATGCCTCCATCGGGATCGCGGCGAAACACGCCGGTGCGGTTGTGATCGTCGGGGGAGCCCTGGGGGGTGCGTCCCTCGTTCCTATCGCCCATCGCCCTGGTCGCCCATCCATTCGTGTGGTGTGCGTTTGTCAACGCTTTTGAGCCCCTTGGACTCGCCACAGGGTAGTGAGGTTCACTAGTATCCGTCATTACGCCTTTAGCGGGCATTGAGGCGGCTATAGGGTGGCCGGGCTCGTGGGGCTATGCCGCTCGGGTGCGCGTCCAGGGCCGGTCGCGTTCCCCTCCCGTGCGCGGGGCTGACGGTGTTTCCCTCCGCTCGTGCTTCGATCGCTGCGCGATCTCGGCAGCCTGGGGCGAGCTGCGGCCGGGGTGGGGCGGTCCCGCGAGGGGTGGGCTACGGCCGGGGGTGGTGCGACCTGACGCCTCCCGGGGGCCACCTGCCACAGCGCGGTCGCGCTCGGGACGGGCATGTCCGCCTGCCGTCCTTGCCCGAAAGCCCGCTGCTTGCCGGCGCGGGAGGCCGCGCCCGACGGCGGGCGGGGCCACACCCCACCACCGTCCCCGCAGAGACCACCACCCCCGCCGCTTCCCGCGCGAGATCGATGCCCCGGGGTAGAGCGACGTTCCTTCACCTCCGTGGTTGTCCGTGTTGTTTTCGGTCGCCTTAGTTGTGGTGCTTCCTTCAGGTTGTCGGGATCGCGAAGTGGTCGAGTTCGTGGTTGTCCGTGTTGTTTTCGGTCGCCTTAGTTGTGGTGTCTCCTTCAGGTTGTCGGGATCGCGAAGTGGTCGAGTTCGTGGTTGTCCGTGTTGTTTTCGGTCGCCTTAGTTGTGGTGCCTCCTTCAGGCTGCCGAGGTCGCGAAGCGATCGAGGCACGAGCGAACGGCAAACTCTCCAGGCACATCCCACCCCCGGCTTGACAACCCCATAGAAGTACCCCGGGGCCTTTGCCGGGGCGCTCACGACGGCACCGGACAGGCGCGCAGACCGCCGGCCGCCTTAGGCAGGCGAGGCGCCCCCGCCTGCCCGAACGCGCGTGCCTTCCGGCGCCGCTCCTGGGCCGTGCCGCCGGGAGCGCCCTAGCGCAACGCGCAATCGCCCCTTGCGGCCCACGGTGAGCAGCGGCCACCCCAGGGTGCGCAAATGTCACTTCCCCGCCGAAAGCGCCCTCAGAGCACCTGCCGTGCGGCGTCGGCGGGGGTGGCCACGCCCACCTCGGGCAGCGTCCAGCCCCGGTCGGCGAACGCCGCGGCGATAGCCGCGCACACGTCGTCGATCCGGTCGTGGGCGACCAGAGCGACGGCGCTACCGCCGAAGCCGCCGCCGGTCATGCGGGCGCCACGCGCCCCGCCGGCGCAGGCGGCCTCCACCGCCAGGTCCAGCTCCGGGCATGACACCTCGAAGTGGTCGCGTAGCGACAGGTGCGAAGCGTTGAACAGCGCGCCCAGATCGGCCACGGCATTGGCGCGCAGCAGGCCGACCGCGGCGTTGACCCGGTGGATCTCGGTGACGACGTGCCGCACGCGGCGGCGCAGCACCGGGTCCGTGAGGTGTTCGAGGGCGGCGTCGAGGTCGCTCACGTCGCGTAGTGCCGCCACGTCCAGGATGCGCGCGGCCTCCTCGCACTCGCGCCGGCGCTGGGCGTAACCGCCGTCGGTGTCGGCGATGCGGTGGGTCACTTTGGTGTTGATGACCAGCAGCCGCAGCCCTGCCTGGGCCAGTGGCAGCGTGACATTGCGCGCGCCCAGGCTGCGGCAGTCCAAAAAGAGCGCATGGTCGGCCTGGCAGCGCAGGGAGGCGCTTTGGTCCAGGATGCCGCTGGGGGCGCCGACGAAGTCGTTTTCGGCGCGCTGGGCTAGGCGGGCCATCGTCTGGCGGTCCTGGGCCAGCCCGGTCGGGTCGAAGGTTTGGGCCAGGGCTAGCGCGGTCGCGCACTCCAGGGCCGCCGACGACGACAGTGCGGCTCCGGCCGGCACGTCGGAGTCGAGGTACACGCGCGCTCCCGCGCCGGTCGCCGGCAGGTGTCCGGCATGGCGCAGGGACCACCACACGCCGGCGACGTAGCCGCCCCAGTTGGTTACCGTGGGCGGGTCGGCCGTCAAGGTCGAGGGGGTGAACGTGACCGGCTCCTGCGGGTACTGCGCCGAGCGCACCTCCACCGTGTCGTCGTCGGTGGGGGTCAGCGCCAGGGTCACGCCCCACGGCAAGGCCACCGGCAGCACCAGGCCGTCGTTGTAGTCGGTGTGTTCGCCCATGAGGTTGGCGCGGCCCGGGGCGTGCCACACCCCGGCGGGGGCGTTGCCGTAGGTTTCGGTGAAGGCGGCGCGCACGCGCTGGGCGGTCTCCTCGCGCGGCTTGGGCTCGATCATCGGTGGGCGCTCCTTGCGTAGTGGGGGCTCGGATGTCGGTGATCGTTGAGGAGAGCCGCCGCGGCGTCGTAGCCACGTTCGCAAGCTGTGCAGCACGCCACCGCCGGTGCTCATGGCCGTTCTCCCGCTGGTGTCGCCGAGGCGGCGGTGCCGGTTTGGTGGAAGGCCCACGCATCGGCCACGATCTGGTGCAAGTCGCTGCGCCGGGGCTGCCAGCCCAGTTCGGCTTGGGCCAGGGCGCTGGAGGCGACGAGGACGCCGGGGTCGCCGGGGCGGCGCTCGGCCCGCACCGCGGGGATGGGGTGGCCGGTGACCTCGCGGCAGACCTCGATCACCTGTTGGACGGAGAAGCCGGTGCCGTTGCCGAGGTTGTAGATGTGGTGTCTGCCGGGGGTGCAGTTGGCCAAGGCGAGCAGGTGGGCCTCGGCGAGGTCGGCGACGTGGATGTAGTCGCGTACGCAGGTGCCGTCGGGGGTGTCGTAGTCGTCGCCGAAGACCGACACCGTGGCGCGCTCGCCCAAGGCGACCTGCAACACGATGGGGATGAGGTGGGTTTCGGTGGTGTGGCGCTCGCCGTAGCGCTCGTAGGCTCCGGCCACGTTGAAGTAGCGCAGGCTCACCGCGCCGATGCTGTGCATGCGGGCGTGTTCGGTCAGTGCCGCGTCGATGGCGGCCTTGGAGCCGCCGTAGGGGTTTCCGGGGCGTACGGCGGCGTCTTCGGGGATCGGCACTTCTTCGGGGTCGCCGTAGACGGCGGCGGTGGAGGAGAACACGATGCGGTTCACGCCGGTGGCGCGCATCGCCTCCAGCAGCGCCAGGGAGGCGCCGACGTTGCCGTGCCAGTACCGCTGGGGGTGCGCCATGGACTCGGGCACCACCGACCGGGCGGCGAAGTGGATGACCGCTTCGACCCCTTCGGCCAGGACTGGCGCGGCCTCGCGCACGTCGCCTTCGACGAAGGTCGCTGCGTGCGGTACGGCGTCGCGGTGGCCGGTGGAGAGGTTGTCCAGCACTACCACGTCGTGGCCGGCTTCCAAAAGTTGGGCTGTGACGACGCTGCCGATGTAGCCGGCGCCGCCGGTTACCAGGATTTTCACCGTGTCTCCTTGGCGTCGGTGTCGGCGGGGTGCTGGTAGGCCGCGCGCAGCCGGTGTGCGGCGTCTTCGGGGGCCACGTCGTTGATCCAGGCCGCCATGCCCGATTCGGAGCCGGCCAGGTACTTCATCTTTCCCGGGGCGCGGCGCAGGGTGAACAACTGAAGGTGCAGGCCGAAATCGGGGTCGGGGGCGCCCGCGGTGTCGAAGGGCGCTTGGTGCCAGGCCGCGATGTAGGGGGTGGGGCTGTCGAAGAGGCCGTCGAAGGCGCGGACCAGCCCCAGGTAGAGGTGGGCGAGTTCTGCGCGTTGCTCCGCGTCGAGCAGGGGCAGGGTGGCGGTGCGGCGCAGGGGGAACAGTTTGACCTCGTAGGGCCAGCGCGCGGCTGCGGGGACGAAGGCGATCCAGTGCCGGCCGCTGGCCACGACGCGCCGCCCGGAGGTGTGCTCGGCGGCCACCACGTCGTCGAACAGGTTGCTGTCGTGCTGTTCGCGGTAGCGTCGTGCCGTGGCCAGCATCTGTGCCATGCGTGGGGGCACGAAGGGGTAGCCGTAGATCTGGCCGTGCGGGTGGTGCAGGGTGACGCCGATCTCCTCGCCGCGGTTCTCGAAGGGGTAGACGCAGGCGACTTCGGGCAGGGCGCTGAGTTGTTCGGTGCGGTCGGCCAGGGCTTCGATGACCGTTGCTACGCGGTGGGGTCGCAGTTGGGCGAAGGAGGAGTTGTGCTCGGCGGTGAAGCAGACCACTTCGCAGCGGCCACCGGCGTCGGTGCGGCGCCGCAGGGCCGGGTCGGTGGGCTCGGGTGGGGGCGTCGCCGCGGGAGCGGGGTGGTCGGCCGAGCGGGCGAAGGAGGGGAAGCGGTTCTCGAACACCGCTACGTCGTAGTCGGCGGCGGGCACCTCAGTGAGGTTATCGCCGCTGGTGGGGTCGAGGGGGCACTGGTCGGGCGGGGGCAGGAAGGTGCGGTTCTGCCGGTGTGAGGCCAGGGCCACCCATTCGTCGAGGAGGGGGTCGTGGCGGAGTTCGGAACCGGAGGCGGCCGGGTCGAGGGGGCGCCGGTCGGGCACTGTGGCGCGCCCGGTGTCGGGTGTCTCGTCGTAGTAACTGATCTCCCGGCCGTCAGCGAGCTGGGCGGTTGATCGCCATACGGGTAGCTTATGCACATTTTCAATCTAAAGCATAAAGTTCCAGACAGAAAACAGTCTTCTTCGATCAGGAATGATCGAACGTTGGGGGAGGGGGTGCGTTGTGCCGCCAGGCCCGGCGGGGGCGCGTGTATTCCGCTACGGTTGGTGTGGCCAGGTACTACGCTGCCTCGATAACGGTGGCGCGGCCGGTCGACCGGTCCGCGGACGAGCCGCTGCGGGCTAGTCTCGGCGGTGCCACCGAGCCCGGTAGGCGAGGCGACGTCGGGGGGAGCCTTTCGTGGCGACACAAGGGCGGGGGCTCACCGATCAACTGCGCTCCTACCGTGAGGCGGCCACAGAGACCTACTGGTCGCTGCGGCGGCGCCATCTCTGGTTCGACCACGTGGTCCGCGCCTACGAACGCTACTCCGATCGCTATGGCAGCCACCTGGCCGCCTCGGTCACCTACTTTGCCTTCCTGTCCTTCTTCCCCCTGATCGCCCTCGCCTTCTCCCTGCTGGGCTATGTCGTCACCGTCAACGTGGAGGTGCGCGACTACCTGGAGCAGGGGATCGCCTCGGCGCTGCCCGGGCTGGCCGAGCAGCTTCCCCTCGACCAGATCGCCCAAGCGCGCGCCGGCGCCGGCATCATCGGGCTGCTGGGGCTGCTCTACACCGGCCTCGGCGCGATCTCGGCGCTGCGTCAAGCCCTGCACATCATCTGGCTCAAAGACGTCTCCGCGGGACCCAACGTCGTCCTCGCCAAGCTCCTCGACGTGGTCGTGGTGGTGGCGCTAGGGCTCGCGCTGGCCGGTTCGGTCGCGCTCACCAGCATCGCCCAGGCCGCCAATCAGTGGCTGCTCGACCTCGTGGGCGGAGCCGCGCTGCGGGAGTCGCTGGCCGCAGTCCTGTTCACCCGCCTGTTGGGGCTGGTCGTCGCGATCGGCGCCGATCTGGGGATCTTCTTGCTGCTGTTTCGCCGGCTGTCGGGCACCACCCGTTCCTGGCGCGCGCTATGGCGCGGTGCGCTGTTGGCCGCCGTGGGCTTTGAGATCCTCAAGGCACTGGGGGCGCTGCTGATCAGCGGAACACTGAACAATCCCGTCTACGCCTCGTTCGCCGTCTTGGTGGGCCTGCTGGTCTGGATCAACATCGTCATGCGGATGCTGCTGTTCGCCGCGGCGTGGACGGCCACGGCGCTGGCCGTTCCCCCGCCGTATGAGGGAGCCGTCCCCGTTGGCCTGCCGGTCACCGCCACGGCCGCCGAACCCGCACGGCTCGTCCTCGCCCCCGACACGGCCACCGCCGCCCCCGCAGCAGCCCCCCGGCCGCCTCCGCAGCGCCCCCGCCGCGGCCGGGCACGGGTGTGGCTGCGCCGGCTGGCCACTCCGGTGGCCGTGGCCGCCGGTGTCGCCATCGGCCTCGTATGGTGGCGCCGCACCCGGGCGCGGTGAGGTGCCGGCGCCGCGTCGGCCACCGGCCGGAGTCGCGTCACGTTACGGCTTGGTCACGTGCCGGCTGTCGCGGTCGACGTTGGGTAACGTGGCTAGAGGAGCCGGTGTGCCGAGTATGCCGCCTCGGATGACGGGGAGCACGCCGCCACCGAGCCACGGCTCGGCGCGCCGACTGTGGTTCATGGTCCGCAGTGGCGAGGCGGGTTCTGCCCGCCCGGCCGTGCTCGGTGCCGCCTGCTACGGCTCCGGCGCCTCGCAGGCCCAACGACGGGTGTGCGCTCACAGTTCACGCGCTCTCGCCTGAACCCATCGCCAGTGCCGCCGCGGTCACCGCCGCAAGGAAACGTGGAGTCGCTCTATGCAACGCATCCGCTGCCGCGGCAACGCCCCCTTAAGAGCGCGTTGCGAACCGGCGGGCAACCGCCTACGCCCCCAGCGCGGAGGTTGAGACCGTGGCCATTGAGTTCAACGCATCCGAGCGCGCCACGCTCGGAGTCGAATGGGAGCTGCAACTCGTCGACACTAGCACCCGCCATCTGCGCCAGGAGGCCCAGCAGGTGCTGGCCGACCTGCCCGACCTCAGCCAGGGCGACGGCAAACCGCCGCTGCGCCATGAGCTGATGCAATGCACGGTCGAGGTGGTCACCGGCATCTGCGAAACCGTCGAGGAGGCCCGCGCCGACCTGTCCGCCAACATCGAGCGGCTCCAGGGCGTGCTCACCCCGCGTTCGGCCGCACTGCTGTGCGCGGGCACCCACCCCTTGGACGACTGGCGCGACCAGACCCTCTCCCCTGTGCAGCGCTACGGTGAGCTGATCGACGAGATGCAGTGGCTCGGCCGCCGCATCCTCACCTTCGGTGTGCACGTCCACGTGGGGGTGCGCTCCAAGGAGAAGGCCATCCCCATCGTCAACGCGCTCGCCGCCTACCTGCCGCACTTCTTGGCGTTGACCGCCTCCAGCCCGTTTTGGAGCGGCCACGACACCGGGCTGGCCTCCAGCCGCTCCATCGTCTTCGGCGCGCTGCCCACCGCCGGACCCCCGCCGTACCTGGCGAACTGGCCGGTTTTCGAGGACTACATGAACACCCTGCTGCGGGCCGGGACCATCGCCAGCATCAAAGAGGTGTGGTGGGACGTCCGTCCACACCCCGATTTCGGTACTGTCGAGATCCGGATGTTCGACGGTATCCCCACCCTGCGCGAGGTGGGGATGGCCGCCGCGCTCTCCCAAAGCCTGGTTCACCTGTTCGAGCAGCAGCTTGATCGGGGCTACCACCTGCCCAGCCCGCCGACGTGGGTGGTCAACGACAACAAATGGCGCGCCACGCGCCATGGCCTTGACGCGCGCATCATCGTCGACGAGCGCGGTGAGACCATGCCGTTGCGCGACGACATCTACGAGCTCATCCGGGAACTGCAACCGGTGGCCGACCGTCTCAACTGCGCCGAGGACCTCGCCGTCATATCCGAGGTTCTACGGCACGGCGCTTCCTACGAGCGGCAGCGGGCGGTCATCGAGCAGGGCGGGACCATCAACGACGTTGTCGACGCGCTGGTGGCCGAATTCCAGGCGCAGGACTTCCGCGCCGCGGCCACCGCACTCGCCGACCCAGGCGTCGAACTACAGCCACACACCCGACCGGGCGGCGACACCGCCGACCCCGACCATCCGTCGAGAAATAGGGGGCCCTCGCATGCAAGGGCGTGACCTGCGGGACCAGTTGACGTCCTTTCTGGCTCGCCGGGAGCGGGAGTTCATCGAGTTCCGTCGTGACCTCCACCGCCATCCCGAACTGGCCTTCGCCGAGCACCGCACCACCCAGCGCATCGCCGAACAACTGCGCGAGGTAGGGCTGACACCCACACCCCTGCCGCAGGGCACCGGACTCATCTGCGACATCGGCTCCGGCGACGGCCCCACGGTCGCGCTGCGCGGCGACATCGACGCGCTACCGCTCAACGACGAGAAAGACGTCGCCTACCGCTCCACCGTGCCCGGCGCCGCCCACGCCTGTGGCCACGACGTCCACACCACCGTTTTGCTGGCCACAGGGATCTTCCTCGCCCAGCAAGCCAAATCCGGCGTGCTCCCCGGCCGAGTGCGGCTGCTCTTCCAACCCGCCGAAGAACTGCCCGGCGGCGCCCGCGAAGTCATCGACGCCGGCGGGCTCGACGGCGTCGACCGCATCTTCGCCCTGCACTGTGACCCCCGGCTGCGCGTGGGCGAGGTGGGACTGCGCTCCGGCCCCATCACCGCCGCCTGCGACCAGTTGCTCGTCCGACTATCGGGGCCGGGCGGCCACACGGCCCGCCCCCACCTGACCACCGACCTCGTCTACGCGCTGTGCAGCGTCGTCACCGAGCTTCCCGCCGCGCTGTCGCGCCGCGTCGACCCTCGCGCCGGCTTCAGCCTCGTCTGGGGCCGCGTCAGCTCCGGCTCGGCACCCAACGCCATCCCCGACGACGGGGTCGCCGAAGGCACGGTGCGCTGTCTCGACGAAAAGGCGTGGCAGCAGGCCCCCGACCTCATCGGTGAACTCGTCGACGCGGTGGCCCAAGCCTACGGCGCCACGGTCGAACTGGACTACCGCCGCGGCGTGCCGCCCACCGTCAACGAGGACACCAGCGTGCGGATGCTGCGCGACGCCTGCGCCCGCATGTTCGGCGAGGACGCCGTCGCCTCCACCGCCCAAAGCCTCGGCGGTGAGGACTTCGCCTGGTACCTGGAGCGCATCCCGGGCGCGCTGGCCCGACTGGGCACCCACAGCCCCGCCGCCGGCGGCGGAGCCATGCTCGACCTGCACCGCGGCGACTTCGACGTCGACGAACGCGCCATCGGAGCGGGAGTGCAGCTCATGGCGGCCACCGCCCTCACCTCCCTGTGGGAGGCCGGCCGTTCGCAGAGCGAAGGGGCCGAAGAGCCCGTCGAGGACACCGCCATGGCCTGACCCGCAGGCGGCCCGGCACGCTCGTAGCCGTCACCCCGTACCGGTCGGCACGCCCGTGCCGCATTTCTCCTCGGTGTGCCGGAGCCGGCCACGCTCTACTGTGGGCCTACCGTGGACAACACATGTCGAAGCCCACGGCAGCGACCCAGCCACCCGCGACCGTAGGGGGGTGCTTCTATGGTTTTGTCAAGTGGTCTGGGTGGCTGCTGGTTGGTAGAGCGAGCCGTCGCGCAGCATGGCGAACAGTACGTCGCAGCGTCGTCTGGCCAGGCACAGCAGCGCTTGGCCATGGCG
>NZ_BAABDD010000050.1:0-21457 GCF_039539445.1 Salinactinospora qingdaonensis
CCGGATACCTCCCTCAGGCGGAAACCGCACCTGAGCCTGGACGACCAAGCGATGAGAAGAAACTGGTGGTGGAGGGTGGTCAACATTCATCCGTCGCCCAGTGGTCCACTTTCGGGCGACGTTGACAGGGGGTGTTCCAGTGCGGCCCTGAGGGATCGTGCTCTTTGCTCGGCCCGGTTAGGAGGGGGCGGGGGTGCGGCGCCGGCGGTGCCGCGGCTGGATCGGCCGAACCGGTACCGCCGCAGACCGTGACGTGGTTGTGCTGGTTGTGGTGCTACCGGTGGGTCTGGCCGGTGGCTCGCCGGGGCGAGGTGGCCGGGCCGGCCGGCGCGGTACCCGCACCCACCCCTCGCCCAGACCTTCGCCAGGCCGCTCATGGGTGTACCGGTCGTGGGTGTACCGGTCGCGGGGGCTTGGCTCGCGGTCGCGGGTGGACTGGGCGCGGGTGCGGGGGTCGCGCCCCTGGGGGCTCTGGCCGCCGGGCTGCTCGCGGGTGCGGGGGTTCCACCCGTGGTGGTGCCGGGTGCCCAGCACAGCCGTGATCAGTCGTTCGAGGGCCTGCGGGGTGGCTGCTTCCAGCAGGCGTGGGTGGCCGGGCAGGAGTGCCCACCATTGGCGGGTGTGGCTGCCGTGCCAGATGGTGGCGCCGGGGAAACGGTGGTGCAGGCGGGCCAGGGCCGCATCCACCGGGCTCACCGCTCCTCCCCCGTCTGACCGGGGGGCCAGGCGTGGCCGGTGGCATCCACATGGATACCGGTGTGGCCCGCCGGGCGGATACACGGCCACGCCCTGGTGCGGCGTCGGGGCGTACCGGGCCACTGTCGGATATGGGCCGAGCCGGGGCGGGGTTGGGTGCAGGCGTTGCCGTACTGATCGGCCAGATGGGTCAACAACGCCAACGAGGTCTGGCGCACCCGGCCCAACCACAAGGCCCGCTCCTGGGTACCCACCACCAACGCATCGGCCACCCGACGCAGGTGACACACCTGATCGCCCTCCCGAGGATCGCGCATCACCGGTCCACCTCCCGGGCGGGTTGAATCGTGAAGCGCGCCACCGGTTCTTCCCCGCTGTGGGCGTGGATCGGGGCGGTGAACTCCTCCAACGCGAACGCCAGATCATCGAGCGTGCTCGCGGCCAGCACGAGCCCTTCCTCGGCGCGGTGGTGCGCGCGATAGGGCACCACCTGCTCCGGCTCGTATGTCAGGCGCCAGGTCAGCCGATGACGGGCATGCAGCCCACAAAACCGGGCGTAATCCGGCGGCACCACCCCCAACCCGGCCACATAGGAACGCACCCGCGACGCACGCGCCGAAGGCACGGCCGGGCTATCACCAGAGACCGACAACCAGCCAGACCAGGCACAGCGTCGCCCATCCGGCACGAACAGTAGTTGAACAAGAGGCACGAGCAGACAGGCCCCAACAGGCCAGGCGAGTCGCATCACCAAACTCCTCAGAGTTAAGCCGTCTGGGAAGGCCAGCGGGAAAGATGGGAATGGAGCGGACGCAAGAGCGCCCACATCGTGCAGTCACCTGACCGGTGACGCACGGAGCCGATCTCATCAGCAAGCGCTGAAACGATGGCGAGCCCGTATGGAGCGTCGTCTTCAACGAGGATCGTGTCGAGCCGAGGGTGGCGTCCTCGCTGGTCCGTAACCTCGATGCGGATCTCATTGAGATCGTGTACACGGATCACGACATCGCCGACACTGGCGCGAATGGCTCTGGTAACCAACTCCGTCGCGATGAGGACGGCATCGTCATGGCGGTCGGCCCCGGCCAATAGCCCAGCGATACCGCATCGGGCCACGGGCGCCATGGCTGCGATCGCTGGCAGAGTGATCGTCTGTCCCATAGCCACCCCAAAATCAGTACGTGCAGATATAGAATCAGCACGTTCAGCTTGTTTTGGCACGCACAGGTTTGTCAAGCTGTTCGTGCAGATTTCCCAGATTTCTTTGCTGAGGAGTGCCCGTGAGCCGCCCGACGTACCAGCGCATCGCCGACGAGATGCGGCAGCGCATCATCGCCGGGGACTATCCCCCCGGGGCTCGACTTCCCTCGCGCCAGGCGCTGGCAACGGAGTTCGAGGTGGGGCCGCGCGTGGCGGCTGACGCGGTGCAGCAACTCGTTGCTGAGGGCTACGTTGTCTCGCGTACGGGTTCGGGCAGTTACGTGCGAGCGCGCCCGCCGCTACGTCGGCTCACCCGGAGCTGGTACCGCGAGGCGCGTGATGGCAGCCCTTTCCGCGCCGACATGGCCGCTCAGGCGGTTCGCGGTGGCTGGGAGTGCTCCTCGGAATCCACCAACGCGCCAGAAGATATCGCCGGGCGGCTTGCGATCGAACCAAACGATCCGGTCATGTGTACGCGCTACACCTTCACCGGCGATGATGAACCGGTGATGCTGTCCACCAGCTACGAGCCACTGGAGATCACGCGCGCCACGTCGGTCGTACTTCCCGAGGAGGGACCACACGCCGGCCGCGGCGTGGTGGAACGGATGCGCGAGATCGGACAGCGCATCGTCCATGTCACCGAGATCGTGACCGCGCGACCGGCCAGCGAAGGCGAAGCCGAGCAACTCGGTCTCAGCCGTGGCACCGTGGTGCTCGTGATCCAGCGCACCTACTACACCGAGCAACGGCCGGTGGAGACAGCCGACATCATCGTGCCACCGGATCGCTACGAACTGGCCTATATGATCCCGGTGGAGCAGGACTGAAAACAGCAGCACCCCCGCCGAAACGGGGGCACGCTGCAACATTCCCATACTTTCCAACTACGGATCGTACTGCGGCAGGCCCCCCTGGTCAGCGCGATGCGTTCAGCACTTGATCGTCCCGCTCACACAAGAATCCCCCATCGGTGCCAATGGGGGATTCTTGCCGGTACTTCCCGGAAGAACTCTATCGATCCGTGGCCCTTGGCCATGACGTTTCCCTAAGACAGACTGCCGCATACGCTGGCTCTTCAGGACCGAGCGCCAAAGCCACTACAGCAGCTCTCACCCCGCCTGGGGACTGTAGGGGCTCTTGCTGATCAGGTCGGTGCCGCCCCAGGTGTCGTTGCGGGCGGCTTCCAGAGCGGCGCCCACGCGGTAGGCGCGGTCATCGGCCAGTACCGGGGCCATGATCTGCACGCCCACCGGCAGGTTGTCGTCGGGCGAGAGACCGGCCGGCACCGACAGGGCCGCGTTACCGGCCAGGTTGGTCGGGATGGTGCACAGGTCGGCCAGGTACATCGCCATCGGGTCGTCGGCGCGCTCGCCGATGGGGAAAGCCGTCGTGGGCGTCGTGGGCGAGACCAGCACGTCCACATTCTCGAACGCGGCCTCGAAGTCGCGCTTGATCAGGGTGCGCACCTGCTGGGCAGAGCCGTAGTAAGCGTCGTAGTAGCCGCTGGACAGCGCGTAGGTGCCCAGCATGATGCGGCGCTTGACCTCCGGGCCGAAGCCCTCGGCGCGGGTCAGCGACATGACCTCCTCGGCGCTGCGGGTGCCGTCGTCGCCCACGCGCAGCCCGTAGCGCATGGCGTCGAAACGCGCCAGATTGGAGGAACACTCGCTGGGCGCGATCAGGTAGTAGGCCGACAGCGCCGTGGTGAAACTCGGGCACGACACCTCGACGACCTTGGCGCCCAGCGACTCCAGCGTCTCGACCGTCTCGTTAAACCGCGCCAGCACGCCCGGGTGGTAGCCCTCGCCGCTCAGCTCGCGCACCACCCCGACCCGCAGGCCGGCCACATCGGCGCGGCGGGCCGCCTCGACCACCGGCGGCACGGGTGCGTCCACGGACGTGGCGTCGCGCGGATCGTGGCCGGAGAACGCCTCGTGCAGCAGCGCCGCGTCAAGGACGTTACGCGCGATCGGGCCGGGCGTGTCCAGCGAGGACGCAAAAGCGATCAACCCGTAGCGCGACGAGCCGCCGTAGGTGGGTTTGGCGCCGACCAGACCGCACACCGCCGCAGGCTGGCGGATGGAGCCGCCCGTGTCGGTGCCGGTGGCCACCGGCGCCTCGAACGCGGCCACCGCCGCCGACGAGCCGCCCGAGGAGCCGCCGGGGATGCGGGAAACGTCCCACGGGTTGTGCGACACCCCGAATGCGGAGTTCTCCGTGGAGGAGCCCATGGCGAACTCGTCCATGTTGGTCTTGCCCAGGATGACCATGCCCGCCGCGCGCAGCCGCGCGGTGACAGTGGCGTCGTAGGGGGGCTGCCAGCCCTCCAGGATCTTCGACGCGGCCGTGGTGGGCATGTCGGTGGTGGTGAAGACGTCCTTGTGGGCCACCGGTACGCCCGCCAGCGGCCCCAACTCCTCGCCTGCGGCGCGGCGCTCATCGACAGCGCGAGCCTGAGCCAGGGCGGCGTCCTCGTCCACGTGCAGGAAAGCGTTGATCTCGCCGTCGACCCGGGAAATCTGATCTAGGTAGGCGCGGGTGGCATCGACCGAGGAGACCTCGCCGGCGCTGATCGCCTCGCCGAGCCGCGCCGCGGTCATGCTCAGGATGTCGGTGACGCTCACTCTTCCTCCCCGAGGATCTGCGGCACGCGGAAACGACTGTCCTCCACCGCGGGTGCTCCGGCCAGCGCCTGGTCGGGGGGCAGTCCGGGGGTGGCCTCGTCGGGCCGGTAGACGTTGGTCAGCGGCAGGGCGTGCGAGGTCGGCGGGATGTCGCCCTGGGCGACCTCCTGGACCTTGGCCACAGCGGAGATGATCTCATCCAACTGCGCGGCGAGGTGGTCGAGTTCGTCCTCGCGCAACGCCAGCCGCGACAACCGGGCGAGATGCGCGACCTCATCGCGGGTGATGGCGGACATGAAGTGCAAACCGTTTCTTGTGCGGACTCGGACAGATCCGATCGTAGGAGTTGGGCTGCGCGCGCGGCGGTGATAGCGCGTGGGCCTGCCACCGCGGCGGGCCGCTCGACGAACGCGGACAGCTTCAATCCTATGGCCGTGTCCAGCCATCGGCGCCGTATTGACGGAGCGGGCGCGTGGGGAGGGGCCATACTGCCGCGTTGTGGGCTCTCAGCGGTTCTTTTCCCTTGTCGTGGAGATCGAGGGCGAGGACGGACCGCTCACCCCGCCTGGCTGGTGTGCTCCTGGGATATCGCGCCGAGACGGCCGTGCTCCAGCATCCACTGGGTGGCGGCCACCGCGTCCAGCGGCGCAGCGAAGAACCGTCCCTGGGCGGCGGAGCACCCCATGCCGCACAGGGCGCTGGCCACGGGCTCGCTCTCGACCCCCTCGGCCACGGCCCGCATGCCCAAGGTGCCCACGAGGTCGATGGCCGAGGCGACGATGACGCGCTCCTGGGGGGTGTCGACCACGCCGCTCACGAACGACTCGTCGATCTTGATCTCCTGGACCGGCAGCCCGTTGAGCCGGGCCAGAGTGAAAAAGCCCGTGCCGAAATCGTCGAGGGAGAGCGAGACCCCAAGCTCGGCCAGCGCCAGGATGGTGGGGGTGATCGCCTCGCTCTCGGCGACCATGACGCGCTCGCTGATCTCCACTTGCAGGGCGCTGGGCTCGACGCCGTGGCGACGCATACCGGCGGCCACGATCTCGGGCAGGGTGGGGTCGAGGAGTTCGCGCGCGGACAGGTTCACGGCCACGGGAACCCGCACCCCTTCGGCCCACCAGCGGGCGATCTGGGGCAGGGTCTGCTCCATGACCTCGTGGGTGAAGCTGCGCATGAGGTAGGACTGCTCGGCCAGCGGCACGAACTCGCCGGGGGCGAGAATGCCCCGCTGCGGGTGGCGCCAGCGCACCAGCGCCTCCGCGCCCACGACGCGACGCTCCTCCAAACTGAGCTTGGGCTGGTAGAACATTTCCAGCTCGTTCTCGACCAGCGCGCGGCGCAACTCGCTGAACAGGCTTAGCCGGGCGGTGGAGTTGCGGTCCTTGTGCTGGGCGTACAGCTCCACACCGGTGCGCCGCTCCTTAGCGACGTACATGGCCACATCGGCGCGCTGCATGAGCAGCTCGAAGTCGGGGGCGTGGTTGGGGTACAGCGCGATGCCGACACTGGCCTCAAGATCGAAGTCCATGCCGTCGAGTCGCATGGGTTCGGCCAGCGCCACGCGCAGCCGGGCGGCGACCTCGCGCGCGGAGGCGGCGTCACGCACCTGGGGCAGCAACACGGCGAACTCGTCGCCGCCGAGGCGGGCCACGAGGTCGCCGGGGCGCACGCTGTGGGTGAGGCGGTAGGCGACGTTTTGCAACAACCGGTCGCCGGTGGGGTGGCCGAGGGTGTCGTTGACCTCTTTGAACCGGTCAAGGTCGAGCAGCAGCAGGCCCACGCGCTGCTTGCGCTGCTGGGCGTCGCTGAGCGCCTCTTGAGTGCGCAGGATGAGGAGTTTGCGGTTGGCCAGACCGGTCAGCTCGTCGTGGTTGGCCTGGTACTCGCGTTTGACCGACAGTGAGGCGCTGCTGTACAGGGCGACGAGGGGGAAGCTGAACAGGGGGACGAGCCACGCCGAGTGGTCCATGGCCACGACCACCAGCGGCGCCAGGCTCAACAGCACGGTGGCGACGAACACGCGCTGGCCGAAGTCCTTGGCCAACACGCGGTGCAGCGGCGCGCGCTCGTGCATGGCTACGGCGCACTCCACCAACAGCAGGTTGGTGACGAAGTAAGCCGCACCGGCCAGGGCGATGATGAGCAGGCCAACGCCGCCGGGAACCCATGGGCCGGCCTCGGGACGTGCCCCGAGCAGCCGGATGACGCCGTCGGCCACGCCGAAGCTCAGCGTGTACTGGGCGAGGTTGAACGCCATGCGGTGCGGCGCGTGTCCCCGCGCGACCCCGGCGATGACGGTGGCGATGGCTTGGATGAGACCGGCTATGGGCAGACCGTAGAAGATGACCATCCCGAAGGAGAACGGCAGGGAGGTGGGATGGCCGTTGTCACGGGGAGTCTTGGGCAACACGATCGGGCGCAGCTCGCCGATGATCACTACGCACAGGATCACCCACACCAGCGGCTGAGCCATGACTGAGGAGAGCTGCTCGACGCCCAGCCACATGACGGAGACGCCAAGGAGGACGCAGCCGGCCACCGTTGTGCTGGCCAGATACAGCCACAGCGGCGTCCCGGCCCGGGGGCCAACATCCCGGGTGTTGTTGGGATCCTTCATAACGTCCTCGGGTTGGTCACTCGAAACTCGTCCCCACAACTGTGGCCGTGTGCGCGATGGGTACCGCCACCTCGTGTGTTACAGACATATCCACCCCAGATAGTTTATGTGGCCTAATCACCAAGTGTCGCCGATAAGCGACTTTGTGTAAACTAAGCACTACCTGAGAGAATCGCCCGATTCGCCCCAGAATACTGCGACAGGTAGCCTGGTGACTGCACATCGTAGAGCCCTGTGCACCAACGGGGGAGTACCTTACTTCCCCCCTTTCCACTCTAGGGCGATGCCGCTACTACTCTTCGTGATCCTCGGCTTCATCGGCAACGCCGCTCCGCGCCCTGGCTACATCCGGCCCGTGTCGTAGCAGGATCTCGAACCCCTCCTCATCGAGAATCGGCACGCCAAGCTGGCGGGCCTTGTCGTACTTCGACCCAGGGCTCTCGCCGGCCACAACGAAATCGGTCTTCTTCGACACCGAGCCCGTCACGCGCCCGCCGCGGTGCTGCACCGCCTCTTTGGCGGTGTCGCGGCTGAACCCCTCCAGGGAGCCGGTCACCACCACGGAAAGCCCCTCCAGCGGGCGCGGCCCAAGGTCGCCCTCCTCCTGCATCCGAACACCGGCGGTCCGCCATTTGGCCACGATGTCGCGGTGCCAGTCAACGGAGAACCACTCGATGATCGACCCCGCGATCGTGGGGCCGACCCCGTCGACGGCGAGAAGTTCTTCCTCACTGGCGGCGGCGATGGCGTCGATGGAGCGGAAGTGGCGAGCCAAATCCTCGGCGGCACGCGGGCCGACGTGGCGGATCGACAGCGCCACCAGCACCCGCCATAACGGCTGCTGTTTGGCCGCCTCCAACTCCTCGAACAGTTTCTCCACCGTTTTCTTCGGCTCGCCGTCCTTGTTGGCGAAGAACGTGACGACTTTGGGTTCGCCGGTGTCGGGGTCGATCTTGGGCTCGGTGGTGTCGGGGTCGAGGACCAGCGTCTTGATCGGCAAAAGCTGGTCTACGGTGAGGAAGAACAGGTCGCCCTCGTCGGCCAGGGGCGGCTTGGCCGGCTCCAGCGGCTGGGTCAGCGCGGTGGCGCCCACATAGCCCAGCGTCTCGATGTCGAGCGCCTTGCGACTGGCCACGTAGAACAGCCGCTCCCGGAGCTGTCCCGGGCAGGAACGGGCGTTGGGGCAGCGCAGATCGACATCGCCCTCCTTTTGCCGCCCCAGGGTCGTGCCACACTCCGGGCAGGTCTCGGGCATGACGAAGGCGCGCTCTGAGCCGTCGCGGCGCTCCAGCACCGGCCCCAGAATCTCGGGGATCACGTCGCCGGCCTTGCGCAGCATGACCGTGTCGCCGATGAGGACGCCCTTGCGTTCGACCTCCTCGGCGTTGTGCAGTGTGGCGAACTCCACTTCCGAACCGGCGACCATGACCGGCTCCATAACGCCGTAGGGGGTGACCCGGCCGGTGCGCCCGACATTGACCCGGATATCGACCAGCTTGGTGGTGACCTCCTCGGGCGGGTACTTGTAGGCGATGGCCCACCGCGGGGCGCGGCTGGTCGAGCCCAGGCGGCGCTGGGTGGAGACCTCGTCGACCTTGACGACCACACCGTCGATCTCGTAGTCGGGCTCGTGGCGGTGCTCGGCGTAGTAGTCGATGTAGTCGCGCACTTCGTCGAGCGAGCCGACGACGCGGTAGCGGTCGCTGACCGGCAGCCCCCACGCCCGCAGCAGCTCGTAGGCGTGCGACTGGTGGGTGAAGGAGACCCCCCGGTGCGCGCCCACCCCGTGAACCAGCATGGTCAGCGGCCGAGTGGCGGCCACCCGCGGGTCCTTCTGGCGCAGCGAGCCCGCCGCGGCGTTGCGCGGGTTGCGGAACTCGTCTTGGCCGTCGGCGGCCAGCCGTGCGTTGAGCTCCTTGAACGCCTGGCCCGGCAGGAACACCTCCCCGCGCACCTCCAGCAGCTCCGGCACCGGCTCGGTGGAGTCGTCGAGATGGACCGGGATGGCGTCGATGGTGCGCAGGTTGAGCGTGATCTCCTCACCCACGCGGCCGTCGCCACGGGTGGCTCCCCGCACCAAGCGCCCGTTCTCGTAAAGCAGATCCACCGCCAACCCGTCGATCTTGAGCTCGCACAGGTAGGCGCCGACCTCGGTCTCGCCCTCCACCCGCTGCGCCCAGGCCAGCAGCTCCTCGGGGCTGAAGGCGTTGTCCAGGCTCTCCATGCGCTCGGGGTGCTCGACGGGGGCGAACTCGTTGCTGATGGGCGCCCCCACCTTCTGGGTGGGCGAGTCCGGGGTGATCAGCGAGGGGTAGTGCTGCTCCAACTCCTGTAGCTCGGCCATGAGCGCGTCATAGTCGGCGTCGGGGATGATGGGCGCGCCCATGTAGTAGCGGTAACTGTAGTCGTCGATGTCCTGGGACAGCGCGGCGTGACGCTCGCGTACCTTCGCCGGGACCCCCTCGACCATGGCCGATTCCTGCTCACTCACAGTGGGCACGTCCTTCCACTCACGCCGGCACCGGACTACCGGCACCGGCTGTGACTCTCACAGCCGTGGCTCCTCGTGGAGCACCCTCGCTCCCGCCACGCAGGCGGCCAACGCCGCGCGGGCGTAGCCGGGTGAGGCGTGGGCCAACCCGCAGGTGGGGGTGACGACCACCGCGCGGGCCAGCAGTTCCGGGTCGAACCCGAGACGGTGCCACAGCTCACGTATAGGACCGACGTTAGTGGCAGGTTCGGACAGATGCGTGTCGGTACTCGCGACGGTGCCCAGAAAGAGCCCTACCCCCTCCTCCACGGCCTCGCCGATCGCCTCGTCGCTGTCCTGACGCAGCGCAGTGGCGTCTACCCCCAGGACGCGGGCGCCGCTGCGGCGCAGCAGATCGACCGGAACGGCGGGGGCGCAGCAGTGGACGGCCGGGATGGCCGCAGTGTCGGCAATGGCGGCGAAAACCGTGCGCAGGCGCTCCTCCACCGTGACCGGCTCCACGGCGCGCAGCGTCGCATAGCCGCTGGCGGTGGGGACCGTGCCGCGCAGTACAGCCGGCAGGAAGGGCTCGTCGAGCTGCACCAGCGGGCGGGCGCCGGGCACCAGCGCCCGTACGCGGGCGATGTGGCTGCCGATCGCCTCGGTCAGGGAGGCACACAGGTCGGCGACGGCGCCGGCGTCGGCCAGGAGTTTTTCGCCGCTGCGCAGCTCGATGCCGGCCGCCAGTGTCCACGGCCCGGCGAGCTGGATCTTGAGCGGGCCGGTGTAGTCGCCGGCGTGCTCCTCCAAGACGTCGAGGTCGTAGGAGAGGTAGCTGGTGGCGCGTCTGAGGTCGCGGCCGGGGCGCTGCGCCACGCGCCAGCCGGAGGGCTGGGCCTCGACGGGAAACTCCACCAGCAGGGCGGCGCTACGGCCGATCATGTCGGCGCCGGGGCCGCGCGCCGGCAGTTCCGGCAGGTGGACCAGATCCGGCAGCTCGCCGGCGATGATCCGCATCGCCTCGTCGGGGTCGGTGCCGGGGAAGGAGCCGACTCCGGTCGCGCTCGCCGGGGGCCAGGGGTAATTCAACTGCTCACTCACGGTGGCTCAGCATATTCGCCATAGCCGGCTACACCTTGTCCGCGTGCCGGTTTAGGTTCCCAGCGGCTGCTGGGACCGCTCGCTGTCGTCGTTGTCGTCTCCGGGCTCGGCGCCGCGGGCGCTCCGGCGGCGCCACACAAGCAGGATCACGGCCGCACCCAGCAGCACGGCCACCGCCACCGCTAGCAGGGGCGAACTGAGAAAGAGCGACCACCAGGCGGTGATCGCGGCGACCCCGCCGAGGCTGTAGAGCGTGGCCCAGATGAGAGAGCCGAAGAACAGCGCGACGAGATAGCGGATGTAGCCCATCCGCATCACGCCGGCGGCCAGGTTCACGGCGGTTTGCAGGCCCACGGTGGCAAACGACAGCGTGACGGCCGGCGCTCCGAACCGGTTGATCAGCCGCTCGGCCCGGGTCAGCCGGTCGCCCAGCCGAGCGGCGATCCGGGAGCGGTGCACACCCGCCCCGATGCCCCTGCCGGCCCAGTAGATGAGTTGGGTTCGGGCGAAGACGATGCAGAACAGGGAAAGGTAGACCCCCCAGAAGGGCAGCCCTTCGAGGAACCCGTACGACGATCCCATCCGCCGCCCCCTCATCTTGGGAACTATGCCATGCCTAACCTAACCTCCGAGTGGAGCGAAGGCGATAGGGGGACGGTGCGAGCACGCATACACCCCGTGTTGCGCCGGTGAGGGGCGGGGCCGCTACAGCGCCGAGGCGGACGCGGCCTCCTGGGAGACCCGCCCGGTGCCGGCGATTGTGGCTGAGCCCAACACTGTGTCGCCGTCGTAGAGCACGGCAGCCTGCCCCGTGGCCACGCCGGTCGCCGGCTCGGCGAGGTGGATCACCAACTCCTCACCGCGCTGCCAGGCGTGGCACTCGTGCACCTCGCCGTGGGCGCGCAACTGCACCCGGCAGGCGAACGGCGCGGCGAGCGGCGCGCAGCCGCTCCACACCGGACGCTCCCCGATGATCTCGTCGACCGCCAGGGACTCACGCGGCCCCACCCGCACCGTGTTGTTGACCGGCTCGATGGAGAGCACGTAGCGACGGTTGGTCGCGCCGCCGAGGTTGAGCCCCTTGCGCTGGCCCACCGTGAAGGCGTGCGCGCCGGAGTGGCTGCCCAGCACCTCACCCGACTCGTCGACGATGGGCCCCGGCTCGTTGCCCAACCGGTCGTTGAGGAAACCGGCGGTGTCGCCGTCGGCGATGAAGCAGATGTCGTGGCTGTCGGGCTTGTCGGCCACCGTCAGGCCACGGCGGTCGGCCTCGGCACGCACCTCGGACTTGGTGCAGTCGCCCAACGGGAACATGGCATGAGAGATCTGCTCGGAAGTGAGCACGGCCAGCACATAGGACTGGTCCTTGGCCTCGTCGACGCTGCGGCACAGCCGGCCGTCGATCTTGCGCACGTGGTGGCCGGTGCACACCGCGTCGAAGCCCAACGCCACCGCGCGGTCGAGCACCGCGGCGAACTTGATCTTCTCGTTGCAGCGCATGCACGGGTTGGGGGTGCGGCCCGCGGCGTACTCCGAGACGAAGTCCTGGACCACATCGCGGTCGAACTCCTCGGCCATGTCCCATACGTAGAAGGGGATACCGATGATGTCGGCGGCCCGCCGGGCGTCACGGGAGTCCTCGGCCGTGCAGCATCCGCGCGCGCCCGTGCGGTAGGACTGCGGGTTTTTCGACAGCGCCAAGTGCACGCCGGTAACGTCGTGGCCGGCCTCGGCAGCGCGCGCTGCCGCCACAGCGGAGTCAACGCCGCCCGACATGGCGGCGAGTACACGCAAAGTCATAGCACCTTCCAGCGTATCGGCCCCGCGGAGGGCCCTAGGGCCAACCAGCGGTGGTTTCTGCCGCTTTCACCCGTTTTCCTGGCTCTCCAGGTAAGGGGCACTGCGCGATTCTGCGAAAATCGAGGTATGGCTCTGTTCCGTCGTCGTCGTTCTACCACCAACGACTCCGCTGTCGCCGTGGACGAATTCTGGTCTCAATGGGCCGATCTCCGCGACGAACTCGCAGCTTCGGTGGACGCCAAGACCGCCGTCCCCGATGAGGTCGCCCAACGCCTGACCGAACGTGTCCGGCGGCTCCACGAGAACCTGACCTGGGACGTCTGTCCCGCCCCGCGGCCCGCCCCACAAGGGCTGGACGAACTCGCCGCCTCCTTCGACGACGAGGCCCGGACCCTCCTCTCCGGGGACGAGGACGCCTCCCAAACTGCCGAGGAACCCGCCTATGCGCTGATCCTCAGCGCCGGCGCCGACGAGAACGCCCGCGTGGTTGCGGAGCAATGGCGGCGTGCCGCCCCCAACGAGCCCCAGTGGCGCTTCTTCGGGGCTCGCCCCGCCGACCACGAACAACTCACCACCTCACTGACGTGGCACGACCACGAACTCGACCTGGCCCACGCCACGGTGGCGCTGCGGGTGGACCAAAAGGCCGGCACGATCGAGGCCAGCGTCTACCACCCGGATTTCATGTTCCTCGACGAGGAGACCCAAGTCGGCGTGGCCAAGAAGGTGGCGCTGCTGGCCCTGGGAGAGGACGACTACATCCGCTGGATCGGCTCGGTCACCCCGCTCACCGAAAAGCCGCTCGACCCGCTACCACCCACATCGATGCCCGCTGTCGTGCGGCAACTCGCCGACGCGCTGGGCGGCGGCTGGGTCACGTTGCAGGGCCGCATCCCGCTGCGGGGCACCACACAGATCCTCGTGCGCCATCCGCTGCACCGCCGCGACTTCCCCGCCTTCACCCTCTACACCCAGGTCACGGTCAACTACGCCAACTCCGACAGCGACAAGATGCCCGCGGGCGACTCCAGCGTGGCGCTGGAGGAGTTCAGCACGAGGCTGCGCTCGCTGCTAAACGACAACGGCGCGCTCCTGGCACAGCAGACCGGCGGCGGCCAGCGCCAATTCCACTTCTACATCGACCCCGAATCGGGTGTGCTGCCTGAGCTGGAAATGGCCGTGCGCGAGTGGAAAGAGGGGCGGACCCGGCTGGAGACGCTGCTCGATCCGCACTGGGAGACCATCGAGCCCATCATCAAGCCGATCCGGCGCCGCCTGGGCCAGTGATCAGCGCCGCTTGGCGCGGGCCGCGCGCGCCCGCGCCACGGCCGGACCGATCGCCTCGCCCAAGGCGCGCACATCGCCGTCGGTGGAGCCCCGCCCCAGGGAGAACCGCAGCGACGCGCGGGCGGTCTCAGGGTCGGCTCCCATCGCCAGAAGCACGTGACTGGGCTGCGACACTCCCGCCGAGCACGCCGACCCGGTGGAGCACTCGATGCCGTGGGCGTCGAGCAGCATCAGCAGCGCGTCACCCTCGCAGCCGGGAAACGTCAGGTGGGCCACCCCCGGTAGCCGGCTGTCCGCGTCGCCGTTGACCCGCACATCGGGGACGGCGTGGCGTACTGCCTCGACCAACTCCCCGCGCAGCCGCGCCAACTCCGCGGCGTGCTTCTCGCGCTCCTCGGCGGCCAGCCGCGCCGCCTCGGCAAAACCCCGCAGCAACGGGGTCATCAACGTCCCCGAACGCACGTCGCGCTCCTGGCCGCCGCCGTGCAGCACCGGGACCGGGTCGACCCCGCGGGCCAACAGCAGCGCGCCGGCGCCCACCGGGCCACCGATCTTGTGGCCGCTGACCGTGAGCGCCGAAACCCCACTGGCGGCAAAGTCCACCGGGACCGCGCCCAACGCCTGGACGGCGTCAGTGTGGAATGGGACACCGAAGCGCGCAGCCACCGCCGCCAGCTCCATGACCGGCTGGAGGGTGCCGACCTCGTTGTTGGCCCACATCACCGACACCAGCGCGACACTGTCGGGGTCGCGCTCGATCGCCGCGCGCAACGTCTGCGGAGCCACACGTCCCCGGGCGTCGACGGGAAGCTCCTCGTACTCGGCCCCCTGGTGGTCGGCCATCCACCGGGCCGGATCGAGGACGGCGTGGTGCTCGACCGCGCTGATCAGGATGCGCCGGCGTCGAGAATCGGCCCGGTTGCGGGCCCAGTAGAGCCCCTTAACCGCGAGGTTGTCGGCTTCGGTGCCGCCACTGGTGAAGATCACCTCGTGCGGGGTGGCGTTCAGCGCGTCGGCGACCGCCTCACGCGCCTCCTCGACCACCCGGCGGGCACGCCGGCCCGCACCGTGCAGGGACGAGGGGTTGCCGAGTTCCCCGAATTCTCCCGTCATCTCCGCGATGACCTCAGGGCGGAGCGGGGTTGTTGCGGCGTGATCCAGGTAAACCATGGCCCTTTCAGGATACGCCGTCAGCCCGCAATGAACCGCGGTGCCGAGCCCGGAGATCCCCCATGTGGCAGCCAACCGCCCCCGGCTCCGCAGGGGAGATGAAGACCCTGCGAACAGCGCCGGAACACCGCGCTATCCCCACCGACACCGCAGGCCGCCCCGGTCTTCAGGGTGCCGACACCTCTCGCCGGCCGCGATCCGATCCCGCCGGCGCTGAAAGGCCGAACTCCGTCACCGGTGCCCAGCGCAGCGCAGGGGAGCCCGCTGGCCCCAGGAGCCAGGGCCAGCCGCGCCCGGCTCCTGGGCTGCCATGGGCGATGGCTGCCGCCCGCAGCTTCGACGATGCCAGGGTCACAACGGCCGGCGGGCGGCCCCGGACTCCGGGGCCGCCCGCCGTGGTGGACCGTCGCCGCGCCACCGCGCCGGTTACACGCGGCGACGTAGGGCTACTTGCGCTTTTCGATCTCCTCGGTGAGCTGCGGGGTGACCTTGTGCAGGTCACCGATCACCGCGAAGTCGGAGATCTCCAGCAGCGGAGCCTCGGGGTCCTTGTTGACCGCGACGATGTTCTTCGACGTCTGCATCCCGGCCCGGTGCTGGATCGCGCCGGAGATCCCGAGCGCGATGTAGAGGTTGGGCGACACCGTCTTGCCGGTCTGGCCCACCTGGAACTGGTTGGGGTACCAGCCGGAGTCCACGGCCGCGCGGGAGGCGCCCACCGCCGCGCCCAGCGAATCGGCCAGCGACTCCACCACGGAGAAGTCGTCGCTGCCGACACCACGTCCACCCGAGACCACGATGGCGGCCTCCGTCAACTCGGGGCGGTCGCTTTGCTCCTGCTGGACACGCTCGACGACCTTGGCGCTCTTAGCGGCGTCGGACATCTCAACCGACACCTCCTCGATGGCGGCAGCCCCCTCGGCGGGCTCGGCCGGGATCGCGTTGGGACGCACCGCGATCACCGGCGTTCCCGTGCGCACCTTGGAGTGGGTGATGGTCGCGCCGCCGAAGATGGAGTGCTCGGCCACCAGCTCGGCGGTGACGTCAACCACGTCGGTGAGCACACCGGAGCCGAGCTTGACGGCGGTACGGCCGGCCACCTCCTTGCCTTCGGTGGTCGCCGAGACCAGCACCGCCGCCGCCGAGGTCTGCTCGACCAGCTTGGCCAGCAGCTCGGCTTTGGGGGCCACAACGTAGTCGTTCAGCTCGGCCGGAGCCGTGTACACCTTCTCGGCACCGTACTCGGCCAGGCTCGCCTTGGCACCGTCGGAACCGTCACCCACCCACACCGCGGCGGGCTCACCGATGCGGCGCGCGGCGGTGAGCAGCTCGGCGGTGACCTTCTTGACCTCTCCGTCGACGTGGTCGACGAGGACGAGGACCTCAGCCATGTCTTTCAATCCCTCTTTCGTCTTCGCCGGACCCGACTTAGATGAACTTCTTCTCGGCGAGGAAGGCGGCCAGCTTCTGCCCGCCGTCGCCCTCGTCCTTGACGATCGTGCCCGCGGCACGCGGCGGGGCCGCGGCGAAGTCAACGGTCTCGGTCGTGGCGTTGGCCAGGCCAACCCGGTCGGCCTCGATCCCGGCGGCGGCGAGGTCGAGCTTTTCGACCGGCTTCTTCTTGGCCGCCATGATCAGCTTGAACGACGGGTAACGGGGGTCGTTGATCTTCTCGACCACGGAGACGATCGCCGGAAGCTGAGCCGCGACGACGTCATAGCCGTAGTCGGTGGCGCGTTGGATCGTGATATCGCTCCCGTCGACGTCGACCTTGCTGGCCAGCGTCAACTGGGGCAGTTCCAGGTACTCAGCGAGCGCGGCGCCGACGACACCGGTACGCGCGTCAGTGGACTCCGACCCCAGCACCACGAGATCGAACTCGATCGTGCGCAGCACCTGGGCCAAAGCGTAGGCCGTCTGCAAGGCGTCAGAGCCGTGCAGGGCCGCATCGTTGAGGTGGATCGCCTTGTCGGGCCCCATGGACAGCGCTTTGCGGATGGACTCCGACGCCTGGTCGGGACCCACCGAAAGGACGGTCACCTCACCGCCGTGCTTCTCTTTGAGTTGCAGGGCCTCTTCAATCGCGTACTCGTCGAGCTCGTTGATGACTCCGTCCGAGCTCGCCCGGTCGAGCGTGTTGTCAGCCGGGCTCAACGTGCGCTCGGTCGCCGTATCGGGGACCTGCTTGACCAAAACGACAATATTCATGGCCGGTGGCCGACCTCCCTGCACTCTTTGGCGTCGCCTGCTCAGGCGGCGCAGACACGCTCACATTCGTGGAACTAAGGTTGTCAAATGTGAAAACGCCATCTGAAAGCGGGTTAGGCGCTCCTGTCTCGCCCCTCCCGCGTGATGTACTGTTCCAGCCCACCCTCGATGTTACTGATTAGTAGCAAGAGGGCAAACACGGGAGGGGTAAAGTCCGGCCCCCACCTGCGAAGACCAGTGGTTGCACGGACGCGCCGGCGCCCACCGGCGGCCCGCCCTGCCTCACACGAGGCCGCTTACGAGGCGAACCACGAAGAGGGACCGGCGATCGGGTCCCAAGCGGGGGACGCCTGCACGCCGAACACGATCAAAAAGAGCGCGAGCAGGCAGATCGCGACGATCGAGCCCCAGTAGACGTAAGGGTTGCGGATGCCGATGTTCTCAGTGAGCCACGTCGCCTGACGCCGCGTGCCCTGACCGTTGGGGCCCAGGAAGCTCAACAACACCACGACCGCCATAGCGTAGGCGCCCACGTTGTTGGGCTCGGACTTGCCGAGAGCGAAGCCGATGATGAGCCCCACAATGATGCCGCCCAGCAGGTAGCCCAAGCCGTACAGCAACGTCCGTCCCGTGTTGCGAACCAGCGCCCACGGCATACTCAACACGACGACCATGCTGTCGGAGCTGCGCGGCCCCCGCGTCTGCAACCGGCGGGCCTGCTCGATCTTGACCGTGTCGAGCGCCCCCAGGATGCTCGCCGCGAGCACCCCCACCACCGCGCCGACCGTGGGGACCATGAGCGTCAACCCGCACACGACCAACAGCAGCGGCAGCAGGATCAACGACGGCAGCCGGCGAGGCTCGGCATCCTCATAGGGGTCGTCGTCGGAGCCGAGATAGTCGCTGAGGCGATCCTCGCCGCGCCGGCCGCCCCAGCGGCCGAACAGGCCACCGCGGCGTTGCTCGTGCTCGTCGTCGTAGTCGTCGGCAGGGAACGTGGACGTGTGGTCGGGCCGGCGACGCTGGTCATAGTCGACGGGGGGCAGTACGTCGCGGAACTCCTCAGGCCGCAACGTCGAGTTGAAGTACTGCGTCTGGGGGGCGACGTCGTGGTGGTGAGCGGGCTCATCAGACGGAAGCAGGCCGGTGCGCTGGGCATCCTCGGGAGCGACCATGGTCTGGTCGGCCCCCGACCCGGCGACCAGCGTGTGCTCGGGGTCGTAAACGTGGGTGGCGTCACCCTGGGGGGACTCGTCGCGCTGCTCACTGCCACCGGCGGCGCCCATCCCGTGGGCCACGGTGCCCACCTCGTCGGCGACAGGGGCCGCGGACTCGCTCTCCTCAGGACGCGACACCTGCACCGTGTGCTTACCGGTCACCCCACTGGCCTGGTACTCCTCCCCCGCCCACGGCAGGTCGAGGTTGAGCCGGCCGGCCTGGGCGACGAGCCCGGCAGCCGTAGGACGGGCGGCCATGTCGCGCGAGACCGCGGCCTGGACGAGCGGCTGTAGATCCCGCGGCATGCCCTCCATGCTGATCTCGCCGTTGAGAATGCGGTAGAAGATGACCTCGAACGCACCCGCTCCGTAGGGCGGGTTGCCGGTCGCGGCGAAGGTGACCGTGGCGCCCCACGCGTGGACGTCAGTCGCGGGACTGAGATCGGTACCCTCGATGACCTCGGGGGAAAGGTAGCTGGGGGTGCCGACGAAGGTACCGGTCTGGGTGAGTTTGGCGCCGTCGACGGCGTGAGCGATACCGAAATCGATGACGATGGGCTCGCCGTTGGAGATGATGACGTTGCCCGGCTTGAGATCGCGGTGGATGACACCGGCGGCGTGGATGTCTTTCAACGCCTGAGCGAGACCGCCGACGAAACGGGTAAGGGCGCGCCCGCGCAGCGGTCCGTGATCGGTGACCGTGGCGTCCAGGGTGGGACCGGGAACGTACTCGGTGACGACCCACGGCCGACTCGCGTTGGTATCGGCGTCGATGACCTCGGCGACGTTGTCGCTGTGCACCCGGCGCATGGTCTCGACCTCGCGGGCCAGCCGGGCGCGGGCGGTGTCGTCACCGGCGACCTCGGGACGCAGGACCTTGATGGCGACGAGACGATCCTGAGGGTCCGCCGCTTGGTATACAACGCCCATACCGCCCTGACCGATACGCCGGCGGATCGTGTACGGACCGATGCGCTCCGGCAGCCCCTCGTCGTCGGGGAAACCTGCCGTCATTGCCATTGCGAACTCATCCCCTCAAACCCCGCGTACCACCGCGCCTAGCTTATCGACCGGCAGCGGCGCAGACGATGCGGCGACTGCGGCCGGTCGCGCCACGCGCCCCCACCCGTCACCACCGGCCGGCGACGCTCGACGCCCACTATTCGGAAGCGGCGATGCGCGTTACGGGACCACACGAGCATTGAAATCATTGAGTTAGCCGGAAAGCCACGCCGCCGCGCCGGCCCGACACCAGAGCATGCCACGCACCGGCCTCAGCCTCCGCGCTCCCAGCGCGATCCGGACGATCATCACGAGTATGACGGAAAACTTACCGGACCGGTTCCGCCCGACATATCGCGGCGGCGCCGCCCTGATGCCGTTTTCGAGTGACCAGAACTGGAACAAGGGTGGTGTTACCAGCTCAACGCGGCGCGAGCGGCAGCGGAAACCACAGTGAAAAACCAGGGACACCCCCGAAGAGCACTCCGGGGCCGGTCGGGAGTTCTCCCGAGAAGGCAGGAGACGGGTGTGGCTGGACACTCGCCACGAGAGCAGGAAACGCCACCCACCTTGCTCTCCTTGACCCAAACGCGCGGGGGGCGCTCGCCACGAGAGAGGCCATGAGAGAGGGGGCGACCGTCGACGCCGACCGTGGCGGGGACGCTCGACAGGGGCACCGGCCGCTCGGACGGGGGCTGCGACCTCACCGCCGCCCCCACACCTCGGCTCATCCCACGGTGCGGTTGACGACCCATCCACCGCAGCGAGTGGGCTGTGCCCAGCACCTCTCCACCCATCACGCCCCGCAAGAGCACGAGCGTCTCGTTACAGCTTCCCGTGTCGGGGCGCCTCGCGGGTAGCACCGGTCTGCCGGGCCGACCGGCCACTCAACCGCACGAGCCTCTCATGGCGGCTGCCGGGACCGTGCGCTTCGCGACGGCGCCAACCTGCCGGGCCGACCGGCCACTCAACCGGCGGAGCACCACCGCCTCATGGCAGCTCCCCATAGCCGCACGCCTCACAGCGACGCCAGGCTTGCCCAGCCGAGGCTCACTCGACCGGCTGAGCCAAGTCCTTGACGACCTCGGCGTTGGGCAGCTCGGCGAGGACCGCGCCGGGAACGGCGAGCTTGGAGCGGCGTAGCCCGCTTCCGATCAGCACGTAAGGCTGGTCGATCACGGCGGCGTCGACCAGCAGCGGCCAGTCCGCCGGCAGCCCCACCGGCGTGATACCGCCGTACTCCATGCCGGTCACCTCGACCGCCTCCTGCTGCGGCGCGAAGGACGCCTTGCGCGCGCCCAACCGCTTGCGGACGGTGCCGTTGACGTCGGCGCGCGTGGTCGCCAAGACGACGCAGGCGGCCATGGTCGTGGTGCCGCCGCGTTTGCCCGATATCACCACACAGTTCGCCGAAGCCTCCATCGGAACAGCGTAGGCGGCGGCACAGTTGGCGGTGTCGGCCAACTCGGGGTCGATCTCAGCCACGAAGAGCTTGTCGACCGGGGTGGGGCCGGGCCACGCGGCGAGCGCCGCCGCGACAGGCGGGGCCACGAGGTCGGTGCGTTGGGACACGGGATGCGTGACGAGCTTCCACATATGTGTTCACCTCCCGCCGGAACGGGCGTTACGGGGTGGCGCGCTGATCGCGCACGAGGGGAAGGAAGGGACGCCGGTCCACTGTGGCGCACCGGCGCCGACAGCCGGCGCGCAACCGGCCAGCACCAGTGGCCGTCAACCGGCGCGACGACGGTTAGTCAGCATAGCGCCCTGTGACCGCCACAGCGCCGGGCCGACCGAAGCCGGCGCCACCGCGGGTGCGCGCGCAGCCCACAGTCCCTAGAACGGACCGACTCCAGCACCCCATCCCTGCGTGCGCGGGGAGCACGCCAGCTACGACCTATATGTGATGTATGCGCAAGGACCGTCCCCGCGTGAGGGGACCTGTGGTATGGCGGGGATTTGGTTTGAGCAGGCCAGAGTCGGTTTTCCGTCGCTCGTGCCTCGATCGCTTCGCGATCTCGGCAGCCAGGGGTGGGCTGTGGCTGGGGTGGGGCTCTAGCCT
>NZ_BAABDD010000051.1:0-20512 GCF_039539445.1 Salinactinospora qingdaonensis
CAACAACCACCACGCAAAAACGCGGCAGCCAAGGGCCAAAAAACAAGGCACAAGAAAAACAAACACGCGCTGTTGAGTTCTCAAGAAACAACCGCCCAACCCCCACAAGCCAAAAACCAGCTCTTCAGAGAAGACGGCGTCCCCAAATTTGTTAACTCCAGATTACCAAGGTTTCTCTCGCCGACCAAATCGGCCTTTGTGAATTCCCTTGGCGGCTAATCCCCGAGCATCTCTCGGTCTGGAGTCACCGAGAAACGAGACTAGCAGGGCCGAGCGTGTGCTCGTGCCATCAGCCTTCGGGGAGTGCTCTTCTGGTCCGGTTCGGGAGCTCTTCGGCTCGCCCCGCCCCAGAGCGCACGGACAAACATAAGGTTCCGCGCACGGGCGCGTCAAATCCTGCCCCGGCCCTGGCCGCTGTCACCGAAGGGGAGACAACCTTAGTACCAGGTCACGGTGCTCCCGTGCTCGCACTTCCCTGCGGACAGGTTGGTGCGGTAGGTCAAGCTTCATCGTTGCACAGGTCTTCCTGCCCCTGCCGATGACGGGCTAAACGCCCGGATCAGATTTTTCTTGAGACGCTGCTGGTCAAGTAACGATCACGCCTCCCACGTTGCGTTTCCCCCGCCGTAGCACCAGGAAACGTCCGTGCAGCAGGTCAGCTTCGCCTGGACGAGCCTCCACGTCGGTGACCTTGGTGTTGTTCAGGTAGGCGCCGCCCTCTTGTATGGCACGCCGGCCCGCGGACTTGCTGGGGACGAGGCCGGCCTGGGCAAGCAGATCCACTACAGGAGGCAGTTCGTGCGCGGGAGCGGCCACTTCGGTATGCGGGGCCTCGGTGAGGGCCGCCTCCAGCGTTGCGGAGTCGAGTTCAGCAAGCTCTCCCTGCCCGAAGAGGGCCCTGCTCGCCGCTATGACCTTCTGGCACTCTTCCTCACCGTGGAGAAGGACGGTCATCTCCTCGGCCAGAGCGCGCTGAGCGGCACGTGCCGCGGGACGTTCGGCAGTTCGGCGTTCCAGCTCCTCAATCTCTTCGCGGGAGCGGAAACTGAACACCTTCAGGTAGCGGATCACGTCACTGTCACTGGCGTTGAACCAGTACTGGTAGAAGGCGTAGGGGCTGGTGAGCGCAGGATCGAGCCACACTGTGCCGCTCTCTGTCTTACCGAACTTGGTTCCGTCGCTCTTGGTGAGCAGTTCGGTCGTGAGGCAGTGAGCAGGGCCGTGCGGCTCATTACCGTCCATGCGCCGGATGAGCTCTAGTCCGGCGGTGATGTTACCCCACTGATCGCTACCGCCGACTTGCAGCGTGCATCCGTAGCGGCGGTACAGCTCGACGTAGTCGTAGGCCTGGAGCAATACGTAGCTGAACTCGGTGTAGCTCATGCCGGCACCGTCGAGCCGGGTCTTGACGGTCTCTCGGGCCAACATCTGGTTGATGCTGAAGTGCTTGCCGACGTCGCGCAACAACTCGATCGCGCTCATGGCCCCCAGCCATTCGGCATTGTTGGCGAGAACGGCGTCGGTGGGTTGCGGGGCCTCGCCGGCAGGGGTGAAGCGCAGGAACGCTGAGAGTTGCCGGCCGATGGTCTCAACCCAGCCCTTGATGGTCTCGGGGTCGTTGAGAGAGCGTTCGGCGTTGGGCTTGGGATCACCGATAAGTCCTGTGCCACCACCGACGAGCGCTACGGGGCGGTGACCGGCGAGCTGGAACCTGGCCAGGGTCAACGCTTGCATCAGGTGACCGACGTGCAGGCTGCCAGCAGTGGGATCGAAACCGCAGTAGAGAGTGACCGGGCCATCGGCGAGGGCCTTGCGGAGTTCTTCAAGGCCGGTGGTCTGCGCGAGAAGGCCACGCCATTCCAAGTCGTCGATGATGTCGGTCACTGTGATCTTTCCGTCGTCAGAAGTGGGCACGGACATCCCTACGTTATCGGTTCGTTTCCGGTGCCGTCGCACGCTCCTCAGGGGCCCTTCCGCTCGATGCGGCCTCGCTAGGGGCGCTGGGTGCACATGTCGTGGGGGCGAATGTGGGCTGGAACGCCAGCTAGCGCGGGTGGGCGCCTCCCAGCATTGACACCGGTAAGTTAATAGGATTAGCTTAAAAGCTATGGCTATTAACCAACTAGGTGATTCAGAGGGAACCATGCATTCGCTACGACGCCCTGGCGGTCAGCTCGCTTATGACGGCTACGGCGACCTCGAAAGTACGAAGCCACTCGTCGTGTGCGTGCCCGGCATGGGGGATCACCGCACCACCTACCGCTTCCTCGGCCCGGCGCTGGCAGAGGCCGGCTACCGGGTAGCGGCGATGGATCTACGCGGGCACGGCGACAGCGATCCGACGTTCGACAGCTACGACGACCCGGCGATGGGCTCCGACCTCATCGCGCTCGTCGAGGAACTCGGCGGTGGCCCGGCTGTGCTGGTGGGCAACTCCATGGGTGCGGCAGCGGCGGCGTGGGCCGCGGCGCAGCGCCCCGAACTTGTCAGCGGCCTGGTACTGCTAGGGCCGTTCCTGCGCTCGGCGCAGAGCGGTCCTGTCACCCGGCTGCTCATGCGGCTAGCCTTCCTTCGCCCGTGGGGACCGGCTGTGGTGGGTTCCTACTTCGCCAAGCTGCACGCTGGGCGCACGCCTAAGGACCACGCCGAACACCTCGCTACGGTGCGGGCCGTGCTGCGCCAGCGCGACCACTACCGGGCGATCGTGCGCACGCTGGGCACATCGCACGATCCAGTCGAGGCGCGGTTGGGAGAGATCGAGGCGCCGGCTCTGGTGCTGATGGGAGAACTCGACCCCGACTGGCCAGACCCCGCGGCCGAGGCCGCCTGGATCGCTGAGCGGCTCGACGCCCGTGTTGTCATGGTTGCGGAGAGCGGCCACTATCCACAGTCGCAGCGCTCTGACCTGGTTGTGCCCGCGATCCTCGAGTTCAGTAGGGAGCTAGGGCGTGACTAGAGCGGGGCTGAGTCGAGCGAGCGTGGCTGAGGAGGCCGCCCGGTTCTGCGATGAGCACGGCTACCCGGAACTATCGCTGGCGGCGGTGGCCAAACGGCTCGGCGTGACCGTGCCGAGCCTGTACAAGCACGTCCGAGGGCTCACCGGGCTGCGACGCGACGTCGCGGTGCTGGGGGCCGGCGAGCTCGGACGTGCGCTGGAACGGGCCGCCATTGGGCGTTCGGGCGCCGAGGCGCTACACGCGGTGACCCACGCCTACCGCGACTACGCCCGCGCCCATCCCGGGCGCTACGCGGCGCTGCAAAGTCCCCCCGATCCCACCGACGACGAGGCGATCGGGGTGGTCAACGCGACGCTGGAGGTCATGTTCGCGGTGCTGCGCGGCATGGACATCCCTGAGGAGTCGATGGTGGATGCGGTCCGTGCGCTGCGCAGCGCGATGCATGGCTTCGTAGCTCTGGAGACGAGCGGCGGGTTCGGGCTACCGCAGGACATCGATCACAGCTTCGAGGTGCTAGTGGCCGGGTTGACGCGGGCAATGGCGGACTGGCCGGGCCGCCCCGAAGAGACGGACACGACCGGCGGGCAACGTGAGGGCCGCTGATCGCCGACGGGACACATCGGCCTCGCCGGCGGTGCAGGCGTGGGGCGGGGGTTAACTACGCGACGGTGTCGCCGAGGTGCTCGGCGATGGCCAACGCGGAGGTGGCTGCCGGCGAGGGGGCGTTACGGATACACACGACACGCCCACTGGTATCGATAGCGAAATCGTCGACGAGCGAACCGTCTCGAGCGAGAGCCTGGGCGCGGACGCCGGCAGGAGCGGGACGCAGGTCGGTGGCGCGCAGTTCGGGCACAAGCCGGCGGGCTTGACGGGCGAAGGCGGCCCGGGATACAGACACGGCCATCTCGCGCGCGCCCATTGCCCAGTGGCGGCGGGCGAGCCGCCAGAAGCCGGGCCAGGTCAGCGTGTCGGCGAGGTCGCGTGGGGTCAGGTCGTTGAGGCGGTAGCCCTCTCGGGCCGTGGCCAGCACCGCGTTGGGGCCGGCCATGACTTCGCCGTGGACATGCCGGGTAAGGTGCACGCCCAGGAAGGGGTAACGGGGGTCGGGGACGGGGTAGACGAGTCCGCGCACAAGGTGGCGGCGGTGCGGTGCGAGCTCGTGGTACTGGCCGCGGAACGGTACGATCCGGGGCTCGCCGCCGCTGCCGGCGAGGCGGGCGAGCCGGTCGCTGTGCAGGCCGCCGCAGATCACCAGGGTGTCGAAGTGCCAGCGGGTGCGCTGGCCGCGGGGGGCACCGGTGAGGACGTCCACGCCGTCAGTGGCGTGGCGCAGGTCGAGGACGGGGGTCGCTAGGTGGACCGCTCCCCCGGCGGTGGTCACGTCGGCGGCGAGGGCCTCGGTGACGGCGGTGTAGTCGGTGACCGCTGTGTGCGGGGAGTGCAGTCCGGCGACGCCGCGGACTCCGGGCTCGATGTCATGCAGCTCGCGGGGGCCGAGGGGGCGGAGGCCGGGCACTCCGTTGGCGCGGGCCCTGGCGTGGATGTCGGCCAGGCGCGCGGCCTCGTCGGGGGTGGTGGCGACGACGACCTTGCCGATCTCCTCGTAGGGCAGGCCGTGGTGGGCGCAGTAGTCCTTGAGCAGCCCGACTCCGCGCCGGCACAGGCGTGCTTTGAGCGAACCGGGTTGGTAGTACAGGCCGGCGTGGACGACTCCGCTGTTGTGGCCGGTTTGGTGGGCGGCGACGCGGCTCTCCTTCTCTAGCACGGTGACGGTGGCGCCGGGGCGGGTGAGTGAGAGGTGGCGAGCCAGCGCCAGTCCGAGGATGCCGGCGCCTACGATGCCGATGCGCTGCGCGCTCATTGGTGTCCTCTCTGGCGGGTGCGCCCGTTGTAGGAGCACAGGATTTCATCTGTGTCCGGCGGGACCGGCGCATGGGGCGGAAAACGTCGCCGCCTGCGGCTAGCGTCGCGCTGAAGCGCCATGGTCCCCGGGGGTGTGGCGGGGGAAGGTTGTGGAGCGCGTCGGTGAAGGCTCCGGCGCGGGCGTGAGGTAAGGAGGGCGATGTTTTCCGGTATCGGACGTGTGACGGTGCTCGTCGACGATCTCGACGCGGCGTTGCGGTTTTACCGGGATGTTTTAGGGTTCGTGGTGCTACACGACTCCACACAGGCCGGTTTTCGCTATCTGCACGTGGGGGTTGCGGGGCAGCCGGGGGTGGGGGTGTGGCTGCTGCCGGCGGAGTCGGGTGAGATCGGTCGGCAGACCGGGGATGCGCCGATGTTGGTGCTCTACACCGACGATCTGGGGCCGGTGGTGGCCGCGTTGGAGAAGGCCGAAGTGCCCATGTGGGACTACCGCGGCGATGAGGCCAGCGAGTCGCTGCATTTTCGTGACCCGTTTGGCAACGTGCTGATCGCGGCCCGATTGCTGGGTTAGCCCTGCTGATCGCCGGTTGAGGGGAGGAAACGGGGGCGTCGCGCGGCTGGCGCACCGTTTCCTCCCATCATGTGACCAATGTGGTCAGCGGCGGCCCGTGGACCGGAGAATCCGGGGCGGGGCCGTGTCGCTCCCCCACTGGTGCCACGGTGTGGACTGGTGGAGTCCACCGTCAAGGTGATCCGTTGGGGGCAGCAGTCGAGTTGGAGCGGGGATGGGGGTTAGCTTTCGGGGCGGTGACGGGAGCCCACGGGATTGGGCAGCTCGTCGATGGTCGGGGGCTGTTCGGCGCCCAGCGAGTTGAGGACTTCGGCGTAGCGCAGGGCGGCGATTTTGGCGAGGGTGCTGGTGGCTCCGAGGGGAGCGCTGTGGCCCACACCGAGCTTGTCGGCGAGGACGGCGATGTCGTTGGCACTGAACTCGGGGCCGACGACGTTGGGGGCGATCACGGGGCGGGTGGCTCCGGCGTCGCGCAACTGGCGCAGTACAGCGCCGAGGTTTTTGTGGTCGTCTAGTGCGGCGGGCAGCACCGTGATCCCCAGGCGCGCGGCGAGCAGCACGGCGGTGACACCGGCGGCGCTTTCGGCGTCGGTGCCGCCCACCGAGCCGACGATGACCCCGTCGGCCATACCCGTTCCGGCGGCGACGACGTTGATCAGACGCATCCGGTCGGCGCGTACGAATCCGGACTCGGCCAGGCGTAGGTGGAGCACCTCAGCCAGCATCGGGTGGGGGCCCAGCACCTCGGTGACGTGGGTGTGGGCGCCCGACTGGGTCACGGCGGCAGTGATGGCGGCGGTGACCACTTGGTGTGGGGCGGTGAGGACGGGAACCACGACGGCGCTGGGGGTGTTCTCCTCGCTGCCTTCCATACCGTCCAAGGCAGCGGCCAGGGAGAACTCGTTGCCTTCGGTATAGCCGTAGCGGATGGTGACCTCGGGCCGGTAGACACGAACCAGGTCGGCCAGCTCGCTACCGATGCCGGTGCCGTCACTGGTTTCGGCGTGGCCGGGTATGGCGAGCACGAGCGCGGGGTTGCCGACGGAGCTGTCGTAGGACAGTGGGTTTCGGTGCCGACCGGAACGCCGGCGTGGCAGGTCGCGTGGTGGGAGTTGTTCCGAGTTTCGGGTCGTTTCAGGATTCACGCGAATGATGCTAACGACTCAGGAGCGCTCTTCCCGCCCTTGTGGCGTTCCGATTGGCGCGAAAAGCCCGGAGGTGGCGCTAGGCTCGATGGGGAGCCTAGCTCACCACCGGGTTGCCGTGACGGCTCATAATGTGCTTGACAAGGGTGGTGAGCACGTTTTTCCCGGATTCTCGCCGGCGAGCGTCGACTACGACGACGGGAACGTCGATCGCTACGTCAGCGGCATGGCGGACTTCGTCCTCTTTGTAGTTGTAGGCTCCGTCGAAACGGTTCACCGCGACGACGAAGGGCACCTTGCGGTGCTCGAAGAAATCGATGGCGGGAAAGCAGGTGTCGAGTCTGCGGGTGTCGGCGAGAATGACGGCGCCGAGCGCACCGTGGGCGAGCTCGTCCCACATGAACCAAAACCGCCCTTGGCCTGGGGTTCCGAAGAGGTAGAGCACCACGCTGTCGTTCACGGTGATGCGTCCGAAATCCAAGGCGACGGTGGTCGTTGCCTTATCCTCCACTCCGACGAGATCATCGACGCCGAGGCTGGCTTCGGTCATGACCTCTTCGGTGCTCAGTGGGGTGATCTCGCTGACCGAGCCCACCATTGTGGTCTTACCTGCCCCGAATCCTCCCGCGATGAGGATCTTGACCGCGTTGGGGAGAGGAGCGGGGGTCCGCTGTGCCTCAGAGCCTACGGATGCCATCGAGTACCGCCTGAAGTACGTTCATGTCGGGAAGTTCTGCTGTGGGCAGCGGGGCCCGGGTGAGCACGGCCTCTTTGTCGATGAGATCACCGAGTAACACTTTGGTGACGCGCAGCGGTAGGTCAAGGTGGGCTGACAGTTCGGCCACCGACATGGGGGTGGCGCACAACTCCAGGATGGCCACGTGTTCGGGCTCCAAGGTGTCCCAGTCGATGTTGTCCTCCACAGCCATGACGACACTGATCATGTCGAGTTGCTGTTCAGCGAAGCGCGTCCGTCCACCGGTCATCGTGTAGGGGCGCACCAGAGGGCCCGCGGCGCTGTCGAGCGCTGACTGAGCGTCAGGGGCCTCGGCGTGGGTCGGCGCGGTTCTATGACGTTTGGGGGCCCCTCTAGGGGGGCCCGAAGCGTCGTCGAACCCCAATTCGGAGGGCAGACCACGGGGGGAGAGTTCGCGGCGCCATTGCTCATCCACGTGCATCAGACCCCCGTACCACCGGAGGCTGAGGTCGTTTCGGGCAGGCGAGGGGCCGAGCTGAGGAACTGGCCTACCCGCTTGACGCGCATGTTCATCTCATAGGCGATGAGGCCCACATCAGCGTCCTCAGAGGCGAGGACGGCCAGACACGCGCCGTCGCCGGCCGCGGTGACGAAAAGGTAGGCCCACTCCATCTCCACGACGGTCTGTCGCACGGCGCCGCCGCCGAAATGGCGGCCCGTACCGCGGGCCAGGCTCTGAAACGCCGAGGCTACCGCGGACAGGTGCTCGGCATCCTCTGCCGTCAGGGCTTGGGAACGACCGATGAGAAGGCCGTCGGCCGACAGCACGATCGCTCGTTGAGCTCCGACGACGCGGTCAACTAGGTCGTCGAGCAGCCAGTTGAGGTCACCCGTAGCGTTGCTCATCTGCACCATCATTCGCTCTCTTCAGTGTGATCGCCGACTGAACGGCCGGTTTGGCCGTCGTGATAACGGTTCGTCGATGCTGGGTGTCGCGGCGACGGGGACGTGGGGGCCACGTCGTTGTGGTGAGGCGCGTCGCCGTGATCCCCCTCGCCGATACCGGTTTCGATTTCAGTGGAGTCGGCCGCGCGTCCGCGGCGCGTTCCGCTCTGGAACGCGCTCAACGTGCGGCGAACGTCCTCTGGAGTCCGCAGGGACGGTTGCTGGCCGGTGATGGGCGGGGAGAGGGGCTGACCGTCGTGGCGAAGCTGAGGGGCGAGGTTGGCTTGCCGACGGCGGCGGGGCAGCGGAGGGCGATCGTCGGATGCGGGTGGAGCCGGCGCGGCGGGTTCGGAGCCGCCGGTGGTGGGCTGAGCTGACTCGGGGGGCGGTGGGTCGGGGGCCGTGGCGTTCTCCGACTGAGCCGTGCGGGGTGACTGCTCGGTGTGGTCCTGGTGTGTGACTGGCGCGGTGTCGGTGTTGTCAGAGACGGCAGCGGGGGTGGCGAGGCCGGCCGTATCGCCGGACTGGCCGGCGAGCAGGTCGCCGCTGCCATTGGAGTCGGGGGTGGACTCCAGAGCGGGTTTGGTGGCACGCAGCGAGGGGGTGCCTCGGGGAGAAGTGGTGCTGGGGGCGGTCAGCTCGGTGGGGATGAGGACGATGGCGCGGGTGCCGCCGTAGGGGGAGCTGGCGAGCCGCACGCTGATGTCGTGTTTGGCCGCCAGGCGGGCTACCACGAACAGGCCAAGGCGGGAGTCCTCGTTGATCGCCATGACGTCGAACTCCGGCGCGTTGGACAAGGTCTGGTTGGCTTTGGCGTAATCTTCCTCGCTCATGCCCAGCCCGCGGTCCTCGATCTCGACGATGACGCCCTTGGGCACGACCTCGCTGTGGAGGTGCACCTTGGTGTGGGGCGGGGAGAAGGCCGTGGCGTTTTCGATGAGTTCGGCGACGAGGTGGATGACATCGGCGACGACCGTGCCACGCAGGGCCAGTTCGGGCACGATCCGCAGCTTGACCCTGGCGTACTCCTCGGTCTCGGAGATGGCGCCGCGCAGGATGTCGACGAGGGGGATGGGGTTGCGCCAGCGGCGTCCGGGCTGGGCGCCGCCGAGAATGATGAGGTTCTCGGCGTTGCGACGGCCCCGGGTGGCGAGGTGGTCGAGTTGGAAGAGATCTTCCATCAGGTCGGGATCGTCCTCTTCGCGTTCGATCCGGTCGAGGAGTTGCAGTTGGCGCTGCACCAGCGACTGGTTGCGGTGGGCGATACCGAGGAACACCCGGTTGGCGCCGGTGCGGATCTCGGCCTGTTTGATGGCGGCGGCCACGGCGGTGCGCTGGGCCACATTGAAGGCGTCGGCGACTTGGCCGATCTCGTCGGTTCCGTAGTCGAGTTTGCGCAGTTCGGTCTCGGCCCGTAGGGGGTCGCCGTTTTGGAGTCGCTCGATGATGCGGGGCAGCTCTTCTTGGGCCAGCCGGAGTGTGTCGCGGCGCAGCCGGACGAGGCGGCGGATGAACAGGTTCGCTGAGCGGGAGGCGACGCCGTAGGCGAGAGTGCCGGCGAACATGGCGAGGATGCCACCGCCGAGAGCGAGGGTGAACATCTGCGTACTGGCTTGGTCGGAGACGTCGATGGCGACGCTGGTCTGCTTCTCCGTGAGGGTGAGGAGGGCCGTGGATACGCCTTCGGCCGCGTCGCGCCAGTCGTCCACGCCTGGGGGCAAGGGACGGGAGACGTTTTGCTCGCCGGTGACCGGATCGACGGCGAACTCGGGCTGGGCGCTCATGACGGTGCCGGCGATCCTGTCGGTTTGCTCCCACTGGGGGCTGTCGAGAAGATCGGTGTAGCTCTGTGCGGGGTCGTCGCGGAGGCGGGGGCCGATGGAGTCGATGAGCCGGCGGGCGCCGGTGTAGAAGCTGATGAACTCGCTTTGCTCTTGGGCTGGTAGCTGGTCCAGCACTATGGCGCTCGTGAGAGCGGTGTCGGCTTGGGCGAAGCGTTCGTGGGCGCGCACCAGGTCGACGGTGACGGCGTTTTGGGCGACGGCGGGGCCGTCGGGTAAGTGGTCGGTGCGGGCTTGGGCAAAGCCGATGCCGCTGTCGATGATCTGGCTGTAGCGGCGTACAGCGGTGGCACGGTCAACGCCGGCGTCGATGATCTCGTCGCGCAGGGCGGTGCGTCCCCGTAGCTCGGTGAAGAAGCGGGTGACCGCCTCGCGTTCCTGCGAGTCGTCGGCTTCGCGTAGCCCCGCGGAGTTCTCATCGAGTTCGCGGACCGCTTCGTCGGTGGCCGTGACCTGCTCGTTGAAGGCGCGCCGCGTCTGGTCTGAAGAGGCGGCCAGGTCGGCTGCGGCGAGTCGACGCTCTTGCTGCAACGCGGTCAGGGCGCGGTAGAGATGGACGATGCTACGACCATCACTGGTGGCACTACGCAGCGCCGAAGCCTGAAGTAAGGTCGCCGCGCTAAGTACGGCGAACAATAGTAGGAATGTGATGCTGGGGATCAGGACGATCCGATTGAGCTGGTATCTGATGCTGCGGTCGGTGCTGCCCGACTGGTCCAATTGCGCTCCTCCCGGGCTTAGGCACACGGGCACCGGCCGCATGCCTGGCGGTGGGGCCATGACGAGACGACGGTGAAACACCCAGTCCCGAATCCCGCTCCTGGTTTACAGGAGCACAAAAAACCGTTTGCCGCGTATCGCCATGAGTTTCGTCTTACGTTCCGCTAGGGAGCGGATACGTGTGGTGCCCACAGCACTGGGACGCTACAGCATTCTGGGCAAGTGTGGTGGCGCTTTGGCGAAATCCATGTGGAAAAGATCCCGGGAAAACACTTTTCTCCGTTTTAGTCAAAATACGCTCGGGGTGTGGTTTATTGTGTCGCTCGCCGCGGGGTCGCGCTGCGCACTCCACCCCACTAAAACTGCGCGCGGTCAGGGGGTGACTCCCCCTGACCGCGCGTTGACGCTGTTCGGCCGCCCATACCGCGGCGGCGACGGCGACTCTTAGCCCTCGACCGTGGCGAACGAGCGGTGCTCGGCTGTGGCTGAGGCCACGCGGTCAGCCTGCTCGACGACACGGGCCGGCGCGGTGCCACCCTTGGCCGAGCGGGAATCCAGCGAACCGGCCACCGTCAAAACCTCGCGTACCTCAGGGGTCAGGTGCGGCGAGATCTCAGCGAGCTCGCTGTCGGAAAGATCTGGCAGGTCGATACCGCGCTGCTCACAGGCACGCACGCAGGCCCCGGCCAATTCGTGGGCCTCCCGGAAGGGAACGCGCTTGCGCACCAGCCATTCGGCGATGTCGGTGGCCAACGAGAACCCTTGGGGGGCGAGTTCCGCCATGCGCTCGCCGTGGAATCGCAGCGTGGCCACCATACCGGTAAAAGCTGGTAGGAGCAGCAAAAGCGTGTCGACGGCGTCGAAAACGGGCTCCTTGTCCTCTTGGAGGTCGCGGTTATACGCCAGCGGCAGCGCTTTGAGGGAGGAGAGCAGTCCGGCCAGATCGCCGATGAGACGCCCCGATTTTCCGCGCGCCAACTCAGCGACATCGGGATTCTTTTTCTGCGGCATAATCGAGGAGCCGGTGGCGAAGGCGTCGTCGAGCGTGACGAAGCCGAACTCCTTGGTGGACCACAGAATGATCTCCTCTGACAGCCGGGAAAGGTCCACCCCGATCATCGCGGCCACGAAGCCGAACTCGGCGACGACGTCGCGGGCGGCGGTGGCGTCGATGGAGTTTTCGGCCGAGGCCGAGAACCCCAACTCCGCGGCGACCGCTTCGGGGTCCAGCCCCAGTGAGGAGCCGGCCAACGCGCCGGAGCCGTAGGCGGAGACGTCGGCACGGCGGTCCCAGTCGCGCAGGCGCTCCACGTCGCGCAGCAGCGGCCATGCGTGGGCCAACAGGTGATGGGCCAGCAGCACGGGCTGGGCGTGCTGTAGGTGGGTGCGCCCAGGCATGGCGACGTCGATGTTGGCCCGGGCCTGGTGCTCCAGCGCGGCCACCAGGTCGAGGAGTTCACCGGCGATGGCGCGCGCCTGCTCGCGCAGGTAGGCGCGCACCATGGTGGCGATCTGATCGTTGCGCGAGCGCCCCGCGCGCAGCCGCCCGCCCAGCTCGGGGCCGACTCGTTCGATGAAGCCACGCTCCAAGGCGGTGTGCACGTCCTCATCGGCGATGACGGGGGTGAAGTCCCCCGCGACGACGTCGGTTTCCAATCGGTCCAGCCCGTCGAGCATGGCCTGGAGTTCGTCGTCGGTGAGCAGCCCGGCCGAGTGCAAGACACGGGCGTGGGCACGGGAGCCGGCGAGGTCGTGGCGGGCCAACCGCCAGTCGAAGTGCGTGCTCAGGGACAGCCGGGCCAGCGCATCGGAGGGGCCGCCGGCGAACCGGCCGCCCCACAGCCGCGTGACCTGGGAGTCGGGTGCGTCAGCCACAGGAATCCTCGAATGTGTTGAAAGTGTCGATCAGCAGCGAAAAACCGGGAAAGTCCCCGTAGTGTCGTGAGCCGGGACCCGCGGCGTAGGTCCCGGCTCACGAGCAGTGGTGTCAGTTCTTGCTGTGGCGCTGGTCGCGCAGGCTAGCGATCTTGGCGGGCATACTCCAGACGTCGATGAAGCCACGCGCCATGCTCTGGTCGTAGGTGTCGCCAGTGTCATAGGTGGCCAGCTCGTAGTCGTAGAGCGAGGACTCGCTACGCCGGCCGGTGACTACGGCGCGACCGCCGTGGAACAGCATGCGGATATCGCCGGAGACGTGCTGGTTGGCTTCGATGACGAATCCGTCGAGGGCACGCTTGAGTGGGGAGAACCACAGCCCGTCGTAGACCAGCTCGCCCCAACGCTGGTCAACGCCGCGCTTGAAGCGGGCCAGCTCGCGCTCGACGGTCACGTTCTCCAACTCTTGGTGGGCGGTGATGAGCGCCATCGCGCCGGGAGCCTCGTAGACTTCGCGGCTCTTGATGCCCACGAGCCGGTCCTCGACCATGTCGATGCGGCCGATGCCGTGGGCGCCGGCCCGGCGGTTGAGTTCGTCGATGACCTGGAGCGGGCTCAGCTCCTTGCCGTCGACGGCGGTGGGCACGCCCGCGGTGAAGGTGATGACGACCTCGTCGGGCTCGCGCGGGCTGGCGGGGTCGGCGGTGTAGGCGTAGACGTCCTCGATGGGGCCGTTCCAGATATCCTCTAGGAACCCGGTCTCGACAGCGCGGCCCCAAAGGTTCTGGTCGATGGAGTAGGGCGACTTCTTGCTGACGTCGATGGGCAGCCCACGCTCCTCAGCGAAGGCGATGGCCTTGTCGCGGGTCATGCCGGAGTCGCGCACAGGCGCGAGAACCTTCAGTTCGGGAAACAGCGCGGCTAGGCCGGCCTCGAAACGGACCTGGTCGTTACCCTTGCCGGTGCAGCCATGGGCGACCATGGTGGCGTTGTGGTAGCGGGCAGCATCGGCGAGATGCTTGACGATGAGCGGCCGGGACAGGGCCGACACCAGCGGGTAGCGGTCCATGTAGAGGGCGTTGGCCCGAAGAGCGGGGACACAGTAGTCAGTGGCGAACTCTTCCCGGGCGTCGGCGACGACCGCCTCGACGGCGCCGCAGTCCAGGGCACGCTGCCGGATGACGTCCAGATCCTCACCGCCCTGGCCACAGTCGATGGCTACGGCGACGACCTCGGCCCCGGTCTCCTGAGCGATCCAGCCGATGGCGACGGAGGTGTCGAGCCCTCCGGAGTAGGCGAGTACGACCCGCTCGGTCATGACGTCTCCTTGTGTCGTGGTGGTCGGTGCACGCGCCCCTTTTCGTGGGCGAGGGGCGCGCTGTCTGCGGTTGTGCGGCCGGCCGTGGGCGGGGTGCTCAGCCGCGCCGGTCGGCGAGCCGCAGGAGGGCACGGGCCAGTTCGGCACCGCCCTGCGGGTCGCGGGCGATGACCAGGATGGTGTCGTCCCCGGCGATGGTGCCCAGGATCGCGTGGATATCGGTGTGATCAATGGCCGAGGCCAGGTACTGCGCAGCCCCCGGAGGGGTGCGCACGATCACCATGTTGGCTGAGGACTCTGCTGAGACCAGCAGGTCCTCAGCCAGCCGGTTGAGGCGGCTATTGGACACGTTCTCCAGTTCCAGCGTGTCAGGACGCGCCCGCTGCAATCGCTCGCCGCCCTCCCCCGGAAGAACATAGACGAGTTCACCGTCGGCGGCACGGAGCTTGACCGCGCCCAGTTCGTCGAGATCGCGCGAGAGTGTCGCCTGGGTGACCTGGAGCCCCGATTGGGCGATCAGCTCGGCCAGCTCGCTTTGGGAACGGACGTCGTTCTTTGTCAGCACTTCGGTGATCCGGGCGTGGCGCGCCGCTTTGGTCGTCGGCGTCGGCCCGTGCGCATCGCCGGCGGTCATCGTCGTCTCTCCCCCTCTTCGAGGAGGAACGCCAGCAGTGCCTTCTGAACGTGGCGCCGGTTCTCGGCCTGATCCCACACGGCGCTGTGAGGGCCGTCGATGACTTCTGCGGTGATCTCGGCGCCGCGGTGAGCGGGCAGGCAGTGCAGCACGATGGCCGCAGCAGCGGCGTGGGAGAGCAGGTGGCTGTCGATGCCGAAAGGGCGCAGGGCCGCTAGGCGCTGCTCGTGCTCGGCTTCTTGTCCCATAGCGGTCCACACATCGGTGGCCAGCGCATCGGCGTCTTTGGCCGCGGCGATGGGATCGGCGAGGACCTCGACAGAGCCTCCCGTGGTGGCGGCGATCTGGCGGGCACGGGCCAGGATCGCCGGCTCGGGCTGGTAGGCCACGGGGGTGGCCAGGCGCACGTGCATGCCGGCGAGCGCGCCGCCGAGGAGGGAGGAGTGGGCGGTATTGGCGGAGCCGTCCCCGATGAAGGCGAGGGTGCGCCCACTGAGGCTGCCCAAGCGCTGACGGATCGTCTCCAGGTCAGCGAGGATCTGGCAGGGGTGGAAGGTGTCGCTGAGGGCGTTGATGACAGGGACGGTGCTGGCGGCTGCCATGGCTTCGAGGTTGTCTTGGGCGAAGGTGCGCCACACGATGGCCGCGCACTGGCGATCGAACACGCGCGCCACGTCCTCGATGGGCTCGCCGCGCCCCAGGTGGGTGGTTTGGGCGTCGACGGTGAGGGGAGAGCCGCCAAGGTCGGTCACCCCTACAGCGAAGGAGATGCGGGTGCGGGTGGAGGGCTTGTCGAACAGCAGCGCGACCGTGCGCGGACCCGCCAGGGGACGGTGGGCGAAACGATCGGCCCGCATCTGGGCGGCGAGGTCGAGAATGATGGCCTGCTCGGCGGGCGTCAGGTCGTCGTCGCGCAGGAAGTGGCGGGCCGTGCCGACGGCGCTCATGGCATGGGTCCCTTCGGGGTGTCCTCGGCGGCGAGGTCGAGAATCTTGGGCAGGGCGAGGGTGAACTCGCCGACCTGCTCGCGAGTGATCGTCAACGGCGGGGCGAGCCGGATGGTGTCGGGAGTGACGGCGTTGACGAGGAACCCATGGCGGGCTGCAACGGTCTGCACGTCGGCGGCGCACTCGCTGGTGAGGGCAAGGGCACGCCACAGACCGGCGCCGCGCGAGCCGGCCAACAGCGGGTGGTCGACAGCGGCGATGCCGTCGGCGAGGGCCGTGCCCACCTCGGTGACGTGGGGCAGCAGCCCTTGAGACTCGATGGTGTCGAGCACGGCCAGAGCCGCGGCGGCGGCCACCGGGTTACCGCCGAAGGTCGACCCGTGGTCGCCCTTGGCAAAGGCGGTGGCGTAGCGGCCCATACCGAGACAGGCGCCGATAGGGAGCCCGCCGCCCAGCCCCTTGGCCAGGGTGAGCACATCGGGAGTGGCATCAGCGGCCTGGTAGGCGAACCAGTGGCCAGTGCGCCCGATTCCACTTTGGATCTCGTCGAGGACAAAGGCAGCGCCGGTAGCGTCGCAGACGGCGCGCACCTCGCGCAGGTAGCTGTCGGGGGGCGTGACGACGCCGGCCTCGCCTTGGGTGGGTTCGACAAACACCGCGGCGCAGGAGTCGTCGACGGCCTCACGCAACGCGGCAACGTCGCCGTAGGGTGCGAAACGCACATCCATACCGAAGGGACCGAAGGGTTCGCGGATGGCGTCCTTACCGGTGAGGGCGAGCGCGCCGGAGCTGCGGCCGTGGAAGCTGTTGACGGTGGAGACGAAGTAGGTCCGGCCGGCTCCGACGGCGCGCTTGACGAGTTTCAGGGCGGCTTCGGTGGCCTCGGTGCCGGAGCTGGCCAAAAACACGCGGGCCTGGCCACCGGTGAGGGCGGTGAGGCGTTCGGCGAGTTCGACTTCGGGCTCGTGCAGGAACAGATTGCTGGTGTGGGCGATGCGCGACGCCTGCTGGGCGACCGCGCGCACCAGCGCCGGATGGTTGTGCCCCAGGGCACTGACGGCGATGCCGGCGATGAGGTCGAGGTAGCGGTTACCGTCGACGTCGAAAACGTGGCAGCCCTCGCCGCGCTCCAGCGCGATGGGGGGTGTGCCGTAGGTGGGCATCATGACGGCTTCAAAACGCGCGCGCAGGGCGTCGTTGCGCGTGGTGCTCACGTGTCCTCGCCTTCGTAGATGTCGACGGGCTCGGTGGGGTGGTCGGCTTCGGCGACGACCATGGTGCCCACCCCCTCGTTGGTGAAGACTTCGAGCAGCATCGCGTTGGGGAGACGACCGTCGAGGATGTGGGCCTGCGGGACGCCACCGCGCACCGCGCGCAGGCACGCCTCCATCTTGGGCACCATGCCCGAGGAGAGGTTGGGCAGCATGTCGGCCAGCTCACCCGCGGTGAGCCGGCTGAGTAGCTCAGTGTTGTCGGGATAGTCGGCGTAGAGCCCCTCGACGTCGGTGAGCATGATGAGCTTGCTGGCGTCCAGAGCGGTGGCGAGCGCGGCTGCGGCGGTGTCGGCGTTGACGTTGTAGATGCCCTCATCGGAGCGGGCGATGCTGGAGACGACGGGGATACGGCCGTCGTCGAGCAGGGTCTGGATCGCCCCTGGCTGCACGTCGACGACCTCACCGACCAGGCCGATGTCGACGGGGGCGCCGTCGACGATGGCGGGTTTGCGTTCGGCGGTGAGCAGGTGGGCATCTTCGCCCGACATGCCTACGGCGAAGGGGCCGTGGGCGTTGATCAGCCCCACGATCTCGCGGTTGACCTGGCCGACCAGGACCATGCGCACGACATCCATGGTCTCTTGGGTGGTGACGCGCAGTCCTGCGGTGAATGAGCTTTCCACGCCGAGCCGGTCAAGGTGGGCGTTGATCTGGGGACCCCCACCATGGACGACGACGGGACGCAGTCCCGCGTAGCGCAGGAATACGACGTTGTCGGCGAAGCGGGCGCGCAGCTCGGGGTCAGTCATGGCGCTGCCGCCGTACTTGATGACGACGGTCTTGCCGTGGAACCGGCTCAGCCATGGCAACGCCTCGATGAGCGTATCGGCCTTCTCAAGCGCCTGCTGGTGGAAATGGTGGTGGGTGCGTGACATGTCTGTGCTCAACGTCCTCGTCGGTGTCGCGGCGGCCCGGCGCAGCGGCCTCGGGCGGCTCAGGTGCTGTAGGCGGAGTTCTCGTGCACGTAGGCGACGGTCAGGTCGGTGGTGTGGACTGTGGCCGCAGCGCTGCCGGCGGCGAGGTCGACGGTGACCGTGACCTCGCGCGGCGAAAGGTCGACCTTGGAGCGATCGTCACCGACTGCGCCGCCTCGGCAGATCCACACGCCGTTGATGGCGACGTTGAGGTGGTCGGGTTCAAAGGCGGCGTCGGTGGTTCCCACGGCCCCCAAGACCCGGCCCCAGTTAGGGTCTTCGCCGTAGATGGCGCACTTGAACAGGCTGTTGCGGGCAATGGCCCGAGACACGGTGAGCGCGTCGTCTTCGCTGGCCGCGCCGACGGTCTCGATGGCGATGCTCTTGGTTGCGCCCTCGGCGTCGGCGATGAGCTGGCGGGCAAGGTCGTCGCACACCTGGGTGAGCAGGGCGGCGAACTCCTCCTCGTCGGGCGTGACGCCGGCGGCGCCGCTGGCCATAAGCAGCACCGTGTCGTTGGTGGAAGTGCAGCCGTCGGCGTCGACGCGGTCGAAGGTGCGGGCCGTGGTAGCGCGCAGCAGCCGGTCGCACTGCTCGGCGGTGAGGTCGGCGTCGGTGGTGACGACCGAGAGCATCGTGGCCATCGACGGGGCGAGCATCCCGGCGCCTTTGGCCATGCCGCCGATGGTGTAGCCCTCGCCGCGCTTAAAGGCGATCTTGGCGACGGAGTCGGTGGTGCGGATGGCGTCAGCGGCGGCGAGCCCGCCGTCGCGGGCGGCTTCGGCGATGGCGGCGTCGGCGCCGGCGAGGAGCTGAGGCATGGCGAGCCGTTCGCCGATGAGACCGGTGGAACAGACCGCGATCTCGGCAGCCGAGTCGGCCAGCGCCTCGGCGACGTGCTCGGCGGTGGCGTGGGTGTCCTGGAAGCCCGGCGAGCCGGTGCAGGCGTTGGCGCCGCCGGCGTTGAGGATGGTGGCGCGCACCCGACCGCCTTTGACGACTTGCTGTGACCACACAACGGGGGCGGCTTTGATCCGGTTGCGGGTGAAGACTCCGGCGGCGGCGCGTGAGGGGCCGTCGTTGATGACGACGGCGACGTCGCGTCCGCCGTCGGTTTTGAGACCGGCGGCGACCCCGGCCGCCCGGAAGCCCTTGGGGGCGGTGACACTCACGGTGGTGCCTCTCTTCGGTTCAATGGGTGCGGGACCCGCGCTGTCAGGGCGCGAGGCCGCTCAGCGGCAGTCCGGTGGTTTCGGGCAACCCCAGGGCGATGTTGGCGCTTTGCAGCGCCGCTCCCGCCGTGCCCTTGGTGAGGTTGTCGATGGTGGCGACGACGACGAGACGGTTGGCGTCCTCGTCGATGGTGAGTTGCAGGCAGGCGGTGTTAGCACCCAGGGTCATGGCGGTGGTAGGCCAGGTTCCCTCATCGAGGAGGTGGACGAAGGGTTCGGCCGCGACGTGTTTTTCGTAGCCGGCCCGGGCGGTGGCCTCAGTGAGGCCGGGCCGGATCGGGGCGGAGCAGGTGGCGAGGATACCGCGGGGCATGGGCACCAGCACGGGGGTGAACGAGACGGTCACCGGGCCGCCGGCGGCGGCCGAAAGGTTCTGCACGATCTCGGGGTTGTGCCGGTGGGCGCCACCGACCCCGTAAACGCTGGCCGAACCCATGACCTCACTACCGATGAGATGGGGTTTGGGGCTCTTGCCGGCGCCGGAGGTACCAGAGGCGGCGACCACAACCACGTCGGGGTCGATCATGCCCTCAGCCAGGGCGGGAAACAACGCGAGCGAGGCGGCGGTGACGTAGCAGCCGGGAACAGCCACGCGGGAAACACCGGCCAGCGCATCGCGGCCTCCGGGGAGTTCGGGCAGTCCGTAGGGCCACGTCCCGGCGTGCGGCGAGTCATAGTAGCGCTGCCACGCGGCGGCGTCGGAGAGCCGGAAGTCGGCGCCGCAGTCAACGACGAGCACCTTGTCGCCGAGCTGTTCGGCGATAGCGGCGGACTGGCCGTGCGGCAGAGCGAGGAACACGATGTCGTGGCCGACGAGATTGGCGAGGCTGGTCTCGGTGAGTTCCCGGTCAGCCAGTGGAAGCAGGTGCGGGTGGTGCTGCCCCAGGCGCGTGCCGGCGTTGCCGCCGGCGGTCAGCGCACCGATCTCGATGTGCGGGTGGGCGAGCAGCAACCGCAGCAGCTCTCCCCCAGCGTAGCCGCTGGCGCCGGCGACCGCCGCTGTATACCCCATGTGCCCCACTCCCATGGTCGACGAACCCTGATTGCACCATCATGCACGCTATTGCAAACTTATGCAAACAGGTTGACTGTTCTACTTTGAAGCCTAGATCGGGCCGCGGCATGAACCCCTAGGCGAGGTGGAATTTTCGCTGGTGGCGGCACGGCGAGGAGGCGGCTATGGGCGCTGCCCTCGTACGGAAGGCGACAGCGACGAGCAGCGAAGGCGGCCAGTGGGTAGGGGGGATCGGACGCCGGTTCCCAGGGCACTGGGACCGGGGCGGCAACGCAGGCGACAGATTGGGGCAGCGGAAATACGGGGATCGTCTCGCTTGGCGAGACAGCGGATGCGTAGGCTGCGTCCAGCGGGGGTGTTTCTATGGGTTTGTCAAGCCGAGGGTCGTAAGTGGGGCCTGTCGCTTGCCCGGGATGGGAGGGCTTGCCGTCGGCTCGTGCCTCGATCGCTTCGCGATCTCAGCAGCCTTAAGGGGGCGCTGTGGCTGCGGGCGGGTGGCAGGCGACGGGGACGGCCCCCGGCTGGGGTGAGGCAGCATTGCTCCGGGGTGCGGTAACA
>NZ_BAABDD010000052.1:0-18767 GCF_039539445.1 Salinactinospora qingdaonensis
CCAAAGCCGCTACGACCGCGGTCACGATCCGCGGTGGCCGCAGGAGGGTATGCATGGGGGATTCCTCCGTAGGCGTTGGAGTGTGGACACATACCCCGGAAAGCGCATTCCGGTAGCCAAATGTTACTGGTTGGTTATCTTGGGAGCAATACGGAATTTCACTGGTTGGGTAGAGCGATGGAAGCGGAGGCGCTGTGATGTGGCGCTTCTCGTGTGCAGGCGGCGCCGGAACCGATCACCCGACGGCCCTCCTATAGGGCAGACGAAATCCACTTTCCAGACAAAATGGTGCTAGCGTCGCCGCGCAAGAGATCCACAAGGTCTAAGGAGTTCTGGCCATGTCGCAGCACCGCGAGCAATGGGGAACTCGTGCCGGGTTCCTGCTGGCGGCGATCGGATCTGCTGTCGGCTTGGGAAATATATGGCGCTTCCCCTATGTGGCTTACGACAGCGGCGGCGGCGCATTCCTCGTGCCCTACCTCGTGGCCCTGCTCACCGCCGGTATCCCGCTGCTCATCCTGGAGTACACGCTCGGACACCGGTTCCGGGGCTCGCCGCCGGCGGCGTTTCGCCGACTGTCGCGGCCGGCTGAGGCCATCGGTTGGTGGCAAGTGGGGATCTGCTTCGTCATCGCCGTCTACTATGCGGTCGTCATCGCCTGGGCCGTGCGCTTCGCCGGTTTCTCCATCGGCCAGCAGTGGGGCGACGATCCGGAGGCGTTCCTGTTCGGCGATTTCCTCGGCGTCGCCGACGCGCCGGGAGCCGTCTCCTCCTACGTTCCCGGCGTGGCGCTGCCGCTGATCGCGATCTGGGCGGTCGTTCTCATCGTGCTCGCTATGGGAGTGCGGCGCGGTATCGAGTGGGCCAACAAGATCTTCATCCCCCTGCTCGTTGTCTTGTTCGGCGTCCTCGTTGCGCGTGCCCTGTTCCTCGACGGCGCCGAGGTCGGTCTCAACGCGCTGTTCTCTCCCGACTGGTCGGCCATTCTCGACGGCAGTGTCTGGGTCGCGGCCTACGGGCAGATCTTCTTCTCGCTGTCGGTGGGCTTCGGCATCATGATCACGTACGCCTCCTACCTGCGCCGCCGCTCCGACCTCACCGGTTCGGCCCTGGTCGCGGGGTTCGCCAACAGTTCGTTCGAGCTGCTGGCCGGCATCGGCGTGTTCGCGACCCTAGGGTTCATGGCCACGGCCAGTGGGGTCCCCGTCAGTGAGATCGTCACCGACGGCATCGGGCTGGCCTTCGTCGCGTTCCCCCAGATCATCTCCACCATGCCCTTCGGGGCCACCCTGTTCGGCGTGCTGTTCTTCACCTCGCTGGTCATCGCCGGCCTCTCCTCGCTGATCAGCATCGTGCAGGTCGTGGTCGCCTCCGTACGTGACCGTACGGGCCTGGGCCGGGTGCCGGCCGTACTGCTCGTGGGTGGGGCCACAGCACTGGCCTCGATCGCGCTGTTTCCCACCGATGGCGGGCTCTACCTGCTCGACACCGTGGACCACTTCATCAACGGCTACGGCGTGGCTCTAGCCGGCCTGGTGGCCGTGATCACCGTGGCGTGGCTCGTGCGCGCGCTGCCCACGCTGCGCACCCACGCCGACGCGACCTCGGCGGTGCGCCTGGGTTGGTGGTGGGTGCTCTCCCTGGGCGTGATCACCCCCCTCGTCTTGGGCTGGATGATGTGGGACAGCCTCCGGGCCGAGTTCACGCAGAACTACGAGGGGTACCCGACATGGTTCCTCGGCTACGCGGGGTGGGGGATGGCCCTCGGCGTGATCGTGATCGCCGTCGCGCTCTCGTTGATCCCGTGGCGAAGCGCCACCGTGGTGGGGAGCGCTTCGTACGCCGAGACGACGCCGGAAAGGAGTCGCTGATGTCAGCCGGTGCCATCGCGATGATGCTCATCGCTATCGCCATCGTGTGGGGAGGGCTGATCGCGGCCGTCCTCCAGTTGCGCCGCCACCCTCAACCTCCCGAGGACAGCACCGGCGACACCGCCGGTTGAGGTGGTCAGCCGCCGGCGCTCAGCGCCGGCGGCTGACCACCCGCGAAGGTCGCGCGCAGTACCTCGCCGAGATGGCAGGCGAAGCTATAGCGCGACCACTCGCGCTCGACGGTCAGCACCTCGACGACGTCAGAGGTGGACAGGGCGCAGATCATGTCTGTGGCCGTGGCCACGGTCCAGGGCCCGGCGAGGTGGCCCTCGGCGTCGAGCCATTCAGCCAGTCGCCGACAGTTGGCGTGTTTGGCCGCGGTGGCCCGCTGCCGGTGGGCGGCGACATCGGGATCGTTGCTCTCGACACGGGTCACCGCACGGTCGACCGCTAGCACTCGGGTGTGGTAGCGCGCGAGGTGGCGCGCCCATGCCTCCAAAGCGCTGGGAGCGTCGGGTGCCTGCCAGACCTCGGACAGCGACTCGGCCAGCCCCTCGGTCTCGGCCACGTGGTCGAACAGCGCGCCCATGAGTTCGGCCCGCGAGGCGAAGTGCAAGTAGACCGAGCGGCGGGTGACTCCGGCCCGTTCGGCCACCGCCGACATGGTCAGCGCTTCAAACCCGCGTTCCTCCAGCAAGCCGCGCGTCGCCGCCAGCAGAGCGGTGCGGGTCCGGCTGCGGCGGGCGTTCGTCGGATGGCGTTCCCGCGTCACAGAAACCTCCCCTCTCCCGGAATCCCCCGACTTTACTACACAGCATGTGCATTAATGTGCTACACAGTATGTGTAGTAAAACTGCGTCGCGCGATGTGACCAACTGCCGTCATCACAGGAGAGGAACGCCATGACCCGCAGGGATACCGTTGTCCACTCCAGCATCGCCGGCCCCGATGCCATACCTTTCTTTCTCGCGGCACCGGAGGCCGCGACATGAGCCCTGACCTGTGGCAGACGGATGAACTCGACCTCGACGCCTACCTCGCGCGGATCGGCGTTGCCGGCTCACTGCCACCCGACGACACCACGCTCGCGCGGCTCCACGAGGCCCACGCGAGCACGATCCCGTTCGAGAACCTCGACGTCGTCCTGGGACATGGCGTCTCGCTGCACCTGCCCGACATCGTGGCCAAGCTCGTCGCTCGGCGCCGCGGCGGGTACTGCTTCGAGCACATGCTGCTGTTCACCGCGGCCCTCGAACGGCTCGGGTTCACCGTGGCGCGGCTGCTGGCGCGCGTCTTCCCCGACGCCGAGGACCAGCGCGCGGCTATCCGCACCCACATGACCGCGGTCGTCTACACTGAGAGCGGCGCATGGCTGTCCGATGTTGGCTTCGGCGCCAGCACGCTGGCACCGATCCGCCTGGCTGAAGGCGCCATCCTGCACCAGGCCGGGGCGAGCTACCGGATCGACCGCTCCGGTTCGTTGTGGACTCTCTCCACTCAAAGAGACGACGCCCCCTCCTCTGCGCTGCACGCCTTCACCCTGGAGCCCCAGCGCCCCAGCGACTACGAGGTGGCCAACCACTACACCGCGACCCATCCCAACTCGCCGTTCGTGGAGCGCCCGGTCGTCATACGGCCCACACCGGTCGGCCAGCACCGGCTGCATGACGACCGGCTCACCTTGGCCGGCCCGGAGGGCCCCGCCCCGCCGCGCCGCATCGACCGCTGTGCCCTGCCGGGGGTGCTGCGGGAGGTATTCGGCATCGTCTTGTCTGAGGACGACATCGACCGGCTGCGCCAGTTGCCCGTTTTCGAGGAGTCCTCATGAGCATCACCACCGTCTTCACCGAGGCCGAACACGCCTACCTGGCTCAGCAGTGGCTGGGCCGGCTCGTCACTTTGGAGCCCGACGGTTCTCCGCAGGCGCGCCCCGTGGGCTTCACCGTCAACACCGAACGCGCCACGATCGACGTGGGGGGTTACCACCTCGCGCGTTCGCGCAAATTCCGTAACGTTACCCGCGACAGCCGAGTGGCCTTCGTGGTCGACGACCTGGCCTCGGTCGACCCCTGGCGTCCCCGCGGCGTCGAGATCCGCGGCCGGGCCGAAGCGCTGCCCGCTGACGACACCGGGCCACCCCTCATCCGGATTCACCCCCGGCGTGTTCCTTGAGTTCTCGGGTGGGGGCTAGACACCGACCCGTTCGCCGCACCCAACACCCGCGACGTGGCCGCCGGCGAACCCCGCTGAGAGCCCAACCGGCGGCAACGACCGCTCCACAGCCACGGCTGTGGAGCGGTCGTTGCCCTGGCCTGGTCAGCCCGACGGCGGGGGCGCCTCGTGGGGATGGCCCCGGTTGCGGATGCGGCGCCCGCTCAACTCGACGGGAGTGATCCGCATGTAGGTGTCGCGTTCGCCGCCGGCCCACGGCCGCACCGGCGCCACCCCGCGCAGCGCGGCGGTTTCGGAGGCCTCCTCGACGCGCTGGGCGTGCCCGGCCACCAGCACGCTCCACCCTTCGCTCATCGCCCCGTCGAGCCGATCCACCTGGAAACTCACGGGGCCGGGGGCGTGTTTGGCGATCACTCCGTGGGCGGCGGTGCGGAACACGATCGCCGCCTCGCGCACCACGTAGTTGACCGGAAGCACGGTCGGTGCGCTCTCCCCCTCGATCACGAACGCCACGCGCCCCACGCCGCCGGGAGCGATCAAGTCCAGGCACTGCTGGGAGGTCAGAGTGAGCAACTCCGGAGAGGGAACAGCCGTGGCCGCGCTCCCGGCCGGGGCCTCGGTTTCGGCGCCCAGCAGTTGGTCGGGAGAGGTACGCAGCGCCGCAGCGAGACGGTACAGCGCCCACCGACTCAGCAGCGGCGGGTGCTCCTCCAGGTAGGCCACGTAGCCGGGGGCCATCCCGGCCTGTTCGGCCAACTCTTCGCGGCTGAGCTGCAACTCCAGGCGGCGCTGCTCCACCCGGCGGCCGATGTCGCCCTTGGCCTGGCCCTCCTCACGAGTGCGCTCCATGGTCATCCCCCCTGTGCTTGTTCCGCACGTACATCGCCCACGCCGCCTCTAGATCCTCCTTCCCGCGCTCGCCCCTGGTCATGAGGCTTTGGGGCCTAAGCCCCGGGGCCGAGGTCCTCAATCTGGACAGGCAAGAAAGGGACTAACAGCCCCGGATTGCGGGCAGGAGGGCGCTAACGTGCAGATACGGGAGCAAGGAGACTGTGGCTGTGGCCGATTCCGGCCGCGGCGCTGGGGCGAAAGGGGGCAGGCATGATCGGCAAGCGTGCCTGGCGGGACCCGCGCGTCGCCGTCACCTGCTTCGCAGGCGTCGACGCGACCGTCACCGCCCATGTCGCAGACCGATTCACCGGACTCGACCGTTACGCTTCCTCACCCGTGCACGCCGTGTGCGTGGCCGTTCGACGCAGAACGGTACCCGGCTATGGCGACCTTATCCGCGTCGAGGCACTGGTCAAAACGTTTAACGGCCCGTTACGTGCTAGCGCCGACGCCGATTCGGTCTCGACCGCCGTGGACAAGGTGCGTAACCGGGTGTGCCTGAGGCTGGCCGCAAGCGAGATCGGGGCACAACAGCAACGCATCCGGGGCGCCACGAACGTGTCGGCGGCCGACGACACCGCCCCACGCTCCACCGCACGCCCCACTGGCCGATCCTAGATGGCCGCCTTCCCACGGGCGGCTATCGGTAGCACCGCCGGCCGGATGTGCCGCACCGCGTGGCGACACAACCGGTCTCCCGGTGATGCCACCGCCGACCTCCCGCCGATAAGTACCCGCCGCTGCGCGATGCAGCCGCACTGCGCCAGAATGGGTCCCACCACCCACATTGAGGGAGAATCCACGTGAGCGTCGCCGGTAACGAGTCCCATGCGCAGCCCGCCGAATCCCACGGCGTCGTTGTCGGGGTCGACGGATCAGAGCCGAGCCGTGCCGCGCTCGACTGGGCGGCCCAGGCAGCCGTCCACCGTGGTGTCGGACTGACGGTGCTGTACGCCATGAGCATGCCGCTGATCGCCACACCCTTCGGACACCCGACGCGGGTGACGCCCACCCCGGAAGTCGCCGACCGCGCCTCGACTCTGCTCAACAGCGCCGTCGAGCACGTGAAAACCGCCCATCCGCACCTTTCCGTGCACACTCAGCTCTCCGAGATCGAGCCGGCGCCGGCGATGCTCGCCGCGGCCAAGCACGCCGATCTCGTCGTCGTCGGCTCGCGTGGACACGGCGGTGCGGCGTCGCTGTTTTTGGGGTCGGTGAGCGTGCGTCTCGCCTCCCACGCCGCCTGCCCGGTGGTTGTGGTGCCGCCCGACAGCACCACCCTGCACCAGCCGCGCGGGCGCGTGGTGGTGGGTGTCGACGGCTCCGCCGCCTCGGCGACCGCGCTGCGGTTCGCGCTCGAAGAGGCAGCCCTGCGCGACGCCGACCTCACCGCCCTGCGGGCGTGGCAGCCGGCCGTGCCGTTCGACCCGATGGAACTGGCCGCCGTGGAGTACACGGTCGACCGGGAGAGCCTCGTGGCGCGCGCCACCAAGTACGTTCACACCATCGTCGAGGAAGCGCGTTCGGAGGCCACCCGATCGGTGCCCGTCCACGTCGTCATGGTGGAGGAGCATCCGGCGCAGGCGCTGCTGACCGAGAGCCACACCGCCGACCTGATCGTGGTGGGCTCGCGCGGTCGGGGTGGTTTCCGTGGCCTGCTGCTCGGCTCGGTGAGTCAGGCGGTGCTGCACCACGCCGCGGTGCCCGTGATGGTGACCCGCGCCGACGTCGAGTCCGCCCACGAGGCCGAGCCGCCCTCGGAGTAAGGGGACTCTACGTTTTTCGTCAGACGGGGCGGGAGGTGGTCTTCGCTCATGTCGTGATCGCTTTGCGATCTTGGCAGCCTAAAAGGGGGTGTCGTGGCCGAGGCGAGAGGAAACGACGCGGGTGGCCACGGGAGAAGGAACGCCACTCCAGCACGGGATGTTGCTCTGGCTTGGGGGTTGCTGTAGTGGGGGTGTTGCTGTAGGGCGGGATAGAGCGGTGGGCGGCGAGCTTTCGGGTGAGGGTGGCAGGGGAGCGTGCCCCTCCCGGGCGCGATCGCCCCGTGGCAGGTGGCGCCCCAGAAGATGTTGCGTCACGGCACCCACCCCGGCCACAGTCCATCGGCCGCGGTGTCCGCTCCACCCTAGCCACAGCCCCACCCTAGGCTCCCGAGATCGCGCAGCGATCGAGGCACGAGCGGAGGGAAACACCACGCGTCCTCCTCACCCCAAACCCACGCGGCGCCCCCGCGGATGCTTGCCCCGCGGGGCAACGGTCAAACGAGCTGATCCTCGTGCAGCGGGACGCTCCAGTACAGTCTCGTCCCGCCCTCGGGCCGGGGCTCGATCTGGAACGTGCCCCCCAGGCCCGTGGCGCGTCCGGCCAGGTTACGCAGTCCGCTGCGGCGGCCCTGCTCGGGCACGCCGACCCCGTCGTCGGCGACCTCCACGGTCACCGCATCGTTGACCTCCACCCGAATCTCGGCGCGGGTGGCATGGGCGTGCCGGGCGATGTTGGACAACGCCTCCTGAAGCACGGCGAGGACGTGCTCCGAGATCTGTTCGGGGATTCTGCTGTCGATCGGCCCTTCCAAGCGCAAGTTGGGGGCGTAACCCAACGACTCGCTGGCCCCGTTGACGATGTCGAGGATCTGCTTGCGCAGCCAGGGGCGCTCCTCACCGCCGACGTTTTGCAGCGCGAAGATCGTGGAGCGGATCTGGCGGATCGTGTCGTCGAGGTCGTCGACGGCCTGCTGTACCCGCTGCGCGATGGCGGGGTTGTCGATGCGGCGGGTGGAGCTCATCAGCGACATCGCGATGGCGAACAGCCGTTGGATGATGACGTCGTGCAGGTCTTTGGCGATCCGGTCGCGGTCCTCCAGGATGCTCAGCCGCTCGGCTTCGCTGCGGGCTTCGGCCAACTCCAGGACCACGGCGGCATGGCCGGCGAAAGCGTGCAGCATGCGCACCGTCGAGCCGGTGAACGGTACCGCCCCATCGGCTCTGCCCAGTACGAGCACGCCGCGGCTGTTGTCGGAGCCGCCCAACGGCACCAGCAGCGCTGGACCCAGCCCCATCCCGTGCAGCAGGGGAGCGGGTTCGGACGCGGAGTGGATGATGTCGATGATCACCGGTTCGCCGCTGCGGAAGGTTCGGCCGGTGAGGGTGCCCTCCATGTCGACGGTGCGCCCCGCTACGCTGCCGGCCTGTGGGCCATCGGCGATGTGGACAGTCAACTGGGTGCCGCTACGGTCGGGCAGCGCGATGGCCACCAGGTCGGCGGGGGCCATGCGCCGCGCCCGCCGCGCGATCAGGTGCAGCACGCTATCGGTGTCGGCGCCGCTGAGTAGCCGCGTGGTGACCTCGTCGGAGGCGTCGAGCCACACTTCCCGCCGACGGGTATCCTCGTAAAGGCGGGCGTTGTCGATGGCCACACCCGCCGCGGTGGCCAGCGCGGTCAGGATCGCCTCGTCGTCCTCGTCGAAGTCTCCGCCGTTGGCCTTCTCCGTTAGGTAGAGGTTGCCGAACACCTCGTCGCGCACCCGCAGCGGGACGCCGAGGAAGCCCCGCATCGGGGGATGCCCCACGGGGAAGCCTCGCGACTCGGGGTGCTCGGTGAGGTCGCTGAGCCGCAGCGGTCGCGGCTCTTTGATCAGCAGCCCGAGCAGCCCCTCGCCTTCGGGCCAGTGGTCGATGGCGGCGATCTCGGCCTCGCTCACCCCCACCGGGATGAACTGCTCCAGTTTGCCGTCCTGGCCCACGACCCCGAGCGCTCCGTAACGCGCGTCGACCAGGTCCATGGCGGCCTCGACGATGCGGCGCAGCATGGTCTCCAGATCCAACCCACTACCGACCATGACGACCGCGTTCAGTAGGGAGTGCACGCGGTCGCGGGTCAGCATGACCGCGTTGACGCGCGACTGTAGTTCCGCCAGTAACTCGTCGAGCCGCATCTGGGGGAGGAGAAGGTTTTCCCCTTCGATGTCGGGCATGTGGTCAGCCATATCCCCCACTCCGGGATGCTCGTGTGGTGCCACACAGCGGGTCCCTGCCTGACCTCCGATTGTAGGATCTCGGCTCAGACCTGCGAAAATATTGTTAGTTGGCTGGTTTGGCGGGCAGTGGCGACATGGGGGTGCCGCGCGGCGTCAGCTCCCGGCCGTCAGCGGACTTATCGGTCCACCCCCGTTGGGGGTGCGCTGGTGCTCCCGTCCCAACCGCAGGATCATCTGCGCGTGTGCTCCCTCGCAGAGGCGTTCGGTGATGAACGCGCGTAGCAGCGGCTCCTCCAAGGGCTGGGTGTGGAACGCCGCTGAGACCCCCTCGGCCGTTGCCGTCAACAGCAGCCGCTGGAGCGCCTGCCCCGCCGCGAGGTGACTGGAGCGGGTGTCGGCCACCGTTGTGAGCAGCGCAATCGTGCCCGTCACCTCTCCGTGCACGTCGAGCATGCCGGGGATGCGGTTCTGCCCGTAGTCGCGTTCGGGGAACTCGGCATCGGTGACCCGCTCCTCGGGCGGGAAGTCCTCGGCGTGAATCCCGTCGGGGCGTCGGCTTCCGGGGGAGCGCACCCAGCGAGCCAACTCCTCGGCGTGGCTGCGTTCGTGGCGTTGCACATGCTCGGCGGCGGCGACGAGCCCGGCCAGTGACTGCACGAGCCCCTTGTCGGTGATCAGCCGCAGCGCAGCACCCTCGGTGGCGGCGGCGGTGCTCAGCGCACGCACCAGCCGCACGTCGTCGACGTCGGCCGTGAACGGGCCGCGATGGGTGCGCCGTTTACCGATTGAGGGATAGAGCAGGAGGTCCAGATTGCTCGGCTCAACGGAGTGGGTGGTGTCGATCTCAGCGAGCAGGCCAGGACGCTCGGGGTCAGGCAAGATGTTGATCTTGGGCAGTACGCCGTGAGCGCGCAGCGCCGTCCGAATGTTGTACAGCGCCGCACCGCAACTGATCACGAGTTCCCGCGCTTTGGGGTCACTCACTTCCAGTCGCCGGTCGACGTCGACGCTCACCGCGATGCGGCTACCGCTGTGGGTGAGCGCCCACGGGCGGGTGTTGCACACCGACGGCGCGCGCTCACCGGCGCGTAAGGCGGCGCGCACCGGCGCCTCGTCGGTCTTCGAGCGGTTGTCATGAATCGGCACCATCTGTCAGCTCCACTCCTTCGTAGCTCCGGCGAGCTCGGCGGAGCTGGCGAACGCGCCGCGCGAGGTCCCTGTCACGATCACCACCGGGCACGGCGCGGCCCGTACGCAGGCTATGGCGGTGGAGCCCAGGGTGGGCACCATCAGCGAGTCGTGTTCGGGTGTGCCTAGCACCAGCAGATCGGCGTTCTCGGCCGCGGTGAGGAGCGCCCGCGCTGGCAGGTCGTCCTCGGCCACGAGCGGCAGCGTGCGCTCCCACACCTGCTGGACGTCGGCCACCGCCCGGCGCAATTCGCGCGCGTCCTCGGCGCGCCGCTCCGCCTCGGAGGGGTCGGCCCCGGCGTAGGGGGCGCGCATGTTGTGCCCGCCGTCGATCACCCGGATCGCCCACAACTCGCACTCGCGCAACCGTGCCTCTCGCGCCGCCCACGCCAAAGCGGCCACGGCCGCCACCGAACCGTTGAAACCGACGACCACGTGCCGCTGCTGGGATGTCTCATTCTCCACAGGAGAGCCTTTCCACGCCGGTCGGCCCCAGAGCGAGCCGGCCTATCGGTCGTTTTCACCTTCCAGCACATCCGATGGCTGTCCCCTTGCGTTAGGGGCGAATGATCGCCTCACCGGTGACGGAGGTCCCGCAACGGCCCTGCGCCGGTTCCACCCGGCCGGACGGGCGAAGCGCGGACCATCGTCGCGGGAGGGCGTCCGGTGACGGGTGGTGGCGGGGAGGGCCGCCTGATGCGGTTCGCCGGGAGTTGCCAGGAGGTGGCGCGGCCACCGTTCTCGGAACTCTCCGCCCGCCCCCGCTGCTCGTGGCGAGCCGGCCCTGGCGCACAGCCGCCAGCGGCCAGCACGCCGTTTCGTCCCTGGTGGGGCCGCTATGGGGTGTCACGTCGGATGTTGGGAGGGCGGGCGTGAGCGTTCGAGGTGTGGCCGTGCTGTGGCGGGGGCGCTCCAAGGGACGCTGGGGTGCGGCCCCCACCTCAGGCACAGCCCCCTTTGGGCTGCCGAGATCGCGCAGCGGTCGGGGGCGAGGCCGAGGGAAACACCACGCAACCCCCTCAGCCTTGGCCCACGCCGCGTCGCAGGCCCCAGCGTGGGGCGGTGGGGCCGTGGGGCCCGTGGAACTGGCCGTCGGAGGACTTTTCACGTGCTCTCCGCGGGGAAGCCGCCCTGTGGCGTGATCCGGCGGCCCGCCGTTTCTCACCCTGGGTCTGCTACGGCGGCCTGCTCGCATGGCTGGGCGGCGCGCCGGCCCTACGGTCAGTCCGCCGTCATCACCGGCCGGTGGGGGTGCCACGGTTCCACCGCTGGGCGCGGGGCGGCCAAGGCCAGCGCGTCGGTGAGGACGTCACGCATCGGCCGGGAAGTGTCGAGCGGGGTCGCTTTCGGCCACGGGTGGAAGGCCGCGGCCATGGAGCGCGCGATCGTCGCGTCGGCGTCGGAGACGCTCCCTGCCGTTGCGCGGTGGGCCAGTCGCTGTGCCACGACCTCTTCGGGAGCGGTGCACCGCAGCTCCACAAAGTCGGCCAGTGTGGTCGCGGCCAGCCCTTCGGCATGGCTTCGAAACAGCGCGTCCGACCACGAGGCGTCCACGATCACCGACTCGCCCCGGCTGAGCAGTTCCTGGGCGCGACGTAGCAGTTCCCCGTAGACTGCGCGGCTCGCCTCTTCGGTGTAGATGCCCTCTTTGTACCCGGCGGCGGCCGATTGCCAGTGCCCCAAGCCGGCCCGCTCCTTGCGGACCCGGTCGCTGCTCAGGAGCGTCATGCCCAACCGGTCGGCCAGCGCTTCGGCCACCGTGGTCTTACCGGTGGCCGGCGAGCCGCCCACGATGATCAGCCGCACCGCCCCCCTGTGTAGATGCTCCAAGGCGATGCGTTCCAGCATGCGCGCCTCGGCCGCCGCCTCGCCGTCGCCTTGGGCCTGACGCAGGCAGGCGACCTTGGCGCGCACGAAGGCACGGTAGGCGATGTAGTGGTGGTGCAGCGCGGCCGGTGCCGGGTCACCGACGAAGTCGGCGTAGGCGCGTAGGAACGTCGCCGCCGCCTGGGGTGCACCCAGCCGCTCTAGGTCCATGGCCAGAAACGCCGCGTCGTCCAGCCCGTCGACCCAACGCAGTCGGTTGTCGAACTCCAGGCAGTCCAGAACGCGCGGCCCGTCGTCGAGGCAGAATATGTCACCGGCCAGCAGATCGCCGTGGCCGTCGACGATCCGATCGTCGGCGATGCGGGAAGCGAACAGTTCGCCGCGCCCGTCGATGAACCGCATCGCCAAGCGCTCGATCTCGGGGGTCTCCCCGCCCAGGACCTGCTCCTGGAAGGGCCGAATCTGGGTGAGGCTGCTCATCCACCGGTCCCGCAGCGCGGCGGCCGTGCCCTCCCGCGCGATCTCGGGGCCGCGTTCGGCGCGGCTATGGAACGCCGCGAGTAGATGGGCGATGCGGCGCAGCTCGTCGTCGATGTCCGCGCCGTCGCGCACCAGGGTGGACAGCCGGCGCTCGTCGGGCATGCGTCGCATCGCCACGAGGTGGTCGACTGGGACCGCGTCGGGACCAACAACGTCGAGGACCCCTTGGTAGACGTCGGGTGCCAGCCGCTCGTTCAGCTCGACTTCGCGATGGCAGGCGGCGCGCCGCAGTTCGCGGGTGCTGTAGTCCAGGAAGCCGAAATCCTCGGGCTTTTTTAGCTTGTAGGCGTGTTCTCCCACCAGGAAGACCACGCCCGCGTGGGTCTCATGTACCTCGGCGTAGGGGGCTGCTCCAACAGCGGCCGACTGCATTCTCACGTTCCTCGCATTTTTGGGGGGCCACCGCCCAACGCGGCGGCTGGCTGCGGGGCGTCCGCACCATCGGGCGCCCCGCGCCGTTTCCGGCGTCTACTCGCCGGGGCGGCTAACTGGGATCTGGCGGCCTTCCCTGCCCGCCTCCGCCAGGCCGATGCTGACTTCGAGGATTCCGTTGCTGTAGTTCGCGGAGACGTCGTCCTCGTCGGCGTCGTTGGGCAGCGCGATCGTGCGGCTGAACGAACCGTAGTGGAATTCCGTGCGCCGCCGTTCCCGCGTCTCCTCTTCCCGTTCTGCTGTGATGGTGAGCGTCCCGTGCGACACCGTCACGTTGACGTCCTTCTCAGGATCGACGCCGGGGAGCTCGGCGCGGACTATGTAGCGGCCCTCGCGGATAAAGTCCTCGACCCGCATCCCCGCCATCTGCGGAAACGCTGCGAAGGGGTTCTCGAACAGTTCCGCGAATCCGGGGATGGGCAGGTGGCGTTCACGGTGTGCGAGCCTGTTCATCGCAATATCCCCCTTAATCATTCGGCCCGTTGGTGGGCCACTTCCTAGTTCATCCCCAGGTCGCGCCCGCACAGCAGGACCGATCGTCCAACGCGACCGGGTCAAAAGTCACTCGCCTTGTGGTGTCCGTTTCCGCCGCGCACGGTTGGTTCGCGTGTTCCTGTGATCCGCAGCTCGGCCAGGTCGGAGACGACGATGTGGGCGCCGTGGCGGTACAACTCCGCCTCTTGGCCGGAGCGGTCGACCCCGACCAGGAGCCCGAAGCCGCCGCGCGCCCCCGCTTCGACCCCCGCCGGGTCGTCCTCCACCACCGCGGTGACCGTGGGGGCCACCCCCAGCCGCCGTGTCGCCTCCAGCAGCAAGTCAGGGGTAGGGCTCCCCGACAGTCCCAACTTGACCGCCTCTCGGCCGTCGACGTTGACGTCGAACAGGTGGGCCACCCCGGCCGCACACAGGATCGCGGCACAGTTGCTGCTGGTAGAGACGATGGCGGTAGCCGCACCCCCGCGCCGCAGTTCACGGATGAGAGGCATCGTCGAAGGGAAAGAGGCCACACCGAAGTGGCGGACGTAGTCCAGAAAGTAGCCGTCCTTGCGGTCGCCCAGCGAAGTGATGGTGGTCGCGCCGGGGTCGACCTCGGGCGGCGACTCCGGCAACGCGATCCCGCGAGAAGTCAGGAAGGCGCGCACGCCTTCGGGCAGCGGCCGGCCCTCGACAAATCGCAGGTAGTCCTCGCGTAGCTCGAAGGGGCGGAAGCGCCCGCCAGTGGTTTTGGCGCGGGAACGCAGGAACTCGTCGAACGTTCGTTTCCACGCCGCCGCGTGGACGAAGGCCGTGTCGGTGACAACACCATCCATGTCGAAGATGACCGCTGAAATCTCGTCCAGCGGGATCACTGCATCCAGTGCTTCCATGGCGCTCACCCTCCCCGATGTGTTGTCCGCGTCCGCCCCCGGGTGCGTGCGCTCACCGCTCCCGCGCGGCTCAGCGGCGCGGGACTGCGGCGCGCTGGTCTTGTTGCCTCCATCCCACACCTCGAGCCCGGTGGGGCCGTAGGGCCATTGGTCGGGCGCTTCGGCGGCGAACGACCCCAGAGCCACGCCGGTGCCCTCTGACCCCACGACGCAAAGACCACGACGAGACCAATGGCCCTGCCGTTCGGGACGTCTGTTACTGCCGCGCACCAACTGTGGGGGGCAGGTTGGATAGCGGGGCAGTGGAACCAACGGCGGCGATGCCGGGAGGAGCGAATGGCCATTACCACCGTCGCTGACTTGATGACTTCCCGGGTCATCGCCGCCTTCGACAACGCCGAGTTCAAGGAACTCGCGGTCATCCTGCGTAACAACGGCATCAGCGCTGTCCCCGTCGTCGACGCCGAGCACCGCGTGGTGGGTGTGATATCAGCCGCCGACTTGCTGTTGAAGGTCGCTGAGCCCGATCCGGAGGAGGGACAGCTCCTCGAACGCTACGAGAGCCGGATCGAACGTCTCAAGAGCGATGCCCACCTGGCGCGCGACCTCATGACAGCGCCCCCTGTCACCGTCACCGCCGAGGAGAGCGCACGGGAGGCGGCTGAGCGGATGCGCCGCCACCACGTCAAGCGTCTCCCGGTGGTCGACGAGCACCACCGGCTGATCGGTATCCTCAGCCGCTCCGACCTGCTGGGCGTCTACCTCGTCTCCGATCGACAGTTGCAGGAGACCGTGGAGCACGAGCTGGTCCGCGGCGAGTTCGGCTTCACTGAGGTCGAGGTGGCGGTACACGGTGGCGTCGCCACACTCGACGGCAGGGTGTCCCACCGCTCCGACATTCCCCGCCTCACCCACGCGATCCGCCGCCTCGAGGGGATCATCCGCGTGCGGTGCGCCCTCACCTACGACGAGGACGATCTGGCCCCGCTCAGTCAGCCCCCGTGACCCTCCAGCGTCTCCCAGCGGCGCCCCTTGGCCGTACATGGCGGTGGCGCGGTTGGGCAGCGGCACGGGGGTGGCCGTTATCGCACAAGGAAGAGGAGAGTAGTGCCGATGTATGGAGGATACGGAATGATGAACAACGCCTGGCTCGCCGTCACCATGTTCCTGTTCTGGATACTGCTGATCGTGGCCATTGTGGCCCTGTTGCGGTCGATGTTCTTCGCTGAGCGCTCCAAGGGCGAGCAGCGCAGCGAGGCCACACCGGGCAGTGCCGCCGAGCAGACGCTGGCGGAACGCTTCGCCCGAGGCGACATCGACGAGGAGGAGTACAACAACCGGCTGGCGACACTGCGCGCGACACCGGCGGGGCGCCGAAAGCCCTAGTACCGGCTGCCCACGGCCCCCGTCCAGCCGGAGGTGCGGCGTTTCGCCGCGGTCGGCCGGGAACGGGGGCGCCCCTACTCTTGGACCTGCGGCGCTAGCACGTGGAAGTTCTCTTCCTCTTGGGCGAAGTGCAGCCGCAGCAGGGCGTGGAGTTCGATGAGCGCCTGCGCCGCACGCTCGCGCGTCTCGACTCCGGCCTCGCCTGCGCGGAGTTCGGCGACCAGCGACTCGCTGCGCCGGATCAGCGCCGAGATCTCGGCGTGGGCCCTACTCATCGTGGCGGTGACCTCCGGCGTCCCCAGCGCCCGATCCACCGCCGGATAGAGCACCCGTTCGTCCTCCCGCTCGTGTTCGGCTAGCTCCGCGAGGAACGTGCTCAGCTCGGTCAGCGTTGGGGCGAGCCTGTCCTCGGGGGCGCCGCGCAGTGTTTCCGCGGTGCGGGCGAGTTCGTCGACGTGGGGCCACAGTCGGCGGTGCTCCTCGTCGAGACGGTGCACCAGTTCGGCGTCGTCGCCGCGCAGCACCGGGGCTCGCTCTGGTCCGCGAGGGAACAGGGTCCGCAGCGCGTTGAGGATCACCGCGACATCGATGGCCTCCTGGAGGACCGCCCCCGCCACCGGAGGGAGGTACCCCAGGGCGGCCACCACCATCGCGGCCAGCGAGAGCCCCATCCCCACGCCTACGCTTTGGCCGGCGATGGTGCGGGTCCGCTGGGCGATGGCCAGCGTCTCGGCCAGCCGTGCCAGCCGGTCGACCGTGATCACGATGTCGGCGGTCTGGGACGAGGCCGTGGCCCCCCGCGCGCCGAGGGCGACTCCGACCCCGGCGCGGGCCAGGGCCGGCGCGTCGTTGACGCCGTCCCCCACCATGACCGTCGCCGCGGTGGCGCTCGCGGCCTCCGCCACCGCCACCTTGCCCTCGGGGGACTGCTCGGCGTGGACCTCGTCGGCGCCCACATAGTCGCCGATCGCCGCCGCGACCGAGGCGCGGTCGCCGGTGACCATCACCGCCCGCTCGATGCCGGCACGCCGCAGCAGCCGCAACGTTCGGGGCGCGTCGGGGCGCAACGGATCACGGAGCAGCAGGATTCCGGCCAGGTGGCCGTCGACCCCCACGAAGACGGTGGCCGCCTCGCTGTGGCCGGCCTCGACGCGGGCCGACTCCACCAGCTCCGCCGGCGGGTCGGCTGCCACCCAGGACGCTTTGCCCAGGCGTACCGACCGCCCCTCCACCATGCCTTCCAGCCCCGCACCGGGCACTTCGCTCACGCCGGTGGGCAGGTGCAGCGGTAGGTCACGCTCGCGGGCGGCACGCACGATCGCCGCCGCGAGGACGTGGGAGGACGCCTGGTCCAGGGAGGCGGCCCACCCCAGCACCTCGTCGGAGCGGGTCCACGTGGCGGTGAGCACCCGGTCGAGCCGGGGGTGCCCCGTCGTCACCGTGCCGGTCTTGTCGAACAGCAGCACTCGGGCTCGGGCGAGCCGTTCGATCGCGTCGCCGCTCTTGACGATGACGCCCCGCCCGGCACAGCGTGACATCCCGGAGGTGAAGGCGATCGGCGCGGCGAGGATGAGCGGGCACGGGGTCGCCACCACCAGGACCGCGACGGCGCGTACCGGATCGCCCGACAGCAGCCAGGCGCCTCCCGCCAGCAGCAGCGTCACCGGCAGGAAGACGGCGGCGTAACGGTCGGCGAGCCGCACGAACGGCGCGCTTTTGGCCTCGGCCTCGCGCACGAGCCGCACGATCGCGCCGTAGGTGCTGCTGGTCGCGTCCGTGGTGGCCCGCAGGTGGAACGGTGAGCCCGCGTTGACCACACCGCTGCGCGCAAGCTCGCCCGGTTGGCGCTCGGCGGGAAGCGGCTCCCCGGTTACGGCTGACTCGTCCAGCACGGCGGTGCCGCTCTCGACGTGCCCGTCCACGGGGACGATCTCGCCGGTGCGTACCGCCAGGAGGTCGCCTGCGGCGACCTCCTCGACGGGCACGGTGACGATCTCGCCACTGTCGACGCGGTGGGCAAATCGCGGAGCCCGAGCCAGTAGCGCGCCGAGCTCTCGGCGAGCCCGTCGGGACGCCCGATCCTCCAGCAGCCGTCCGCCCGTGAGCATGACCGCGATGATGGCCCCCGCCAGGAACTCTTGGACCGCGATCGTGCCGACGAGGGCGAGCAGCGCGATCACGTCGGTGCCCAACTGTCTGCGGCGCAGCCCCTCGACAACCCACCAGGCCGCCACCCCTGTACAGAGCACGGTCGTGGCCAGCCACACCGCGTCGCCCGCTCCCGGCAGTCCTGCTAGGTGCAGCAGCGCCCCGGCGGCCAGACCTCCCAGCGCCAGCATCGCCAGGATCGACTGCGGCGTCATCACTGGTCCCCCCGGGGGGCGCGTTCCCAGGGCAGGTTCGGGCGGCCACGTGTCGACAGCGGGTACCGTTCACCGGCGCACGCCGCGTCGTGCCCTACCGTCCCCACGCGCTCGAACATCGGGGGCCACCCACCGCCGTGGTCGGTGCTCGCTTCATAGGAGGAGCCGACAGCCGTAACACTCATAACCCTTGTCCCTCCGCCGCCATGTGTGTCGCCGCGGCCGGTGGAGCGTGTGGCTCTCGCGGGCCGGGCGCAGCGGCGGTGTTCCCCACCGCTGCGGGACGGCCACCCGCTCGCGGGAGCCCCGGGCCACACCCCGGTTCGCCTAGTGGCGCTCCACCGCGCCCTTGTCGACCGCAACGGTGCGGCCCTTTTTGACGCTAGACGCTGGCGCCACCCTCATCGGTGGGACGAACGCCCCCCGATGAGGGGGCCTTCGTCCCACCATGCGCGATCGCGTCTGGCTGTGGGAGTGGGGAGCGTGGCAGGGGGATAGGGACGGTTCCGCTCTCCCGCAGGGAAAGGGCGCCGCGCGTGCGCCTCGCCGCTGGCTGGATGTGGGGGTGTTTCTGTGGGTTTGTCAAGCCGAGGGTCGTAAGTGGGGCCTGTCGCTTGCCCGGGATGGGAGGGCTTGCCGTTGGCTCGTGCCTCGATCGCTTCGCGATCTCAGCAGCCTTAAGGGGGCGCTGTGGCTGCGGGCGGGTGGCAGGCGACGGGGACGGCCCCCGGCTGGGGTGAGGCAGCATTGC
>NZ_BAABDD010000053.1:0-17696 GCF_039539445.1 Salinactinospora qingdaonensis
TCCTCTGATCTGCGCAGACGGCGGATCTCGGCCCAGTCCTCCACAGTGATCACCCCTCCGATGATCAACCGGGGTGGTCAGATTTCACGCGACGTCACGTGGTCAGTATTGGCGCGTCGCCGACAGGAGAAGACCGTAGCCTGAAAGACAGAGACAGCCGAACCCCCGAAGCATGCCATACCCTTCTGACCTGCAGCGTTGCACTACCGACGGACCGCTGCAAAACAGCGCCCCGGAACACCACCGAGAGCCTTCGCGACCTGCGACTTTACTCTCGGGTTCGCTCATCACCCCTGGAGGGTTCGCAACCCAATGTCCGGCTGGATTTCCTCATCATCAGCCATTGTTCGCTCATCACCCCTGGAGGGTTCGCAACCTCATCGCCGCTCCAGGTCGTGGGGGTGGGTCTCGCGTTCGCTCATCACCCCTGGAGGGTTCGCAACTTGTCTACCCCCCGAACACCACGACCACTGAGCACAGTTCGCTCATCACCCCTGGAGGGTTCGCAACGTGGTTGCCGCCACGTGCGCCGCGCGCAACTCGTCGCACGTTCGCTCATCACCCCTGGAGGGTTCGCAACCCGCCAACCGGGCTGCCGCCAACGGCGACAACGGGGTTCGCTCCTCGCCCTTGGAGGGTGCGCAGCTGGTGTGGGGACGGTTCCGGCGTGGAATCGCCTGAATGAAGTTCTCGTTTGAGCGATGAACTCGGCGGATGCTCGACGGATGGGCCGCAGCGCCCGCCAACTACTTCGGACAGGGCTGTGTACTAGCAGGGAATCGGTGGGCCAGGGAAGCGATCATGTTTCTCAGTCAGGGGGTCGATCGAGGTTCGGTACGTTCTGGCATGGGCCGTTACCAGGGTCATGTCCACTACTCAAGGGGAAGCTCCGTCCGAGGCTTGTCTTGTGTGCGAGTGCAGCCTACGGCGGCGCGGTTGTCTCGTCTCAGATTGCGGCCCCGAATTTTTCCGGGGAGCGTAGACGTCTTCCGGATTTGGTCCGTGGGACAGCGGTTTCGCCGCTAGTGTGGCGGCGTGGATGTGCACAGTGAGGTTGATGTCGACGCGATCGTCCGCTCTGGATGGGCAGACCCCGCAGTGTTCGGCGCTGAGGAGTGGGCGCGGGCATGCGCGTTTTGGCAGCAGCGGCGCCACTACGACGATTGGCTGCTGAGGGTACGTTCTCGCGCCGCTGACCTGGTCTATGAGTGGACGGGACGGCAGGCGCGCGATGTCGGGTCGTTCGGGACCCGGCTGAACCTGGAGTCCAGCGACCTGGATCTGGGGATCGGCTTTCCGGTAGCTGAGCGCGAACACCTCATCGCCGCCCTTAAGCCGCATACCGAGTTCAAGGGCGAGCGCCAAACACGCTTCGACACCTCCCGCCTGGTCTTCTCCTTCGAACTCGACGGAGTCGAGATCGATGTGAGCGCGCTGACCGACGAGGACTTCGCGGTCGCGTGCCGGATGCTGGACCAGATCGAGGCGGGCATGAACACCGACGAGCGCATCGCCCATACCTGGGTGAAGCACCTGCTGCGCGAGGCCGGGCGCAAGGAAGACTATGCGGCGTGGAAACTCGTCGTCTACGCGCGGTATTGCCCCGAGTTCAACTGGGTGCCGATCCACGAGTGACCACGGCTCGGCTCCTGTCCGTCCGGTGGTCTCAGGTGCCGCAGGGGTCTGCGGCGTTGATGAGCCTCCAAGGATGCGGGGCGCGCCAGCGGTCGTATCCCTCACGCAGGATCCGGGCGTGCTGGGCGGGGAGTTGGTCGGCGAGAGCAGGCAGAGCGTAGGCGAGGCGGCACTGTAGCTTGGCCAGCCCGTCGTCCATGCGGCCCTGTAGCTGCTGGGTGAGGTCTTTGTGCGACGGCTCGGCGCGACGGGTGTGAGCGATGTGTTCCAGCATCGACCCGAGCAGAGCGAATGCGGCGTCCTTGAGGAGGGAACGGGTGTGGCGCACTTGGTGGCGGGCCTCTCCTTCCAAGATCTTCTCGATGGACTTGAGGGTGTAGTCCAAAGCGAAGTTGCGGTCGATCCAGAGTTGGGCGAGCTGGGAGCAGACGCCGATCCGCCAATCCGCGAAGTCGGCGTCGATGCGGCCCAGCGAGGGGCGGGGGTGTCCGGCGAGGCCGGCGGCTTCGACGCGGCGGGTGTAAGCGGCGCCGATGAGGCATTCCATGGACACCAACATGTAGGAGACAGCGGTGTAGAAGGGGCGCCCGGTGGAGTGTTCGGCCACGAAGCTTTCGTCGCGCACGCCCTCGATGATGGTCTCGACGGGCAGGTGCGGCAAGGGGCGTAACAGCAGGTCGGTGCGGGCTTGGAAGGCGTGGGTGGCGGCAAGTTCTTCGACGCTCATCAGGTGGTCGAAGGTGATGTAGGTGTAGCGGGTGGGCACGCCCAGCGCGGATAGGGTGCGGATGGCCAGGGCGTTTTGTTCCCCGGTGGTCTCCTTGTTGAAGCGTGCGAGCACCGAGGTGACGCCCGATTCCACGCCGAAGAGCATGCGGCGCAGTCCTTGGCCGCACAAATCGCGCCAGAGTTGGGCGCGCTCCAGATGCCAGGCGCGGTCGTGGCCGGGGTCGACGACTTGGTCGATGCGACAGGAGGAATCCCAGGTCATACCGGCTTGGTGAAGCTGGTTGGCGATGTCGCGGATGCGGGTGAGGCTGTCGGGGCCGTGGCCGATGATCTCCTCGTCGACGAGGTAGAGCGTGCGTGCGGTGCCGGGATGGCGGTCGAAGACCGCGCTGATTTCCTCCAGCATCCACGGCAGGGACTGGGGGGACAGACTCGACCACATCCCCTTGTGGCCGCGAGGGCAGAAGGAGCAGTAGTTGGTGCAGCCGCGTGAGGTTTCCAGTTGGGCGACGCCGTGGTGGTCAAGCGTTGCCGCTAGCAGATCGAGTTCGGGCAACATGTCGGGTTGGTGGCGGTTGGCCACGGTGGGCGTGCGGCGTACCGAGGGACGGGTGATCGCCAGTGCGCCGCCGCGGGGAGCGCCGGCGTAGCCCAGTCCGCGGATCTCCTTCAGGGCGAGGTCGCCGTGGTGCCAGGTGATCAGATCGGTGATGGTGGGTTCGCCGGCGCCGCGGGCGATGAGCAGGTGAGGGTAGCGTTGCAGGAGGAGTGCTTCGTTGCGTGCGGTGAGGCTGCCGCCGGCGATCACGGTTGGTGGCTCAGTGAGGGCGAAGGTGTGGTCGAGGGCGCGGGTGAGCAGGTCGTGCTGGCCGAAGGTGGCGGAGACGCCCACGAGGTCATAGCCGCCGGTGGTGATGGCGGCGCAGATGTCGGCCAGGCTGGCGCCCAGTTGCATATCCATCAGATCGACTTGGCCGCAGAGGCTGGCGCGGGCGGCGCGGGCGAGGTCGGAGATGGCCAGTGGAAATCGTGGGAGCGGGAAGTGCTCAGGGTGGTAGAGGGCGGCCAGCAGGATTCGGGGTTTTGTCAGGCGCCGGTGGGCTTCAGGGGTTAGGTGAGCGGTGCTCATCCAGTGGTAGGGGGCGTCCAGGGTGATGCCGGTGTGGGCCCAGGCGGGCCAGTCCCGTTCGGCCAGGTGCCGGCCCGAGAGTTCGCTGAGGATCCAGGTGTCGCAGCCGTGAGGGCGGGCGGCGAGCAGGCGGTGTTCCAGAGTGCCGGTGACAGTGGTCTCGAAGGCGGGGGCCAGTGCATGGCGGAGCCGGTTGGGTTCGGTGCGGGGGATGGCGTGGACCTGGTGGGCCAGGTGTGTGGGGAGCGGGGACAGGTGGTTGAGTGCGGCCAGGATGCGGTCGTGGTCGGTGGCCGGTGCGGTGGACGTCATCAACACCTCCTGTTTTCGGGTAGGAGCGGCCGGCCCGAGGGCCCTGGTGGCGGTCGGGCTGGTGGCAAACGCGGGGTTAGAGGGTGAGGCGGGTGATCATGGCGGCGTGGTCGCTCAGGCGGGCTTGGCGGGGCTCGTGGTCGTAGAAGCTGCTCACCACGCGCTCAGGCGTGGTGGTGAAGGTGTGGTCGAAGCGATAACCGGCACCGGAGCGGCCGTACCAGGAGTGGTCGACGCCTGCGGGCTGGGCGTGGCGGAAGGCGTCGTGCAGCCCGTTTTCGGCGAAGGCCCGGTAGAAGTCGTACTCCCAGGCCCCGAACACGGAGTGGTGGGGGGTGTGGTCGGGTTCGACGACGTTGAGGTCGCCGGCGGCCACCACGATGTCGGCCGGTGAGGCACACAGTCGGGGAAGCAGCGCGGTGAGGGCGTCTTGCACAGCGCGCTTGTCGACGTTGCGCCGCTGGCCAGAACCGCGGGAGGGCACGTAGGCGCCCATCAGCACCACGGTGGTGGCCTCGATGCGCACCCGCACGGTCTGGACACGGTGGGCCAGCACCGCCACCCCCAACTCCGACAGCACCGACAGTGGGGCGCAGCGGCCGGCCACGAGGACCCGGTAGTCGGCGGCGCTGTCGTCTTGGGCGACGTGGTAGCCGTGCTCGCCCAGCGCGTGGGCAAGGGTGGCGTGGTGTCCCGAGACTTCACTGACAACGACGAGGTCGGCATGGTCGTGGGCGGCGATCCAGGCGGCCTGCTCGCGCGAGCGCGACGGCGAAGCGTGCTGGGCGTTGAAAACCATGACCCCGACCTCGCCCGCCACGCGCTCGGCGCTGGGAAACGCGAGCAGACTGGCCTGATGCCCCGACGAGGTCATCGCGTCTCCGCTGCGGGTGCGGGCGCGTCGCGGAAAACCGCGCCTTGGGCGTCGAGTCGCTGCTGGGTGTCGGCCATGATCCGGCGCACCTGTTCCAAAGCGGCGGGGTCGGGCTCCCTGGCCAGGCAGGTGAGGTTGGTGCGGACCTGGGCGGGGCTGGTGAAGCCGCATAGGGCGATGGCCTGGTCAGAGGCTTTCAGGCAGTGCCACAGGGCGAAGCGGACGAGTTCGGCGGGGTCGGGGCCGATGACGGTGCGCACGTCGTCCAGCCCGCGCTGGATGAGTTCCAAGGCGTTGGGGGTGAACCAGCGTTTGCGTCGGCGATGGTCGGCATCGCCGAAGACGCGCGGAGCGTGGGGATGATGGGTGCCGGTGAGCAGCCCTTGGGCGAGGGGTTTGTTGATCAGGATGCCGATTCCGCGCTCGGCGGCCATGCGGTAGATGCGGCTGGAGCGTACGGCGGGAGTCAGCAGGTTATCGCGGACCGCTAGGACGTCGGGCGCGACCCGGTCGATCAGATCAGCGAACCGGGGCGCGGCCTGCCCCGGCGGACGGTTCGGATCCAAGCGCTCAAGGGCGTGCAGGTGGGGCCCGCGCATGCCGATCGCCCGCACCAAGCCGTCGCGTTTGAAGGTGCGCATCTGCTCCACCGCATCGTTGAGATAGCGATCATCGGGCCCGAAGTCGTTGTGGTGGAGGAAGTAGACATCGAGGTGGTCCGTACTCAGGTTCTCCAGGGACTGCTCCAGTTGGCGCCGCATGTGCCCGGGGCTGTAACCGTGGGCGGCGGTGCCGGGGAAGTAGCCGACCTTGGAGACCAGTACCAACTGCTCACGGCCGACCTCGGCGACGAGTTCACCGATCAGGCGCTCGGAACGGCCGAGCCCGTAGACGTCGGCGGTGTCGAACAACCGCGCCCCGAGGGTGTATGCCTGCATCAGGCCGTCGCGTGCACTGTCGGTATCGGCGCCGGAGTCCCATCCCATCGGCAGCCCGAGGTTGGTGGCCGGGCCGCCGATGGCCCAGCAGCCGACGCCGAGAGCAGGAGTGCGGATACCGGTGGCTCCCAGGACCCGTTGCGGCAACGCAGCCGCATGTGAGGACGGGGGCTGGAGTGGGGGCATGTGACTCCTTCGACGGGTGTGGGAAGGCGCAGCGGAGGGGCAAGCCCAGAGGTGGTTGGGCGAGGAGATAGCGGTGAGAACAAAGCGCAGGGGCGTCTTCGATTCCGCTTCTCTGCGCAGCAGTGCGCTGTGACCACTTGAAAAGCATTCGTCACTCCAAAGAGGTCGGGAAAGGAGGAGTCGGTGACGTTCTCTGAAACTTCTCAAATCTCGACTGTTCCTCAGTTTGCCGGAGCGATGCTTGGGGTGCTTTGTGCACAGCAGAAGATATGCGAATTTCTTTAGCCAGCAGGCGTGCGGACGAGCAATGTGTGAGTCCATCGTCGGCGCTGCCGAACGCACTCGGCAATTGCGAAAAACCCGCAACCGTGGTTGCGAGTAACCCGCAACCACGTTGGCCTTCACAAGATGTCGCGGCCTGCCTACCGTTCCGGTGTGGACTCTCGTAAGCGCGCCCGGATCGCCGACGATCTCCGCACCCACGCCGCCGAGCAGGATTGGACCCGCTGGGAGTTGGTACAGGCGGTCCATGTCAAAGCGGAGACGCCGACACTGCTGATGGCCTGGCGATTGGCCTGCGGCCACACCCAGCGCCACGTCATCGACGGCTTGAGGCTGATAGGAGACGACACCGGCACTCCGTGCTCCCCCAACATCTCACAGCTTTCCCGCTGGGAGGCCGGCGCCGATGGTGTCGGACCGTTCTATCGGCGACTGTTCGCCCTGTTTTACGGCACGTCTCCGGCCAGTCTGGGCTTCCCGGCGCCGCCCCCGCCGATTACGTCTGACCCGATCACCTGCAAAGGCGACGATGACGTGGACCGCCGCAGCTTTCTCGGACTCGCCGCAACCACAACGGCCCCTGCGGTCCTTCCCCTGGGCGAGATCCGCCAGCGTCTGGAGAGCCCGTTGAAACGGCTGCTCCCCACTGCCGACTTGGCGTACTGGACAGACACCACCGACCGCCATATCACCGCTTACGGCACCTGCACCCCCGCCGACCTCTTGGTGAGACTGTCGGAAGACCTGGACGAGGTCAGCGCTCTGGCTAACCGCTACTCTCACCAGCGCGACCTCCAGATGGTGGCCGCACGCCTTTGTGGACTCACCGGAGCGCTCCACACCGACCTCAACGACGAGGCCGAAGCCCGCACCTGGTTGACCATCGCCGGCGGGTACGCGCGCCTGGCCGAGGACGCCCCCATGCGCACCTGGGTCGCGATGGCCCAGGCGATGCTGGCCTACTACGGCCACCGGCCCGACGAATCGATCCAGATAGCCGAGAAGGCGCGTCGCGACATCGGTGACAGCGCCAGCGCCGGCTTGGTCCAGCTCACGGGTTTGACCGCACGCGCTCACGCTCGCCTGGGCGACCATGACGCTGCCCGCCAAACCCTTGCCGGCGCGACCACGCTCTTCTCATCGGTGCCAGCCGAAGAAGCCAGCGACGGGTTCTTCGGATTCCCCGAAATCCAACTGAGTATGTACGAGTCGTCTGTGCTCAGCCACATCGGTGATGCCGCGGCATGGAACGCCCAAACCTCAGCTTTGGACGCCTACGCCGGGGACCCCCTGTCCTACACACTGATTTCGCTCGACCGTGCGCGCTGGCAACTCCAGCGCGGCAAAGCCGAGGACGCCGCCCTCACCGCCACCACGGCCCTGGAGGATCTTCGCCCGGCTGAACGACTCCCGTTGATCGTCGATCAAGCTGTTGTGCTGGGAGACGACATCGCGGTGGAGAGCCCGCAGGCTGGAAACACGTACAAAGAGAACCTAGAAAAGCTCCCTGGGGTGAAGACGGAACTCGCTAAGCGGTAATGTCTGAATTCATCTCGCAGAGCCCCTGGGTAGGTGTCTGTCCCGGAAGCGAAACACACAGTCCCAAGATGCGGCCGGCGCTCGTCGATCCCGAACACTGCGATGAAAAGTCAAAAGAAACCACTGTCGGAGAGGAGCATCGTGACCGAGAAACCGACAACGAGTGTTTCGATGTTCCCCACCGGCCTCACCAGAAGTGGAGACTCGCGTCCCGCCAAGCGGGAGTTCAGTCCCTAACGACCCTAGGGTCGTACCTCAACATCAACATCCAACTCATCGCCATATACCACCGTTCCAGCCCAGCCTGAACGACACTTCAACCCCCTCGACCTCGCCCCCTCTCGTTAGATTCGCTGCCTCCCATACGACTGTCCTTCCGGAGCAGGAGAAAGACATAGCCTGATACGAAGAAACAGTGGACCAAGCAGAAGCATGCCATACCATTCTGACCTGCGACGTTGCGCCACCGGCGGACTGCTGCAAAACAGCACCCCCTCAGCCGCCCAAGAGGCTTCGCGACCTGCGACTTTACTCTCGGGTCGCTCATCACCCCTGGAGGGGTCGCAACCCGTTGAAGGCATCAAAGATATTGGCCAACTCGGGACCAAGCCGCAGGCGAGGCGATGTGGTTGCGCCAGGTATAGGCGATCTCAGTGCTGCTCACCCAGGTCGCATACCACGCCCACGGCGCTGCATCCCGCCTCGCCAGGTCCGACACTTTGTTGTGCCGAAACTCGGGTGGGGTTCCACGATGTCCGACGACGGCCCATTATTCGAAGGCATATGGCGTCAGAGTCCAGGAACCCGGATCCATGGAATGCGGGAGCCACCCCAGATGACGGAAAAAGACGTGAACTCTAAGGGGTTTGTCCGTTGTGTAGATATACGGGGCTTTTCGACTCACGCGCAGTAAGGGCGGCTTGGGTGCGGCGCCAGACGTAGTCGCGTAGCCGATCTTGGGCTTGCGGAGTGGGGAGGAAAGCGGCTGCGGTGAGTTCGTCGTCGGTGGGCTGGATGGTAGCCGCTTGCTCGGTGGTAAGAGTGCCACCGTCGAAGACGAATACGAGCAGGTCGTCCCAGGGGCCGTGCGGGGCGACCCAGTCCACGCACAGCAACCTCAGGGGCTTGATGTCGAGGCCGAGTTCTTCCCGTAGCTCGCGACGAGCGGCATCGACGGGGGGCTCGTTTGCCTCGACCATTCCCCCAGGGATGTCCCAGCCGGGTTTGTAGGCCGGATCGACGAGGAGGAGATGGCCGGCACTGTCATGGAGGATGACCTGAGCCGCGACCCGTTTTCGAGGCTGGGTGCGGTTGCCTTCCGCCAGGTGGGCATACCAGGCGTTAGGGTCGCGCTGGTAGAGGGGCTGCTCGTTGGGACTCATGGTCTATCCGTATCCCGCCGGGTGGTCAGCCAGTGATACATCTCGGTGGGCTGGGTCAGGGTTTGGCGCAACCGGGGCAGCGCCGCACCCACCATGCGGTTGGTGGAGTTCATCAAGCTGGAGTGACGGTACGTTGGCGATCGCCTGGAATATCTTGGGAGCGAAGTCTGTGAGGATGGCGGGATAGTTGACTGGCCGTGACCCAGCCCTCTCAGGGCACTCTGCGGCTTCTGCCGAGCGAGTAGCACGTGCTGTATGTCAAGGTGAAGGGTTTGATTCGACCGATCTGCGGCTGCTGGGCCCAGTAGGTGAGAACGCGAGTTTTGCCCTTCCCAAAGAACGCATCGTGTTGCGCATAACCTCAGTTGAGAACTACGCACGGGTCTCCCAGGAGGTGCGCGTCGCTCAATGGCTCGCCCTCGAAAACTTCCCTGCTGTACGACCGGTTCGCCCCGATCTCATCGCTCGGGACGGGTGGGTCGTAAGCCTATGGGAAGAGATCCCGAACGCTTCTATAGCCTCGACGCGCGATCTCGGGAACCTCCTTCGGCATCTGCATGCGCTTGCCGCTCCGACTGAGGTGGAACTGCCGAGGCTGGAGCCGCTGGCCGGTGTTGAAAAATATCTACAGCAAGCCCAGGGGGTGGAGCCTGCCGACCGTGCCTTTCTTATCCGCCGTCTCGGCGAACTCCGCCAAGCCTTCACCGAGTTGGACTTCGCGTTGACGCCAGGACCGGTTCATGGCGATGCGCACCGTAAGAATGTTCTGCGCGGCGGCGATGGACGTGTGGTCATGCTGGATCTGGAACGGGTTTCCACAGGCCCGAGGGAGTGGGACCTGATCGTAGCGGCCACGTATGCTCACCTGGGCTGGTACTCGTACGACGAGTACGCTGCTTTTGTTACGGCTTACGGTTCCGACATCCGTGACTGGCCGGACTATACGACGCTACTGGAGATCCGCAAGCTGCGGATGACAGCGTGGCTATGTGCCCGGACCGGACGCGAACCGCGGCTTCGCGCTGAAGCAGCAAACCGAATCGCTACCCTCCGCGATCCCACATTGCCGCACAATTGGACACCGGGCGTGTGACTCAGGCAAGGACCGAGAGTCCAGTCTTGGAAAGTGCTTGGGAACGAAACTCTTGTACAGCGGTTGTTTTGGTGTAGGGCGTCAATCGCTCATTGAATTGGCGAACGTAGGCGTGGACGCGGGCTGAACGTAAAGTTCCTGCGTCGTTCAGCGCTTTCTCTGCGAGTGCGCATGCACGTTCGACATCCTGCTTCCAAGGCTCTCCGATGAGGTGCGAGCTAGCCAGGATAAGACCAGCGAAAGTACGGCTACGCCGATACTCCTGCCGTGTCAGCGTGGTGGCCCTATGAGCGTGATCGGCAGCCGTCCGTGCGCGGCCGAGATCATGGAAGCAGTGAGCAAATTCGTCGTGGACTTCTGCCTCATCAAAGTAGTCAAGCCATTCAGGCTCCTCAGAGCCGCGCTTTCCGAACCCCTGCTCCATCTCCGTTAAAGCAACCGTGCACTCACGTTCCTCTCCAAGGGAGGCAAGGCCGCGAGCCTCCATTGCCGAGTACATCGCATAGACGCCTGGTGTCACCGCTTTTCCAGTTCCTGCCTTGGCCGAACGAGCGAAATCGACTGCACTTCGATAATCGCCGAGGAAGTTCGCTTGGTGGCTCATCAGCGCAAGCGCCTTACCGGCCAAGGCGGCGTCCGAGGCCAGATGAGCGAAGTTCAACGCCTGCATAAAATACCTGCGGGCGAGTCCGTGTAAAGCCGCGTCGTAGGCCATTGCGCCAACTTTGTAGGAAAAATGGGATGTCGCTGCGAACAGCTCGCTTCCCATTGCGGTGGTGTAATTCCCCCGTAGCAGAGGAACGACTTCGCTATGCAGATACTGCACAGCAGTCGAGCGTGCATGCCCTCCGCCGAATTCGTGATCCAGCGCCTCGAACAGATGGCAAGCGCGTCGAACAGCAGCCACGTCGTCTGCGCTTACGGTTATCTTTTCCGAGGATGAAAGACCGAGGAGCGCGGGTGGGGCTACCAGCCAACGCAAGACCGGTGCTGTGATCTCCTCAGCAGAGACAGGTGCATGACGGATCTCCGCATCATTGGTGACATCCGTCTGCCACAGCGCCTGGGCGTTTCCCAGCGACTCCCTCAAGTCGCCATGAGTGAAAGACAGCGACAACGCACGATCGTAAAGAGAGCGCGTGCCAGCATTTGAAAAGTTTGCCGAGGAGTTCAAGTCGACTCCAGCGCCATCGGATGACGGTGTCGACCGGATCGCCTCGCCGGCGTTGGGACGAGCGACAACTGTTTCGCTGTCTTCCCAGGGCCGAGGCAGGAGCCCCAGGAAATGGCCGGGGATTCTGAGGCCGTCGGCGATCTGGAGGATCTTGTCGTGGCTGGTGATCGACCCGCGTCCGCGTGCCAGAACTCCCACCCGTTCGGGCTTGATCTCACAGGACTCCGCGATCGCGCTGTAGCTGATCCCGCCCCACTTGCGGGCCAGGGCGAACACGCGGCCGAAGTCCCTGCGTGACAGGGCATCCTGCACGTCGCTACGCCGCAAGACGCGGTCAGGCAGCGCAGCCCGAGGAGAGTAGCTCACTGGACATCCTTTATCGCCATCGCGGCACTGCAGCGTGTGCTTCGGTAGGCCCGCCGAGGAAACGCGGCTGTTCATAGATTGTCTCGCAGCCGCCGTTCAACGGGGGCACATAACTTTCGGTGAGCCTACCCATTATGGGTATAGCCGATGTGGGCAAGACCCACGCACACCTGCTTCGTGACGATTGCAGCGTGGAAACAACACGCATCCTCTCCTTCCCTGTCTCGCTCGTTTCCGTCCTCCCACAAGCATTCATGCCGTTGGAAGGACACCGGTGATGGCGTCCCATAGGGCAGAGCCTGCCATGGGTATGGCGCCGTCGTTACGTGACTCCGCTGTGGCGCTCTACGGTGACGGGCTCACCACGGAGTTGCCGGTGGCACTGGAGGAACTTCGGCAACAGTTCGGGGAGCTGGCGCCGGTGGAGATCGCGCCGGGGGTGGCGGCGTGGGTGGTGCTCAGCTACAACCTCAACCAGCGGGTGCTGCGAGATCCGGCGCGATTTCCCCGAGATCCGCGACGCTGGCGGGAAGCTCGGGAGGGGCGGGCCACCCCTGAGGCCGTGCCAGGGCCGTTCTGGTATTTCCGCAACGCGCTGGCCTCGGACGAGCCTGACCACAGCCGCTACCGGGCGGTCATCGTCGACGCGCTGACGGCGATCACGGCATCGGGGGCACGCCTGGCGGTTCGAGAGATCGCCACGGAGCTGCTGGCCGCACACGCGCCGACCGGACGAGCCGACCTGATCGCCGACTATGCCTTCCGGCTCCCGCTACTGCTGCTCAACCGCTACTTCGGCCTGGCCGGCGATCAGGGCGAGGAGCTGGTCGGTTTGATGCGGCAGGTGTGGGACGGCAGGCGATCTGCCGAACAAGCCCGGCTGGGGTTGTTCAACTACGCCCAAGCGGTCACCGCCCAACGGCGTGGCCTTCCGGGAACAGACATCGTCTCGCGCATGGTCGCCCATCCCAACGGGCTCGACGACGAGGAAGTGGCCCACCAGCTCATCCTGGTCATCTCCGCAGCGCATGACCCGCTGATGAACCTCATCGCCAACGCATCGCACACTCTGTTGACGGATCGGGAGTTTCGTTCCAGCGTTGCCGGAGCCCGCACCCGCGTCGAGGACGCCATCGACGTGGTGCTATGGCGCTGTCCGCCGATCACGCTCTTGCCGGGCCGGTATGCGGCAGCCGACATGGTGCTGGAAGGTGCGCGGCTGCGCGAAGGCGACTGCCTGATCCCAGGCTATGGCCCGACCCATGCCGACCCACGGGTGTCCCCGCAGGCGAGCCCGAGCGGCCTGTCCGGTCACCGGGCGCATTTGGCGTTCGGCACCGGCCCACACCAGTGTCCCGCCCGCAACCTGGCCCGCCAGATCGGCATCGACGCCGTCGAGGCGCTACTGAGCCTGCTACCCGACCTGGATCTCGCGGTAGCCCCGCACACGCTGACGTGGCGGCGCTCGCCTTTTGCCCATGGGCTGGAACGCCTGCCCGTCACCTTCAGCCCCACCACGATCGACACCCCTGGCACCGCCCCGCTGCACACGACTGGAGCGACGTCATGGCCCCACGCCCCGACCCAATCATCCTCACCCCTGGACGCCCCCACGCACAGGCACGCGAACTCCACGCGGCGGGGCCGCTGGCGCGCGTGGTGCTCGAAGGTCTGGAGGTTTGGGCGCTGACCCACGACGCCGAACTCCGCGCCGCGCTGACCGACCGCCGATTTCGCCGTAACTGGCGTACGTGGAAAGACCTGACCGACGGAACCGTGCCAGCCGATCACCCGGTAGCGGCGATGGTGCGCCTGGACAACATGCTCACCGCCGACGGCTCCGACCACCGTCGTCTGCGCGGCCTGATCTCCCAGGGCTTCACCCCTGCACGGATCGAGGCTCTACGCCCCGGCATCGAGGTGCGGGTCCAGCACCTGCAGGAGGAAATCGCGGACATGACAGGGCCAGTGGACCTGAAGAGGGACTTCGCCTACCCACTGTCGTTGAGCGTCTTCAGCGACCTGTTCGGGCTCCCGCCCACCGACTACGGCCAACTCCACACCATGGTCGACGCCGCCTTCGCCCTCGCTTCGTCTGAGGAGGTGCGGGCGATGCGCGCCCAGGTCGACGCCTACCTGGACGAACTCATCGCCACCAAGCAGAACCGCCCTGGCCCCGACCTGGTCTCGGCCCTGATCGCCGCCCGCCAAGCCGGTGAGCGACTGAGCACACACGAGCTGCGCGACACCCTGTGGCTGTTGATCACCGCCGGGTTCGAGACCACCGCCTCAGCACTCGCCAACGGCATCGAAGCGTTGCTGGCCTCCCCCGACCAACTCGCACGGCTACGCAATGGCGCATTCCAATGGCCGGTAGCGGTGGAGGAGGTCCTGCGCCAGGCCACCAGCGTCGCGGTGCTGCCGTTCCTGTTCGCTGGCGAAGACATCACCATAGCCGGGCACACGATCACCACCGGCGAACCGGTGCTGCTGTGCTACCTGTCCGCCAACCGCGACCCGGCTCGCTACGGCCTCGAGGCCAACACCTTCGACCTCACCCACTCACGTCCCCGCCACCTCGGTCTGGGCCACGGGCCCCACGTCTGCCTAGGCGCATCCCTGGCCCGTCTAGAGCTAGAGATCGCGCTCGCAGCACTGTTCACCCGATTCCCCCGCCTCAAGCCCGCCAAGGACACAGCTCACACCACACGCATGCAATCGATATTCATCAACTCGCCAGCCACGCTCCCGGTTTTCCTCAACGTCAAGCGTGATGCCACATGACTCTGCGCCCCACACGAATACCTCCTGGGAACAGCCCCACCCTTAAGAGCTCTTTTCATTCCTGCCTCCACACCAGGTCCACCGAAAGTGTTGAAGCGCCCAACGAGCCCGAGCTTTGGAAAGCACTCCTGATGTCTTCAATGTCTTCACCCCCTTCTGCCGTGGCCAAGCCTGCTCCCACGAAACAGCGCTTTGCCCGCGATCCGCTGTTGGTGCATTCCCTTGTGGACCCGCTGGCCTCCCAGGCGAACCCGGGGCCGGTAGGGGTGGGCTCGGTGCTGCGTGGGGTGTGGGAGCGGGCGTGGCCGGGGGTGTCGGTGGTCGAGTTGGCGGTGGCGGTGGGGATGCCGTTGGGGGCGGTGTTGGTGGCGGTCCAGGAGTTGCTGGAGCAGCCCCGCGAGGGGGGTGTGTGGTTGGCGCTGCGTCCGGCGGTGAGCCTGTCGGAGCCGGCGGGGGTGGCGTTGGCTCGCCGGCTGGACCGGCTCGCCCCGGCAGGATCGAAGCGCCACGCGGCGGAGAAGCGTTCGGGCAAGCTCGTGATCGCTGGTGGGCCCACGGCGGGTAAGGAGCGCTTGTTGGCCAGTGTGGCCGGGGGCGAGGTGGCCCGGCTGGAGACGCTCATCCCCAGCTCCGACCGACAGGAACACCGGCGGGTCGAGATGGGGTTCGCACGGTGTGTTGCCGGTGGGGATGCGGCGGTGTTGGTGGTGGCCACCCCCAGCGTGCCGGTGGGGGAGCGGTTTTTGTGGCGTGATGTGGCTCGGGGGGCGGTGGGGGTGGTGGTGGCTGTGGACGCCGACCGTCCAGGAGATGCCTTGCCAGCGCTGGCGGCTTGTCGGGAGCAGGGTTTGGCGCACGTGGTAGCAGTCACCTCAGGCTGTCCCCGTCCGGAGAGGGTGGAGGAGGTGGGGGCCGCCTTGGCGCTGGAGCCCGACATCCCGACCGTGGCAGTTGATCCCGGCGAGCCGGGGGCGTGTTTGGCCGCGCTGGCGGCCCTGGCCCACACCATCACTACAGGAGGCCGGGCGTGAGCATTCCGAAAAGGCGCATCGCCTTCCCTCCCCCGGCCGGAACGAACGTAGGCGTCCCGTCCTCGCGGTCGTGCGGGGCGGCTTGGGAAGGGGGCGGTATGCAGTCTGGGGCCTCTGAGTCCACCGCGGTCACGGTGGTGGTGGGGGCGCCGCGGTTGGAGGTGGCCACGAGGGCGGTGGGAGCACTCTCAGCGGTGGCGCCGCTGCACCCGCCGGAGGTGCCCAGCGCTTTCCCGGCCGCGGCAGCACCGGGGATGCATCTGGTGGGCTGCTATGGCTGGCATGCCTTGGGGCCGGGGCTGGTGGTCCACCTCTACGGCGCGCCCACCAGCGCCAAACGCCAGCCCCTGGGCGAGGAGGGGTTGGCCGGGCTGGTGGGCGCCGTCGTGGTGGTGGCCCCCGACGAGATCGAAGCCGGCCGGGCCACGCTGGCCGCTCTGGAGGAGCAGGGCTGGCCCTACGTCGTGGCCCTGACCACCCCTGACCCTAGCCCGGGGGTGCGGGCGCGCCTGAGTGCCGCCCTACCCACCCGGGCCAGCGTGCCGGTGGTGGGGTGTGTGCCCGGGCAGACCGCCTCGATGCAGCGGGTGGTGTGGGCCCTGATCACCCACACCCTGACCCCCATTCTCACCGATGACGACGAGGAGGAGTTGTGACGCGCGTGGCGATCGTGGGGGCGGGCCAATCCGGGCTCGTGCTGGCCCACACCCTGCTGGAAGCAGGCCTGGAGGTGGAGGTGTTCACCCACCATGATCCCAGCGAGCTGCGGTTCGGCAACGCCGAGCCCACCCAGGCCACCTTCCCCGCCACCCTGGGCGCTGAGCAGCGGGCCGGGCTGGACGAGTGGTCGACGGCCGCGCCGCGGTTTGCCACCGTCAGCGTGTCCGCGCACCCACCCGGTGCCGAAGCGGTGGGGTTTGTGGGCGCACTGCCCGGTCAGGGTGGGGTGGCGGTGGATCCCCGCGAAAAGATGGCCGCCTGGCTCGAATCGTTTGACCGGCGCGGCGGGCGGGTCCACATCCACGGGGTGACGGTCTCCGACCTGGACTGGTATGCCCGCGCGGGCCGCTATGACCTCATCGTGGTGGCGGTGGGCGGCGGCGAGTTGGGCGCACTGTTTGCCCCCGACGCCGACCAGGCACAAGCCGCGGGGCCGCGGGCGCTCTGCCAGATCTACCTCGACCACGTGGCCCCGGGGGAGGCTGATGTGCAGGTCATCACCACCCCGCACGGCGAGATTTTTCGGGTGCCCATCCTCACCGGCCACGGCCCCGCCCACAGTGTGTTCCTCAGCGCCCGCCCAGGCGGACCGCTGGACTGTCACCCCGAGCATGGCCGCCGCGTCGATGCCCACACCGAACTCCTCACCCGGCTGCGTGTGTTTGCTCCGGAGCTGTATGAGCAGTGCGCGACCGCGGAGCCGGTGGATGCGGGCGCGGCGATTCTCACCCGCACGAAACCGGCCCGGCGCCGCCCGGTCGGCGTGTTGCCCTCGGGCGGGCATGTGCTGGGCATGGGCGACACGGTGCGTCCGCTGTGTCCCACCACCGGCCAAGGCTGGGCCGGCTCCACCCAGGCCGCCCTGACCTACCGCGACCACATCCTCACCCAAGCCAAAAACGGCAAACCCTTCGATGCCGCGTTCATGACCCGAGCCTGCGCCGACTACGACCACAACTTCGTCCAACCCGCCAGCGCCTTCCTGCACATGATCGAAGGCTTCTGGTCCGGACACCTCTCCGAGTCTGAGCGGCAGCGTTTCCACCAGGCCACGGTCGACCCCCGAGCCGCCAACGCCTGGCTCGCGCGCTGGGACAACCCAAGCCGGTCGGCCCCTCCTGCCGCCCCCTGACTCCCGAACCCGAGGGTGGGCGCGCTCGTTCACCACCCCTGTTGTGCCGTCTTTTGGATCTGTCGTGTCGAACTGAGGAGCCTTCGATGTCTGTTCCCGCTTCGTCGCCGCCCGCTGTGGCGGGGGCCAACCCCGGGCTCTATACCCGGCTGGGGATGCGGTGGCGCTACACCCCGCAGGTGATCTGGTGGCGCCACCCCCGCGTGTGGGGGGTGCCCAACACGGTGCTGCACACGCTGCTGGCCGCCCACACCGGGCGAACCCATCTGGAGGTGGGGGTGGGCAACGGCTACTTCCCCCACCGCCTGCCCCGCTGGAGCCCGGTGCGTACGGTGCATTTGTTGGATGTCAACCCCGCCTGCCTGGCCATCGCCGCCCACGCGTTGGGCC
>NZ_BAABDD010000054.1:0-13704 GCF_039539445.1 Salinactinospora qingdaonensis
GGGCCACGGCGCGGCCGTTCACCACGCACATCAACGCCTACAATCTCGATCTCTATTTGCGGATCGCTCCCGAGCTCTACCTCAAGCGGCTCGTGGTGGGCGGGATCGAGCGGGTCTTCGAGATCAATCGCAACTTCCGTAACGAAGGCGCCGACTCCACGCACAACCCCGAGTTCACGATGCTGGAGTTCTATCAGGCCTACGCCGATTACACCGTCATGGCCGACATCACGCGCTCGCTCATCCAAGAGGCCGCCAAGGCGGTCTTTGGATCGACGGTGGTGCACCGCGAGGGGGAGGAGATCGACCTCGGCGGGACGTGGCCCTCGGTCAGTCTGTACGGCGCTGTCTCCACGGCCTTGGGTGAGGAGGTCACCCCGCGCACGCCCATCGAGACGGTGCGCAAGCTCGCCGATGGCCGTGGGGTCGACTGGAACCCGGCGTGGGGGCAGGGCAAGCTGGTCGAGCACCTGTTCGAGGAGTTGGTTGAGCACACCCTGCTCCAGCCGACGTTCGTTCGCGACTTCCCGGTCGAGACGAGTCCGCTGACCCGCCAGCACCGCGAAGATCCGCTGCTCACCGAGAAGTGGGACCTCATCGGGTTCGGTATGGAGTTGGGCACCGGCTATTCCGAGTTGGTCGACCCGGTCGAGCAGCGCCGCCGCCTTACCGAGCAGTCCCTGCTGGCCGCCGGTGGCGACCCCGAGGCGATGCAACTCGACGAAGATTTCCTCCGCGCCCTCGAATTCGCCATGCCGCCCTCCGGGGGAGTGGGAATGGGGATTGATCGCCTTCTCATGGCGTTCACTGGAAAGAACATTCGGGAGACCATTCTCTTCCCCCTTGTGAAACCCAGTTAAAACCTTAGTTAGCTTCGGCGTGCTCGCCAGGCCTGCCCATGTGATGTGGCAAAGACCACGCTGTGCTGCGGCAGGGTATGTGCAATCCCGCGGACGCAAGCGCGGCATACCTATCGCTGTGGTCAGTTTGGAAATACTCTTTGAAACTTGGATACGCATTTTTTGCGTTCCGATCTGAAGGTTATTTTCGCAGGTCATCCTCCTTAGGGAAGGGGGTTTTCGGTAACCTTGGTAACACAGGGAAGCTAGTTGATTACTTAGCGTTGCTTAATGGACCTTGACGGTCCGTGTTCCTCCGCTTAGCGTTTCGAGGCGAGCGGATAATTCCGCGTTCGTCGTAGCGGATCTATTGACGGTGAGTGAGGATGGCAGCGAACGGCTCCGGCGGTTTCCGCCATCCTTTGCCGGGTGCGATCTCACATGATCTGTCCGTCCCAGATCGTGATGAACGGGCTCCCGCGTTCTCACCCGCGGTCGGATTCTTGCTTCTGTGCCAGGGGAACAAGAATCATGGTCGCGGGATCGAGAGGTGGGGCTGTGCCCATGCGCGCGTGCAAGGGAACTTTGGTTCCCACTCGTCGGGGGTCACTGCGACGACGAGTCGATGTTCCGCACTCACCATTGATGAGGGAGGACGGAGTGGAACAGGCCGCCACGCTCGTGCGTCATGCCGTCGAGGAGACCACTGTCCCGTCGTGGAGTGAGAGCATGGTGCCACCGCCCGGAGTATCCCATGACGGGGCTCCGGAAGCACCCTCGGATCTCAACGACGACGACCTCCACCTGCTCGCAGAGATCGCTACAGGTGTGACGACCGATGTCGCAGCGCGCCGCCTTGAACTGAGCGCGCGCACCCTACGGCGCAGGCTCCGGGCCATTTGTGACCGGCTTGGCGTCAACACGCCCATAGAAGCCGTTGTGTGGGCCGCGCGACGGCAACTTATCTGAGATCTCCTGGCGTGCGCCCCGGCCTTCGGGCCGGGGGAGCACCATCTAGCTGGAGCTGTCTTAGCTCGCTGCGCGCTTCCGACCGAGTCGGGAGTAGCCTAGGGCGATCATGTCCGTCGAGATCACCGTCCGCCGTGCTCGAACACCAGACGTCAGCCACATCCGCCATCTCATCGACGCCTTCAGTGGAGAACGGCGCGTCCTGTCCAAAAGTACGGTCAACCTTTATGAGGACATTCAAGAATTCTGGGTGGCCGAAGTCGACAACGGTGAGCAGAGCACCGTCGTGGGCTGCGGCGCGCTTCACGTCCTATGGGAGGATCTCGCAGAGGTCCGTACCGTCGCAGTCGACGCCGCCATGCAAGGGCACGGCATCGGCCACCGCATCGTCACCGAGCTGCTTGACACCGCACGCCACCTGGGGGTGCAGCGTGTCTTCTGCTTGACGTTCGAGACCGCGTTCTTCAGCCGGCACGGTTTCCGTCCCATCCAGGGCACTCCCGTGCCGGCCCGTGTCTACGAGGAGCTGCTGCGCTCCTACGACGAGGGTGTGGCCGAGTTCCTTGACCTAGAGCGAGTCAAGCCCAACACCCTCGGCAACACCCGGATGCTGCTGCACCTGTGAGACCTGCGGCCCCGGCGAGTCGACCGCTGACGCCTTACATCAGGCGAAGCTGGCGGTCCTTGGGCCGCTTGCGCGTGGCCGTCTCCTCGTCTACGGCCATGGTCAGCTCCGCCGGCACCGAGGCCAAAAACGGCGACGACTCCGGCTCGACAGCGCTTCCCCGGCGCGTTCGGCGGCGTGCCCGCGACAGGTAGAGCCGCTGTTGGGCGCGCGTCACGCCCACGAAGAACAGCCGCCGTTCCTCAGCCTCCGCGGCCTCGGTCACGTCCCCGGCCCCAGTGAAGCTGAACGGCAGCAGCCCCGCTTCGCACCCCACCAAGAACACCACGGGGTACTCCAGCCCCTTAGCGGCGTGCAGGGTCAACAGCGCCACCCGGTCGGCCCGCGGGTCCAGCGCGTCGACTTCAGCGCCCAACGCCAGCGCCGAGAGGAACCCCGACAGGTCCCAGCCGTGTTCGCCGGCTAGGGGCAGCACCAGCTCGCCGGCCGTACGCAGGTCAGTGACCAGCTTCTCGTCGCGTTCGTGGCGTTCGCATAGCTGCCGCGTCGCCGCGCGTACACGCTCGGTCAGCGGCGCCTCAGTCTGATGGGCCAGCTCGTCGACGACCATCCGCACCGCCGGACGCGACAGCAGCCGGTCGTGCGAGCGTTTCTGGAACGGCACCCCAGCGGTGTTGAACGCGCTCATGATCGCCTCGCTTTGCGCGTCAGTGCGGTAGAGCACGCAGATGTCGCCGAACGACAGCCCGCCGTCGCCTTCGTCGCTGACCCGGCCACTGTCGAGCGAGTGCCATGACGTCCCGCCCAGGAGCCGGTCGATGGAGCGTGCCACGAACGACGCCTCCGCGCGCTCGTCGGCGGCCACGTGCATGCCGATGCGCGCCGGCGTCTCGACCTGGCCCACAGCCCGCAGTTCGCGCTCTGGCACCAGCGACGCCGGTGCGATAACCCGGGTCGCCGCCTCGACGATCGTGGGCGTGGAGCGGTAGTTGCGTATCAGCCGCACGGTCGTGGCGGTGGGGAAGTCGTGGGTGAAGCGCAGGAAGAATCCCACATCGGCGCCGCGGAACCCGTAGATGGCCTGGTCGGGGTCGCCGATGGCGGTGATGTTGCCCTCGGGCTCGGTGAGCAGCCGCAGCAGCGCGTACTGGGTCTCGTCGATGTCCTGGTACTCGTCCACACTGATCCAGCGCCACCGCCGGCGGTAGGAACGCGCCAACTCCTCGTCGGCCTCCAACAGGCGCACCGGCAGCACCAGCAAGTCCCGAAAGTCCACGAGGTCGTCTTCGCGCAGCCGTCGCTCGTAGGCGTCGATGGCAGCGGCCATCGCGTCGTCGTCACCGCCGTCGCCGTCGCGCTGGGCCAACAGTCGGCGCCCCTCCCGCTCCGATCCCGTGACCTCGGTGGCGGCGGCAGTGCGGTGTGTGTCGTCGGCGATCCGGAACAGCTCGGTCAACCCGGCCCGCTCGTAGTGCTCGCGCAGGATCTGCGCCCCCAACCCGTGGAAGGTGGTGACGGTCATCCCGGCCGCTTGCTCACCCAGCAGGCTGGCCAGCCGTTCGCGCAGCTCCGCTGCGGCGCGCCGGGTGAAGGTGATGGCCAGGCACTCGGCCGCGGTCACCGTCCCTTCCGTGATGAGGTGGGCGATGCGGTGAGTGAGGGTACGGGTCTTTCCCGTGCCGGGGCCGGCGACGATGAGCAGCGGGCCGCCGGGACGCTCGGCCGCGGCGCGCTGCTCGGGGTCGAGCCCGGCGAGGAGGCTCTGCGGACGGGGTGGGGTTTCGGCCACGGCGGCGGGAAACAGCATCGGATCTTCCGCAGGGGGTGCTGCGGTGGTGGGGGTGGCCTCGGCTAGGGGTGGAGTCTCTCCGTAGCTGTCTGCGGCCGTTGGGGACGCTACAGGGGCATCGAGGCTGTCGTGGTGCCCGTGGGAAGCGCGGGCGGGCGTGGCTTTTTTGGAACGTTTGACGGGGGAGGCGATCTCGTCGTCACCGAACAGCGTCAGCGTGTCGGTGTCCGTCTTGAGTTCTTCGGGATCGAATAGCCGAATGACACCATATTCTCCGTCGTAGCCGGCGCTGCGGATCACGTCGCCACGTCGCAGTCGAGCAATGGCCTCCCCCAGGAGTTCGCCCCCCACCTTCGTGACTTCGTCGAGGGGCACCGACCCCAAAATCGCCAGTTCCGAACCGAGCGCGCCCACGAGCTTGCTTACCTCGCCGCTGACGCGCTTGCTCTTTGGGCCGACTCCAACGATTTCACTCACGATTTCGGGTAAGGGGACCAGACTGGTGAAATCCGCTGCGCCCGGCGGGCGATGCCCCACTGCGCGGTCGGCTAGTTCGTGGACACGGTGGTAAACCCCGACGGTCAGTCGCTTTCCACAGACCGGGCAGCGCTCCTTGTGCTCGCGGGTGACCTCAGGAGTGAATCTGATACCGCACTTGCGGTGGCCGTCGAGGTGGTACTTGCCTTCCTCAGGGAAGAACTCGACAGAGCCACGGAATCCCGTTCCGGTCTCCAGGGCGCGTCGGATGGCATAGTAGTCCAGATCGGTGTCGAAGCGACTCGCCTCGCGAGCCAGCATCGGCGGTGAGTGCGCGTCGGAATTACTTACGAGCGTGTATCCGTCAAGCGAGGAGACCATCCAGTTCATCGCCGGGTCACTGGAGAGTCCGGTCTCTACCGCGAAGATGTGGGGAGCCAGATCGGCGTAGCAGTCAGCCACGGCGTCGAATCCCGATTTTGACCCCAACGCTGAGAACCACGGGGTCCACACATGAGCCGGGACCAGATACGATCCCGGATCGCTGGAGAGCGTGATCTCAAGGAGGTCTCGCGAATCCAGCCCCAGGATCGGGCGTCCATCGGAAGCCAGATTGCCGATCTTGTCCAAATCCGCTGTGATGGTGTCGGCGGCTGCCATGGACGGCGCGTAGAGCAAATGGTGGACCTTGCGAGTCCGCTCGTCGCGCTTGTAGATGGTGGAGATCTCCACTGAGAGCATGAACCTCGGCAAGGTGTGGCAGTTCGGCGGTAGTGTCCGGAGTATGGACCGTTCGATTTCCGGCCGGAGCCGGAACAGTCCTGGCTCTGCCGGGATGAGAAGTTCACCCAGTTGCTCACGCCATGCGGGGTGAGTGAAATCACCGGTTCCGACGACCTCAATCCCCTTACGGGCAGCCCACCAAGCAAGATGCTCAAGGTCGCAATCCCGGCTGCAAGCCCGCGAGTACTTGGAGTGAATATGTAGATCGGCGTGGAACTCCACGATGAGATCCTCCCAATGCCCACGGTGACGGGGCGTGCCGACACTAACGCCGCTTAGGCGACAGGTGCTTGACTCTTCTGCGTTACGATGCCACGATCCCACAACTTGAGGGCGCGCCGTACTTCACGACTAATGACCTCAGGTGCGGGTCGCTATGAAGACGGGTAATCTGTGGATTGTGGTCGGAACTTGAAGGCTATGGTGTTCAAGGATGTTCGGCCGCTCTCCAACTGAGGGCCGGCACCGCGCTTCCTTACTTATTCCAGTCTCACCGACCGATCAACCGATCCTATGTGTCCGCTTGCGGCTACAGCGAGTCGCTGTTTCCGTCCCGTGGTATAGCGGGCAAAGAGATCGAAACCCGTGGGATAGCCGAACTCTTACGGGTAGGGGATAAGGCGATAGCGCGAAAGGGACCTCAACGAGGGTGTAGCCGCGCAACGTGTCTATGATGACAGGGGCACGATTGTGTGGATCACGAGGAGACGAGTGCGGCCCGGCGTAGGCTTGAGCCATGTCCCCTCAGGTAATTACCGCATAAAGTCAGATCAAGGAAGGGGTATGCGCTCGATGTCGGACGTATTCGCGGCGCTGATCCCCCCCGCAGTTGTCGCGACGGTGTTCTGTACGTTCATCTACAAGCTACTCCGTAGGGAGATGGCTCCAAGAACGTCAGACGGTCGGTCGGTACACGATCCCGACGTCGCGCGGAGTACGGATGCCACCTCTACCGAAACAACCGACGCGCCGAGGACTGATCCTGGCGTCGTCAAGGAGGATGGTGCAAAGGATGCCGCGGCTTCCGTCTCGGAAGTCCGTGGCGGCGGGGACGGTTCCGACAACCACTAACCGGCGGTGTCCAGTAATGGGGACGCACCGGTCTCGTGTTATAGCGGTGGTTCTGGCCCATCGGGGGTGCCAGAGCCGTAACCGCCGCATGCCCGGGAATTCGTTGAGCGGTCAGGAAACCACAGACAATCTTTCCGTGCCGAGAATTGTCTTTCGCCGCTCCCCGGTATACATTTATATTTAAGTGCGTCAGCACTTCTCTGCTGAAAGGTCTGTATCCATGGCGCAAAAGGTTCAGGTGCTTCTCGTCGATGACCTCGACGGCGGCGAGGCAGAGGAGACGGTCTCCTTCGGAGTCGATGGCTCGTCCTACGAGATTGACCTCAGCGGCGAGAATGCCAGCAAGCTTCGTGAGGCTCTGGCCCCGTTCGTCAATGTGGCACGCAAAGCTCCTACCAAGACTGGGCGCGGCAACCGTCGCCAGCAGCGCAGCACTCCCAGCCGTGAGCGCAGCGCGGAGATCCGCGCTTGGGCCAAGGCGGCCGGCAAGCAGGTCAACGAGCGTGGCCGTATCCCGGCCTCAATCGTGGCCGAATACGAAGCCGCACAATCGCGGTAACACAATCAAGGCGTTGCCTGCCGGGTGCTGTTCGCTCAGAGCACATCGGGGCAAGCAGTAAGTGGCACGGCCCGTGTGTCCTCAAACCCTTGAGGAGCGCGGGCCGTTCGCTTGCGGCGTACTTGGAACACTACAGGCCCGATTGGTAGTTGGATGAGGGTGAACGCCCTATCGTCGGGGAAAGTCTCTTGCACGGCTTGTCAGCGGAGTCAGGCCAAGCAGGATACGTCCACCGAGTCGGTCAGCAGGAATCGGGCTTACGCGGTGGATCGGGTGCGGTAGCGCCTCCAGGGAGACTTTCTCCTTGAGGGCCGGAATGCGGAAAGTGAGGGTCGGAACTTCCGTCCCTGCCTGACCGCTCTGTGAGGAGCGACGAGACATGTTCGAGAGGTTTACCGACCGCGCACGGCGCGTGGTGGTCTTGGCCCAAGAAGAGGCCAGGATGCTCAACCACAACTACATCGGTACGGAGCACATCCTGCTCGGTCTCATCCACGAGGGTGAGGGCGTCGCTGCGAAGGCTCTGGAGAGCCTGGGCATTAGCCTCGAAGCGGTTCGGCAGCAGGTAGAGGAGATCATCGGTCAGGGCCAGCAGGCGCCCTCCGGCCACATCCCCTTTACCCCGCGCGCGAAGAAGGTCCTTGAGCTCTCCCTGCGCGAGGCGCTGCAATTGGGTCACAACTACATCGGAACCGAGCACATCCTGCTTGGTCTCATCCGCGAGGGTGAGGGTGTGGCGGCCCAGGTGCTGGTCAAGCTTGGAGCCGACCTGAACCGCGTGCGCCAGCAGGTGATCCAGTTGCTGCACGGCTACCAAGGGAAGGAACCGCAGGCTACTGGTGCTTCTTCGGAATCGACGCCGTCGACGTCGCTGGTGCTGGACCAGTTTGGCCGCAACCTGACCCAGGCCGCGCGCGAAAGCAAGCTGGACCCGGTTATCGGCCGTGACCAGGAGATCGAGCGCGTCATGCAGGTGCTGTCGCGCCGTACCAAGAACAACCCTGTCCTCATCGGTGAGCCCGGTGTCGGTAAGACCGCCGTGGTCGAGGGGCTGGCCCAAAAGATCGTCAAGGGGGAGATCCCCGAGACGCTCAAGGAGAAGCAGCTCTACACGCTCGACCTGGGCGCGCTGGTCGCCGGTAGCCGCTACCGCGGTGACTTCGAGGAACGCCTGAAGAAGGTCCTTAAGGAGATCCGTACCCGCGGCGACATCATCCTGTTCATCGATGAGCTGCACACCTTGGTCGGTGCGGGGGCTGCCGAGGGGGCCATCGACGCCGCCTCCATCCTCAAGCCGATGCTGGCTCGCGGCGAGCTGCAAACCATCGGTGCCACGACGCTGGATGAGTACCGCAAGTACCTTGAGAAGGACGCGGCGCTGGAGCGTCGTTTCCAGCCGATACAGGTCGACGAGCCCACGATCTCGCACACGATCGAGATCCTGAAGGGGCTGCGCGACCGCTACGAGGCCCACCACCGTGTCTCCATCACCGACAGCGCGCTGGTGGCAGCCGCCCAGCTTGCCGATCGCTACATCAGCGACCGGTTCCTGCCCGACAAGGCCATAGACCTGATCGACGAGGCCGGCTCGCGCATGCGCATCCGCCGCATGACGGCCCCGCCGGACCTGCGCGAGTACGACGAGAAGATCTCGGCCGTGCGGCGCGACAAGGAGTCCGCGATCGACGCTCAGGACTTCGAGAAGGCCGCGTCGCTGCGTGACGACGAGAAGCAACTGCTCGGCCGCAAGGCTCAGCGGGAGAAGGAGTGGAAGGCCGGCGACATGGATGTCGTCGCCGAGGTCGATGAGGAGCTCATCGCCGAGGTGCTGGCCACAGCCACAGGTATCCCGGTGTTCAAGCTCACCGAGGAGGAGAGCTCCCGGCTGCTGCGCATGGAGGAGGAGCTCCACAAGCGCGTCATCGGCCAGGAGGACGCCATCAAGGCGCTCTCGCAGGCCATCCGGCGCACCCGGGCGGGGTTGAAGGACCCCAAGCGTCCCGGCGGCTCGTTCATCTTCGCCGGCCCCTCCGGCGTGGGCAAGACCGAGCTGTCCAAGACGCTGGCGGAGTTCCTCTTCGGCGACGAAGAGGCGCTGATCCAGCTCGACATGAGCGAGTTCATGGAAAAGCACACCGTCTCGCGGCTGTTCGGCTCGCCCCCGGGCTACGTCGGCTACGAGGAGGGCGGCCAGCTCACCGAGAAGGTGCGGCGCAAGCCGTTCTCGGTGGTGCTGTTCGATGAGATCGAGAAGGCCCACAACGACATCTTCAACTCGTTGCTCCAGGTGCTGGAGGAAGGGCGCCTCACCGACGCCCAGGGCCGCAACGTCGATTTCAAGAACACCGTCATCATCATGACGACCAACCTGGGCACCCGTGACATCTCGCGCGGTGTGGCCATGGGCTTCGCCAAGGAGGACGACTCCAAGACCAACTACGAGCGGATGAAGGGCAAGGTCCAGGAAGAGCTCAAGCAGCACTTCCGGCCGGAGTTCCTCAACCGTGTCGATGACGTGGTCGTCTTCCACCAGCTCACCCAGCAGGAGATCGTCAGCATCGTGGATCTGATGACCTCCAAGCTCGACGAGCGGTTGAAGGACCGTGACATGGGCATCGAGCTGCGCCCGGCCGCCAAGACCATGCTGGCCGAACGCGGCTACGATCCCGTGCTGGGAGCCCGGCCGCTACGCCGCACGCTCCAGCGTGAGATCGAGGACGCGGTGTCGGAGAAGATCCTCTTCGGGGATCTGCGGCCTGGCCAGATCGTCATCGTCGACGCCGAAGGCGAGGGCACCGACGGCAGGTTCACCTTCCGTGGCGTTCCCAAGCCCAACTCGGTCCCCGACACCCCACAGGTCGAGGAGAGCAGCGTCAGCGGCGAGTGACCACGCGGGCGCACAGCCCATCGTGATCCACGAGCCCACAAGGGGGCGGCCGGACGGCCGCCCCCTCTCGCATGTCGGGTCACTGTCGGGCCACGGTGACGCTGCCGGTCGGCTACCCCGGATCGCCGGCGACCGGCGTCGCACCCGGCAGCGCATAGGTTCCGTCGTCGAGCGGGTCGACCAGACCGTCGGAGACCAGCGCGTCCAATGCGCGCTCTCGTTGCACCGGCTCGTCCCACACCCGGTCGAGCGCGGGTTTGGCCACCGGGCCGGGAGACTCGCGCAGCACGGCCAGCAGCCGCCCCCGGACCTGCCGATCGGTGCCGGCGTAGCTCTGCCCCCGGCGCGGGGGACCGTCATGGGCCGGCCGGCCCGCCAATGTCCACGCGCACTGGTCGATGATGGGGCAGTCCACACATTTGGGGGATCGTGCGGTGCACACCAACGCCCCCAACTCCATGACCGCCACCCCCCACCGCACGGCTACGGCCGGCTCCGGCGGCAGCAGTGCTTCGGCCAGCTCCACCTCGGCCTTGGTTTGGGCCTTCGGCGGGTACTCGACACCGGTCTCGGCCCGGGCGAGGACCCGGCGGACGTTGGTGTCCAAGATCGCGTGGCGCTGACCGAACGCGAAGCTGGCCACCGCCGCGGAGGTGTAGGAGCCGATCCCCGGCAGTGCCAACAGCTCTTCGCGGGAGGCGGGCACCTGCCCGGAGTGCCGTTCGACGATCGCGGTGGCGCAGGCGTGCAGGTTGAGGGCGCGGCGCGGGTAGCCCAGCCGGTTCCACATGCGCACAGCCTCGCCCGGGGCTTCCGCGGCCAGGTCGGCGGGGGTGGGCCACCGCTGCACCCAGGCCTGCCACGCCGGTAGCACGCGGGTGACGGGGGTTTGTTGCAGCATGATCTCGCTGACCAGGATCTCCCAGGGGGTGGCCTCGGGGCGCCGCCACGGTAGGTCGCGGGCGTTGCGCTCATACCATGCGAGAACCGCTGGAGTATAAGGGTTTTCAGTCATCTGTAATCGGATATCCGACGGCGGGTTGAGTAGGTAAGGTCTTGGGGAAGCCGGGATACTACGCGCATGGCCTCTAGCGCTGGACACCCCGGACCTGTGAGTCCCGAAACGTATTGGAAGCGGCGTGTCTTCGTGCTGGCCGGGATTCTCGTAGTAGTTGCCCTCATCGCTTATGCGTGTTCCGTTTCCGGGTCCTCCTCGGACGATGGGAACCGGGCGGCCAATGTCGACCCCAGTCCCGACTCCAGTACGTCGCCGGAGAATTCCCCTGCCCCCACTATCTCAGTCCCCTCCTCTTCCAGTGACGAGTCGAGTGCGGACGGCGGCGGGAACGGTGGCGGAGCCGGAGCCGGGGGAGGAGGGTCGGGCTCCGCCGGCGGTTCCGAGGGAGGCGGTGGCTCTGGATCGGGCGGTGACGCCGCGGCTGCCGCCGACGACGGCGAGGAGATCCCGGCCCCGCAACAGCCCGAAGACCCCTGCCGGCCCGAGGACGTCGTCGTCACGGTCTCCCTTGACCAGGACGACTATGCCGCGGGCGAGCAGCCCGTGATCACGCTCGACGTGGTCAACACCGCCAAGCAGACCTGTACCGTCGATCTCGGTCCCGCGGCCATGGAGGTGCGCATCACCTCCGGTCCCGACCGGATTTTCTCCACGGCCGACTGTCAGGAGCAGACCAAGTCTTCCGGTAGCCGCGAGACTCAACTGCGCTACGGCGTCCCCGAGACCGTCACGATCACCTGGGATCGTAAGCGCTCCTGGGAAGACTGTCGCGACGACGAGGTGGCGGCCCGCGCGGGCACCTACATCGCCACCTTGTACAGCCAGTACGACCAGGGCGCCGAACGACAGGTATTCCGGCTGAACTGAACGAGGGGGCGGTGCCTCCTGATCGCGCCGGCGCGCGGTCGCTCCATAGTAGCGGCCACGCGCCGGCCGGTGGCCGTGTCGTCACGGAGCCGCCCCGTGCGGCGCTCCCCCTCGGTCGGTTCCTCCCACCGGCCCTCGCGCCGTCCTAGCTGCGACGGGTCGGCATAGCCAACTGCAACGCCTGCCCCAGGTCGTCCACCCCGACCGCTTCGATGCCGGACACGGGTTCCTCGCTGTTGCTGGGGACGATGGCGTGGGTGAACCCGAGCCGCTGCGCTTCGGTGAGGCGGCGTTGGACCCCGCTGACCGCGCGGACGTCGCCGGCCAACCCCACCTCGCCGATGGCGATCATGCCGCGTGGCAGGGCCAGGTCGCTGTGGGAACTGGCCAGTGCCAGCGCGGCGGCCAGATCCACCGACGGTTCGTTGAGCCGCACACCCCCCACGGTGGAGGCGTAGACGTCGGCGGCGCCGATGCGCACGTGGGCGCGGCGTTCCAGCACCGCCAGCACCATAGCGACGCGGGCGCCGTCGAGCCCGGAGGTGGTGCGGCGGGGCTGCGGCGCGGCGGTGGGCGCCACGAGCGCCTGGACTTCGGCGATCAGCGGCCGGCGTCCCTCGACGGCGACGGTGACACAGGTGCCCGGGACCGGTTCGTTGCGGCGGGTCAGAAACAGCCCGCTGGGGTCGGGGAGCCCGATGAGCCCAGACTCGGTGAGGTCGAAGCAGCCGATCTCGTCGGTGGGGCCGTAGCGGTTCTTCACCGCACGCAGCATCCGCAGCCGCGAGTGCCGGTCGCCGTCGAATTGCAGCACGACGTCGACCAAGTGCTCCAGCATGCGGGGGCCGGCGATCGAGCCGTCCTTGGTGACGTGGCCGACGAGCACCGTCGCGATCCCCCGCGTCTTGGCGAGCTGGATCAGCGCGCCGGCGACCTCACGCACCTGCGTCACCCCACCGGGGACCCCGTTGACGTCGGGAGCGATCATCGTCTGGACCGAGTCGACGATCAACAACTTGGGAGCGATCGCCTCGACGTGGCTCACCAGCGCCGCCACGGAGTTCTCCGCGGCCAGATACAAGTCGGGGGCCAGCGCCCCCAGCCGGTCGGCGCGCAGCCGGACCTGGCCCGTGGACTCCTCGCCGGTGATGTAGAGCACGGGGGAGGAGTCGGCGCACAGCGCCGCGACCTCTAGCAGCAGGGTGGACTTGCCCACTCCGGGCTCGCCGGCCAGCAGCATTACCCCACCGGGGACAAGGCCGCCGCCCAGGACCCGGTCGAGTTCGTCCAGCCCGCTGGGGACGGCGTGGGCGGACTCGACGTCGACCTCGACGATGGAGCGCGCCGGCGAGTTCACCCGCGCGGATGCCACCGCCCCAGCAGGGGTGGCACTGACCTCCTCGACCGTGTCCCACGCTTGACACCCGCCGCATCGGCCTGTCCATTTCAGGGTGGTCCAGCCGCATTCGGAGCAGCGGAAAGTCGTCTTCGCAACCTTGGCCATGCCCGCACGCTAGCCGCCATTGCTGACATTCGCTGCCGGAAGGTGGGTTTTCCCCACCGCGGTTCGCGGCGCGTGCCATGGTCGTCCCGGCGCGGTGCGGTGGCCGTGTCCGCCTCGCCGGGGTCACCTCTTGGGGCGACGCCAGATGCGGGAAGCGAGAGCGATCTCCTCAGCCAACCAGCGGCAGGAGGGTGCTTCTATGGTTTTGTCAAGTGGTCTGGGTGGCTGCTGGTTGGTAGAGCGAGCCGTCGCGCAGCATGGCGAACAGTACGTCGCAGCGTCGTCTGGCCAGGCACAGCAGCGCTTGGCCATGGCG
>NZ_BAABDD010000055.1:0-11805 GCF_039539445.1 Salinactinospora qingdaonensis
CCAGCAGCGGGGCCAGCCGTCTACGGATGCCCACGTTGGCGCGCATCCGCGGGTCCTTGGCGTACTCGGCGTACATGTAGTCCCGCTCCTCATCGGTGACCATCTCCAACGTCAACTCGTCGTGGTTGCGCAGGAAGATCGCCCACTGGCAGTTGCGGGGGATCGCCGGGGTCTGGGCGAGGATCTCCGAGATCGGGTAGCGCTGCTCGCGCCGTACCGCCATGAACATCCGGGGCATGAGCGGGAAGTGGAAGTTCATGTGGCACTCGTCGCCTCCTGTCTCGAAGTCGCCGAAGTACTCCACGACGTCGGTGGGCCACTGGTTGGCCTCGCTCAGCAGCACCCGGTCGGGGTAGAGCCGGTCGACCTCGGCGCGGACCCGCTTGAGGAACTCGTGGGTCTCTTTGAGGTTTTCGCAACTGGTGCCCTCGCGCTCGTAGAGGTAGGGCACCGCGTCCATGCGGAAACCGTCGATGCCCAGGTCCAGCCAGAACCGCAGCACCTCCATAACGGCCTCTTGCACCGCGGGGTTCTCGAAGTTGAGGTCGGGCTGGTGGGAGAAGAAGCGGTGCCAGTAGTACTGGCCGCGCACCTCGTCGTAGGCCCAGTTGGAGTGCTCGGTGTCGACGAAGATCACTCGGGCGTCGGAGTAGCGGTTCGTGGTGTCGGACCACACGTAGAAGTCGCCATAGGGGCCGTCGGGGTCCTCCCGCGAGGCTTTGAACCAGGGATGCTGGTCACTGGTGTGGTTGATCACGAGGTCGGCGATGACACGGATGCCTCGTTGGTGGGCCTCCTCCACGAGGTCGACGAAGTCGGCGATATTGCCGAATTCCGGGAGGATCTTCATGTAGTCGCTGATGTCGTAACCGCCGTCGCGCAGTGGCGACTCGTAGAGGGGGAGTAGCCAGACGCAGTCGATGCCCAGCCATTCCAGATAGTCCAGCTTGTTGATCAACCCGCGGAGGTCACCGGTGCCGTCGCCGTTGGAGTCGTAGAAGCCCCGGACCAGCACCTCATAGAACACCGCATGTTTGTACCAATAGGGGTCGCGTGGCTTCTCATATGAGAATGTGTCGGGAATGGCCACGAGAGGTGTCTCATTGACGCCGGGCACCGGCTCCTGATTGGTCACGATGTACTACTCCACCAGTCGGCTCGTCAGCGCTCCCCCGAAAGCGCCCTGGCTTTTAGCGGGTGCTCGCGGTGGGAGTAACTGTGAATATGTGTGCTGTCTGGATATATGGGTCAAGACGGACATAGTTCGCCTCTCCCCATTTATATGATTCGCCCGACAATTGGTCGGTTACCATAATCGAATCTCCGGGAGAGAACCCGAGTTCGGGCATGTCGAGCCACACCGTCGCCTCGCGCGCGTGGTGCGGGTCGAGATTGATAACGACCAGGATCACGTCGTCCGGTTCCCCGCCGTCGCCCCCCGCCAACCGCTTGGAGAAGCACAGCATCTCCTGTTGGTCAGCATGATGGAACCGCAGGTTCCGCAGTTCCTGTAATGCGGGGTGATACCGCCGCATGTGATTCAGCTTACGGATTAGTGGCGCGATCGTCATTCCTGAGGCTTCCGCGGCGTGCCAATCGCGCGGCTTATATTGATATTTTTCCGAATCCAGGTATTCTTCGCTTCCCGGGCGCACCGCCTGGTTCTCGCACAGTTCAAAGCCGGAGTAGATCCCCCAAGTGGGGGAGAGCAGTGCCGCGAGGATCGCCCGAGTCTCGAACGCCGGCCGGCCGCCGTGCTGGAGGTAGGCGTGCAAGATGTCGGGCGTGTTGGCGAAGAGGTTGGGGCGCAGGTAGTGGGCGGTCTCGGTGCTGAGCTCGGTGAGGTAGTCCTGTAGCTCCTCTTTGGTGTTGCGCCAGGTGAAATAAGTGTAGGACTGGTGGAAGCCGATCTTGGCCAGGGTTTGCAGCATCGGCGGCCGGGTGAACGCCTCGGACAGGAACAGCACATCGGGGTCCGTGACCGCGATGTCGGCCAGCAGCCGTTCCCAGAAGGCGACGGGCTTGGTGTGGGGGTTGTCCACGCGGAAGACCCGCACCCCGTGGTCCATCCAGTACCGCACGATCCGCCGGACCTCGGCGTAGCTGCCCTCTGGGTCCTTGTCGAAGTTCAGCGGGTAGATGTCCTGGTACTTCTTTGGCGGGTTCTCCGCGTAGGCGATCGAGCCGTCGGCGCGGATGTTGAACCACTCGGGATGCTCGCTGACCCAGGGGTGGTCCGGTGAGGCTTGCAGCGCCAGATCCAGGGCGACCTCCAAGCCGTGCTCCCTCGCTTCGGCTACGAAGGTGTCGAAGTCGTCGATGGTGCCCAAGTCGGGGTGGACGGCGTCGTGGCCGCCTTCGTGCGAGCCGATCGCCCACGGTGAGCCGGGGTCGCCCGGCTGGGCCCCCAGCGTGTTGTTGCGGCCTTTGCGGAAGCTGTGGCCGATCGGGTGGATCGGGGGCAGGTAGACGATGTCGAAGCCCATGTCGGCGATGGCTGGTAGCCGCTTGGCGGCGGTGATGAAGGTGCCGGAGCGCTGCTGGCCGTCCTCCCCGTCGAAGGTGGCGCCTTCCGAGCGGGGGAAGAACTCGTACCACGAGCCGAACAGCGCGCGTCTGCGGTGGACCATCACCGGGTAACGCTTGGTGCGGGTGACCAGCTCCCGCAGCGGGTTCTGGTTCACTTCGGCCATGACCTCCACGGAGGTGGCTTCGGCTAGGCGTTCGGCCGCGGGGCGGGTCGCGTCGCGCAGCAGTTCGGCGACCCCGGCCAGCGCCGGCCGGCGGGGTACCCGGCGGGCGGCCCGCTCGAACAGCCGAGCCCCTTCCTCCAGCATCAGTTCGACGTCTTGGCCCAGCGGCACTTTGATCTCGGCGTTGTGCTGCCAGGTGCGGAAGGGGTCGTGCCACGCCTCGATCGCGAATGACCAGCGACCTTCGCTGGTCACTGTGACCTCGGCACCGTAACGGTCGGTTCCGGCGACGAGTTCGCGCATGGGAGTCAGGGGCAGGCGCCGGCCGGCGGGGTCCCATAGCACCACACCCACACTCAGCGTGTCATGTCCTTCCCGGAAGGCGGTGGCCCGCACCGGGAAGGTCTCACCGACGGCGGCCTTGGCCGTGCCGTGGTCAACGACGGGAGCGACGTCAAGAATGGGAAATCGTCCGATCACAGGTGCACCGTTTGAGGTCGAGATTACGGATAGTTCCGCTACTGTTCGCGTTGCTTGGTACGAGGGAGTGGGCAGGCCGAAAAACCCGCCGTTAAGGTCAGTTCGCGGAAGGGCCTTCGGCTCGCTCCCATCTCTATCGTCGGTCGCGATTCCGTGCTTTCCGACAGTCCGAGACGCCCTATTTTTGTGATTGTAGTCACAGGCTAAGTGGGTGCGGGGTGGGTGTCTACGGTTGACCAGGGTGGATGTTTCCTGATAAATCGGACATCTTCCTCGTTAGGGGCGGGGGTCACCTCAGTAACACCAGCGCCAAATCGGCTGCCTCATCGAAACAGCCTTGATATCCGCATTCAAAATTTCAGCAAAAAAAGAGTTGTAAGAGGTTCAACCGGTCGATGGTAGTGCGCTTCTACAATGTTCCTCTTATGGTTACGTAAAATTGGGACAAGATGTATCGGGCATATGGGGCAAGGCCGTGCTGGAGACTCGCGCCTGCGGGTCCTTTTGACTAGCCTCACGCTGCGTGAAGGCGATCCGTAGGTTCACTGTTCGTACTGTCCTGCCCGCAGAGCTGGCTCCCTTGGAGACGCTTGCGGCCAATCTCCGTTGGTCCTGGCATCCGGCCACCCGTGCCATCTTCGCCGAGGTCGATCCCGATGTCTGGGAGGCGGTCCACCACGACCCCACCCAGTTGCTGGGAGAGGTCACCAACGAACGACTCGCCCAGCTTGCTGCCGACACCGACTTCTGTACTCGGCTGCGCGCGGTGGCCGACGACCTCGATCAGTACCTGAGGGAACCGCAGTGGTACCAGTACCTGCCTGAGGAGCCCGAGCGCACGCTGCCCCAGAGCATCGCCTACTTCTCCGCCGAGTACGGGCTCACCGCCGCCCTGCCACAGTACTCCGGTGGCCTGGGCATCCTCGCCGGGGACCATCTCAAAAGCGCCAGCGACCTCGGCGTTCCCATCATCGGCGTGGGGCTGCTCTACCGGCACGGCTACTTCTCACAGAGCCTTTCGCCCGAGGGGTGGCAGTTGGAGCACTACCCCGAGATCGACCCGCGCGGGCTGCCCATGACGCTGCTGGCCGAAACCAACGGCGACCCGGTAGGCATCGTTTTGGACCTACCGGAGGGGCGCCAATTCATCGCCCACGTGTGGGTGGTCAGCGTGGGCCGGGTTCCCCTGTTGCTGCTCGACGCCTGCCAGGAACGCAACGAGCCGGAGTTGCGCAGCGTCACCGACCGTCTCTACGGCGGCGGCACCGAGCACCGGCTACGCCAGGAACTCCTCCTGGGCGTGGGCGGGGTGCGGGCACTGCGGTCCTACTGTGCGCTCACCGGCCACCCAGAGCCGGAAGTGTTCCACATGAACGAAGGGCACGCCGGCTTCCTCGGGCTGGAGCGGGTACGCGAGTACGTCGACGTCGAGGGCCTGACCTTCGACCAGGCGCTGGAGTTGACCCGCGCCGGCACGGTCTTCACCACCCACACCCCCGTGCCCGCCGGCATCGACCGTTTCCCCCGCGACCTGGTCGAGCACCACTTCACCGGCACGGGGGCCGCCGCGAGCCTGCCGGCCGACCGGGTCATGGCGTTGGGCACTGAGACCTACGAGGATGGAGATCCGGCCGTGTTCAACATGGCCGTCATGGGGATGCGCCTCTCCCAGAGCGTCAACGGGGTCAGCACACTGCACGGCCAGGTCAGCCGGGAGATGTTCCACGGACTGTGGCCCGACTTCGACCCCATCGAGGTGCCCATCACCGCCGTCACCAACGGGGTACACGCCCGAACCTGGGTCGCCGAGGAGGCCCAAGAGCTGGCCGACCGCATGATCGACGACGTTACCGAACTCGCCGACATCGAGGGCTGGCGCAAGATCACCGGCGCCTCGGACCGGGAACTATGGGAGATGCGCCGCCTGCTGCGGGAGCGCCTCATCGCCGACGCCCGCAAGCGCCTGCGCCGCTCCTGGAAGCAGCGGGGAGCTACCGAGGCCGAGTTGGGGTGGATCGACGACGTGCTCGACCCCGACATCCTCACCGTCGGCTTCGCGCGGCGGGTGCCCTCCTACAAGCGGCTCACCCTGATGCTGCGCGACCGCGAGCGGTTGAAATCGCTGCTGCTGCACCCCGAGCGCCCCATCCAGATCGTCATCGCCGGCAAGGCCCACCCCGCCGACGAGGGCGGCAAACGGCTCATCCAGGAGGTTGTCCGCTTCGCCGACGACCCCGAGGTGCGCCACCGCATCGTGTTCCTGCCCGACTACGACATGGCCCTGGCGCGCGCCATGGTCCAAGGCAGCGACGTATGGCTGAACAACCCGCTGCGGCCCCTGGAAGCCTGCGGTACGTCGGGGATGAAGGTGGCGCTCAACGGGGGCCTCAACCTCTCGGTCCGGGATGGCTGGTGGGATGAGTGGTTCGACGGCTCCAACGGGTGGGCGATCCCCACCGCCGACGGGGTGGCCGAGCCCGACCGTCGCGACAGCCTGGAGGCCGCGGCCCTGTACGAGCTGATCGAGGAGCAGGTCACCGGGCAGTTCTACGACCGCGACAAGGCGGGCCTGCCCAAGCGGTGGCTGGAGATGGTCAAGCACACGCTGGTCTCGCTCGGCCCGAAGGTGCTGGCCAGCCGCATGGTTCGTGACTATGTCAACGAGCTGTACCGTCCGGCGGCGGTATCCGCCCGGCTGCTCACCCGCGACGGTCTGGCCGCCGACCGCGACTTCGCCGCGTGGAAGCAGCGGGTGCGCCGGGCATGGCCGGGCGTGCGCATCGAGCACGTCGAGGTGGTCGACATGGAGGAGCCGCCGCAGGCCGGTGGGGAGATCACGGTGCGCACCACGCTCGTCCTCGGTGACCTCACCCCCGAGGATGTCCGCGTCGAGGCGGTGCTGGGTCGCGTCGACGAGGAGGAGAGCATCCTCTCGCCGACCTTCAGCGAACTCTCCCCGGTGCGTGGGAAGACCTCGCAGGGGCCGCTCACCCGCTATCAGGGCTCCATCCCGCTCGCTCGGGCAGGCAGGTGTGGCTACACCGTGCGGGTGGTGCCCAAGCACCCCCTGCTCACCAACCCCGCCGAAATGGGGCTGGCCGTCGTCCCCGGACCTCCCCCCGGCATGGGGGACGGGATGGTGCTGCGCTAAGCCCCACTCCTGGGACCTGCCCCCGAGTGCGGACAGCCAGGGCAAAAGTGTCAATCAGTGGGAGGAGTTGCCACAGACCCCAGACAAAGGCGCATAATTGAAGAAAACCGACAGGGGAGCGCCTTGCGCGCTGAGAGTGCGGAGACGATCCGCAGACCCTTACCTACCTGATCTGGGTAATGCCAGCGAAGGAAGTCGTGGGAACCGCCGTCCGGTTACCCGACGCCCGCGTGCCGGTGGCCGCCACCGTTCGCGCGCGGCAGGCGGGCGGCGCTCTTGGCCTGGGCACTCTCGTTATCTCTGGAAGGGATACGTGTGAGTACCTCGCCTACTGGCAAGACCGGTGTGGCCCCCACCGTCCGGTGGCGCACCGTCGACATTCTCGTCGCCGCCGTTCTCGGCGTCGCCATCGGCATCGTCTTCTGGTTCTGGGGCATCCTGTGGCAGTCCACCGGTCCCCTTTTCGTGGCCTTCCCGCCGGCCCAAGCGGTCATCTACGGCGTGTGGCTGCTGCCCGGTGTGCTCGGCCCTCTCGTCATCCGCAAGCCCCTTGCCGGCGTCCTCACCTCCCTGGCCGCCGGCCTGGTGTCGGCGCTGCTGGGCACCACCTGGGGCCTCATGGTGATCCTGGCCGCCTTCCTTCAAGGGCTACTGCCCGAGATCGTCTTCGCCGCGGGCCGCTACCGCCACTGGGGGATGGGCATCGCGGTCCTCGCCGCCGCCGTGGCCGGGCTCTCCCCGGTCGTCATGGACCTCACGCTGTACTACCCGACCTGGCCCCTGCTCTACAAGGCGGTCTATGCCGTCCTGGTCATCGGTAGCGCCGCCGTCATCGCCGGTGTGGGCGGCCGACTGTTGACGAGCGCACTGGCCAGAGCGGGCGCGCTCGGCCCCTTCCCCTCCGCCAACGGGTGATCCGGTGGTCGCGTTGACCGTGTCGGAGGTTCGTCTCGGGGAGTTCGTCGCCGTGCCGGCGTCGACTGCCGTGGTACCACCTACCACCGTCCCCGCTCCGGCCGTCTCCCGGGGCGGCCACGACACCGGAGGCACGCCACGAGACACCGGCCACGGCCCGTGTCCGGTCCCGCCACGGTGTCTCGCGGCGCGGCCGGCTCCGGGCGGCACGTGGCCGGCGAGCCCGCCCCAGCGTCCGCACTGCGCTCGCAGCGCCCCGAGCCGGTGGGGCGGTCGGCGATGACGGGCGCCCGGGTCGAGCTGTCGGGCTGGGGATGGCGCCACTCCGGACGCCATACCTGGGCGCTGCGCGGCGTCGACCTCGCCATCGCTCCGGGGGAGCGCGTGCTGCTCCTGGGCTCCTCCGGAGCGGGCAAGAGCACCCTGCTCCACGCCATGGCAGGACTCACAGGGGACGACGCCGCCATCACCGGCCAGAGCGAAGGCACGCTCCTGGTCGACGGAGCCCCCGCCACGGCCGCGCGCGCCGACCTCGGCTTCGTCGCCCAGGACCCCCAGACCCAACTAGTCATGGCGCGAGCCGGCGACGACGTGGCTTTCGGGCTGGAAAACCTCGCCGTGGCGCGCGAAGAGATCTGGCCCCGTGTCGACGCGGCCCTGCGCGAGGTGGGGTTCCCCTACGGCCGGCAGCGCTCCACCGCCGCGCTGTCGGGCGGCGAACAGCAGCGCCTCGTCCTGGCCGGGGCGCTGGCCATGCGCCCGCGGCTGCTGCTGCTCGACGAGCCCACCGCCAACCTCGACCCCGCGGGCGCGCAACTGGTCCGCGCACAGGTGGCGCGGCTCGCCGAGATCAGCGAGGCCACGGTGGTGCTGGTGGAGCACCGCGTCGCCGAGGTCGCCCACCTCGTCGACCGGGTGGTCGTCCTCGACCCCGGTGGCGGGGTCAGCGCCGACGGCTCACCGGCCGACGTGTTCGCCGCGCACGGCCCCCGCCTGGCCGCGGCCGGAGTGTGGGTGCCCGGCCACGAGCCCGCCGCGCCGCCCGGCCCCGGCCCCGGCGGCGCGGCCCTCATCGAAGCCGCCGGCTGCTCAGCACGCGCCCCCGCCGCGCCGGGCATGGGGGCGACGGCTGGCCCTATGGTGATCGAGAACGCCGACGTCACCGTCCGCGCCGGAACCGCGACCGCCCTCACCGGACCCAACGGCGGCGGTAAGTCCACCCTGTTGACGCTGCTGGCCGGCCTGTCTCGACCGTTGCATGGCGCGGTGCGCCCGCGCGGCAGTCTGGCTCAGGCGGGTACCCGTCCCCTGGACCGCTGGCCCGCCCGCACGCTCGCTCGCCACATCGGCACCGTTTTCCAGCACGCCGAGGACCAGTTCGTCACTGGCAGTGTCCGCGACGAACTGCGCTTCGCGCCGCTGCGCGTCGGGATGGGCGAGCGCGAGACCGAGGAGTGGGTGACGCGCCTACTGCACCAACTGCGGCTCACCACGCTCGCCGACGTCCACCCCTTCACCCTCTCGGGCGGGGAGAAGCGGCGGCTGTCGGTGGCCACCGCGCTTAGCTGCGGCCCCGACCGCGCCCCCGATGTGCTGTTCCTCGACGAACCCACCTTCGGCCAGGACACCCGCACCTGGAGCGAACTCGTCGAGCTGCTGGACACGCTGCGCGCCGCGGGCACCGCCATCGTCATGGCCACCCACGACGAGTTACTGCTGGGCGGGTTCGTCGACACCGCGCTTCCGGTGGCCCACGGCGGCGTGGGCACGCCGGTCCCGCCCGAGCGGGCGCTCGATCTGGCCGGAAGGCGACACCCATGACACCGCCCCACGCCGCCACCGGCCCCGAGCCCGACGCCCAACCTGAAGACACCCGAGGCGGAGGCGCCTGGTTCGCCAGGGTCAACCCGGCCGCCAAGCTGATTGTCGCCCTCATCGCCGCGGCCGGGCTCATCCCCGTGATTGATGTCGTCACCAGCGGTGTCGTACTTGCGGGCGGGCTGTGCCTGCTGGCCGTCTCCGGGATCGAGCGCCGGCTCCTCCTGGCCTTGGCGGGACCTTTCGTGCTCATGGGGTGCTCTATCGGCCTGGTCAATCTCGTTTTCGGTGACGAGGGCGCGATGGCGGCGCTGGGCACGGCGCTGCGGATCATGGCGATCGCGCTGCCCGGCATTCTCGCCGGAGCCACCAGCGACCCCACCGACCTCACCGACGCTCTGGTGCAGCGCCTCAAGATCCCGGAACGGCCCGCCGTCGGGGTGCTGGCTGCGCTGCGGCTGGTGCCGTTGCTGGCTGCCCAATGGCGCACCCTCACTCTCGCCCGCCGCGCACGCGGCATCGAGGCCGGCCGCAACCCGTTCCGAGCGGTGACGATCTTCGTCGGTAAGACCTTCGCGCTGCTCGTGCGTAGTATCCGAACCGGGACGCTGCTGGCCATGGCGATGGACGCCCGCGCCTTCGCCGCGGGGCCACGCTCTCACGCCCGCCTGAGCCGCTGGCGCGCCCGCGACACGTGGCTGATCGCCGCCTCCGTGGTGCTCGTGGCCTGCGCCCATGCTCTCGCCATCGCTGTGGGCACGTGGCAGCCGCTGTTCATGTGACCCGCCCCGACGCGGTGCGCCCCGCTCTGAGGCGGTGACTAGCCCCGAGGCGGTGTGACCCGTCCTGACGCGGTGCCGTAGCACCCGGTGGCCGCGAACACCACCCCCGGCGTGGCGGGATCACCCAACCCCCCACGAGCCCCCGGCGCCGCGACTACACTGCGGGACATGCGCCACCGACCGGCCCCTCTGCGAACCTTGCGGCCTATGCGACATTCGTCCGATTCTCAACAAGTGGTCAAAACAGCCCCACCCCGCCGATAGCGCCGCAGGTCAACGAGGGTGCTCCCCGCGCACGCGGGGATGGTCCGGTATGGAAGCAGTACCCGGAGGCGATGCTCAAGTGCTCCCCGCGCACGCGGGGATGGTCCCCGCGCGGACGTTGCAGAACGCGGCGTAAACGTGTGCTCCCCGCGCACGCGGGGATGGTCCCTCAACCAAACGGTCCCGCGCCGTCTTGAGGGCGTGCTCCCCGCGCACGCGGGGATGGTCCCGTAGGTGTACTCCTCGGTCGGCGTCGAGGGCAGTGCTCCCCGCGCACGCGGGGATGGTCCCGATCCGGCGGTGTGGCACTTCTGGGGCTGGTTGTGCTCCCCGCGCACGCGGGGATGGTCCCACCAGCCACGGACAGCTAGCCAGGATGGGGGGTGCTCCCCGCGCACGCGGGGATGGTCCCAGATCCTCGACTGGATCAACGGGGATGACGCGGTGCTCCCCGCGCACGCGGGGATGGTCCCGTCATGTACCACCTCGCCTCCGACGACGCGCCGTGCTCCCCGCGCACGCGGGGATGGTCCCCATCACTGAGCGATTGACCGACCGCGACGGCGGTGCTCCCCGCGCACGCGGGGATGGTCCCGAGCCGCCGGTTTTCGCGGTGTTGTTCTTGACGTGCTCCCCGCGCACGCGGGGATGGTCCAATCCTGATGGGGATTGGCACATCCGGAGACCCGTGCTCCCCGCGCACGCGGGGATGGTCCCCATCTGGGGTGTGCCGGTGGTGCAGACCACGGGTGCTCCCCGCGCACGCGGGGATGGTCCCACCCCCATGCCCAACGGCACATGCGCAACCTGGTGCTCCCCGCGCACGCGGGGATGGTCCCAAGTCCTTCAGAATCTGAACTGACGCATCAGGGTGCTCCCCGCGCACGCGGGGATGGTCCCGTGGTGCGCGGCACCGTGCGGCTCCTCCGGTCGTGCTCCCCGCGCACGCGGGGATGGTCCCGCGGTCACCGATCCGCGGTGGGTGGCGGCTGAGTGCTCCCCGCGCACGCGGGGATGGTCCCGGCGCGTCCGACGTCCGCCAGCTCCGTAAGGAGTGCTCCCCGCGCACGCGGGGATGGTCCCGAGAGCGGCGATCGCCCGCGCTGTGGGGGTGGGTGCTCCCCGCGCACGCGGGGATGGTCCCTCCTGCGTCATGACCGTTGAGACGTTCCTGAAGTGCTCCCCGCGCGTGCGGGGATGGTCCCCTGGCGGTATCCGGGCGTGTGCCCGGCACGGCGTGCTCCCCGCGCGTGCGGGGATGGTCCCCCCGGCTAGACCAGCTATAGGAGAGGAGAGGTGCTCCCCGCGCGTGCGGGGATGGTCCCCGTTATCGGCCCAAGGAATTCGAGGAGCTGGTGTGCTCCCCGCGCACGCGGGGATGGTCCAACTCCAGCTCTCCACGCAACGTGATTTCCACAGTGCTCCCCGCGCGTGCGGGGATGGTCCCCCGCCTGGACCGCCACCTGCGACGAAGAGTCCGTGCTCCCCGCGCACGCGGGGATGGTCCCGACTCGGACGCGGAAAGGGCGATCCCGCCGAGGTGCTCCCCGCGCACGGGGGGATGGTCTGTATGTTTCCGCCCCCTCACCGTTGAAGGTGCGGTGCTCCCCGCACAGGGGGTGGTTGTGCTTGGCGGGGTGGGAAAGTGCGTCGTCCGCTCGTGCCTCGATCGCTGCGCGATCTCAGCAGCCTGAGGGGGGCG
>NZ_BAABDD010000056.1:0-9382 GCF_039539445.1 Salinactinospora qingdaonensis
CGGTCTGGCGGTGCCTCCGGTGCCCGGTGACACCACCCCCCGGATCATCGATGACAGGGGGGACCAGTCCTGCCGGGCCCGAAGGCCGGGAGTTCCCTTGCGGAACTCCCTAAAAGGTAATGGGGGGGTATGCCGGTGGGGTGGTGGCTGAGAACACGCCGGAACCCGCCGAGCCGCCCCGTCTGCCCGGTTGCGGTGGTGGCTCCCCGCCTGCCTTGTCGTGGTGCTCGCCCCCTGGTTGCCTCGTCACGGCGTCGACCCCGCTCTCGCCTGCCCGGTTGTGGTGGTGGTCTCGTTCCCGTCTGCCCGGTTGCGGCGTCGGCCCCGGCCTCCGCCTGCCTTGTCGTGGTGGTGGCTCCACGTGGGCCCCAGCCCCCGTCGTGACACCCGTGCCACCTCAGGCACAGCCCGCCCCGGGCTGCTGAGATCGCGAAGCGGTCGAGGCACGAGCGGCGGGAAACCCCGCACGCTCTCCCCAGACCGAAGCCACACCCCGCCACATTGCCCCTGGGGGGCGACAGCGGACACGCCCCTCATCGCGCCCACCCTCGCCCGCACCGACCTTTTCAAAAAACAACAACCTAGCCGGTGTGGGCCGAGCGGGACCGTCCGCTCGGCCCACACCGGAAGCGGCGGGAGCGCGGGGGCGGGGAAGGACGGGCGCCCCCGCGCCACCAAAGCGGGGGATGCACGGGGCGTGCCGCGGGGGATGCGGCGGCACGCCCCCACCGCGGCGCCGTTGGCAGCGCGTCGCGGTGGGCCGGGAAGCGCAGGCGGGCGTGTCGCTTCCCGGCCCGCTTCGCTGTCATGAGGCGGGGCTCACCGGTGTCCCCGCGCTAGGACCAGGTGCCGGTGAGGGTCTGAGCGCACCCGCCGGCGTTGTCCTCGGCCGTGGCGCTGCGGTTGGCGCCGCTCTCCCATTCGACGGTGCCGTCGGTGGTGAGTTTGACGTACTTGTATTCGAAGGTGGTGTCGGCGGGCAGGTCGACAGTGGCCGTCCAGACCGGGTAGGTGTCGGCGGAGAGGTGGAGGCCGTTGGCGGGGTCCCAGGCGCCGAGTTCGGGGAGGCTGCCCACGACGTAGACCTCTTGGCCGTAGCTGGTCTCCACCGTGGCCTCGAACGACGAGGAGATGGTGCTGCACTCCGAGCCGCCGCCCGAGGTCTGGTTCCAGGTGTCGGTCAGCGTCGCCGACGAGCCCGAAACCGTGGCCGAGCGGTTCGGGTCGTTCTCCCATTCGAGGGTGCCGTCGGTGGTGAGTTTGACGTATTTGTATTCGAAGGTGGTGTCGGCGGGCAGGTCGAGGGTGGCCGTCCAGACCGGGTAGGTGTCGGCGGAGAGGTGGAGGCCGTTGGCGGGGTCCCAGGCGCCGAGTTCGGGGAGGCTGCCCACGACGTAGACCTCTTGGCCGTAGCTGGTCTCCACCGTGGCGTTGAAGGAGGTCGAGACGGTGTCGCCCTCCTCGCCGGGGTCGCAGCCTTCGGGGTCGGTGCAGCTTCCCAGCGCGTCCACGTGCAGCGCGAGCGCGCCGTTGGCCGGTACCTGCGCGGTCAGTGTGCCGCCCGAGACCTCGTAACTGTTGGGGGAGTCGCAGGTGTCGTCGACGAAGGTGCCGTTGGCGACGTCGCAGTACTCGCCGTCGGGCAGGTTGGTGTCGAAGGTGGCGTTCCACGCGCTGCCGGTGGCGTTGAAGGCCGCGAACCCGCTGGAGCCGCGGGTGAAGGCCAGTTGCCCGCTGTTGCCGCTGTGCCAGTCGCCGGCGCTGGTGCCCTCGACCGCGTTGTGGAAGCCCACCATGCCGGCGACGTCGCGGTGCTCGCAGACCCAGGCGGAGTCGTCGCAGTCTGTGGCCAGGGTGGTGCCGTCGGAGGCCATCGGTGGCCCCTGATCGGTGCTGCCGGACCAGTCGTAGCTCGACATCACTTTGGGGGTGCCGTAGGGGTGGGCCAGCAGGAACGACTGTGCCAGGTCGTAGCGGGCGCGGTCGTTTCGGTGGGTCAGGATGGGGTCGCTGCGCTGGGTGTCGTGGTTGGCCACGAAGACCGAGGCGGCGTCGCCGCCGATGCTCATGCTCGACCCCAGGCTCGACAGCCCGCTGAGGTTGCCGTCGGCGAAGGCGTGGCTGACCGAGCGGTGGTAGTCGAACTCGGTGACGTCGCCGTCGCCGGTGTACTCGCTTTCGGAGATGGCGCTGTCGGCGATGACCTCCTGGTAGATGTAAGGTGCGCCGCCCCAGTAGGGCACCTCGTCGAGCTGGCTGCGCACGGCGCTGATGTCGGCCGGCGCCATGTGTTTGGCCGCGTCGATCCGGAAGCCGGCCACCCCCAGAGAGATGAGTTCGTTGAGGTACCTGGCCTCCATCTCGCGGACGTAGCTGGTCTCGGTCTTGAGGTCGGACAGTCCGACCAGTTCGCAGTGACGCACTTCCCACGGGTCGCCCCAGTTGCTGATATCGCTGCGGCAGTCGTGGAAGTCCTGGCTGCTGTAGCCGTACTGGCCGTCGCCGAAGAGGTCGGCGTAGCTGTACTTGTCGTAGGAGGAGCCGGCGCTGCCGTCCCCGCTGTCGATCGAGCCGGTGCCGGTCATGTGGTTGAGGATCGCGTCGACGTAGATCTTGACGCCGACGTCGCGGCACCGGGTGACCATGTCGACGAAGTCGGCGCGGGTTCCGCGTCGCGTCTGGTCGATCGTGTAGGAGACCGGCTGGTAGTCCTGCCACCAGGGGTACCCCTCGTCGGGGAGCACCACGTGCTCTTGGGGCGGGGAGACCTGAACCGCGCCGTAGCCGTTGGGGCCGAGGACGTCCTCGCACTCTTGGGCCACTGACTCCCAGCGCCACTGGAACAAGTGCACGATCGCGTCGCCGTTGGCTGTCGCGGCTTGGGCTGGTTTGCTCTGTACGAGGGGCGGCAGGGACAGCAGGGCGAGGCCGAGGAGCATCACCAGTCCAGCCGCCAGGGATCTGCGAACCGTCATCACACTCTCCTGAACGGGGGATGGCGGTGGCGCTCCCGCCATGAGAGAGCGCCACACGCCTGAAAATCTCTGCAAGCTTTACAAGAACTTGCATTGAGTGATGAAGGTAACAAGGTCGCGTTGATTTGTGAACGTCCCGCGTCGCTGCCGTTGCTCCCTCGTTTCGCCCTATAGAAAGTCGGGTTGAGCAGCAGAAATATCGCGTTTTGTCGGGGGTGGCCTCTCCTGGGGGGCTCTCTGGCATCGTGTTGACCAGCGAATTTGTAGCGCACGTGAGTGAGAAAGGTTCAGAAAGAAATTTCAGACCTTGTGGTGACTGTTCGTTGGTGGCGCTTGTGCTCGCGCCGGCCCCCGTGACCGTGCGGCGCTCCCACCGAGCATTGCTGCCTGCCCCTTCCGTCCTCACACACGACACGGCCGGGCGCGGAGCGCGGCATACGCCGCAGCCCGCACCCGGCCGCGGGGAAGGGCGGCCCGCGAAGGGCCTACTCGGTGAGGATGTCGATCTCGCGCGGGGTGGGCCGCTCCAGGTCGAAGGACTCCAGCGGCCCCTCGCCACGGTCGGTCACCATGGGCTCTTGCAGGATCTCAGGCGTGCCGCCGGCGTTGAACTGGCTGACAAAGGCGCCGTCGTAGCCGGCGTGGTCATCCTCGGTGGCCACGAACGGCACCAGCCCGGGGCCGGAGAAGTCGTTGGAGTTGACCGCGTCGAGCAGGCTCTGGCGCGTCGGCTCGGGACCGGCCGCCTCCAGCGCACGGGCGAACTGGGTGGCTTGCACCATGCCGTAGAGCATGGTGTTGGTGAAGGGCTCCTCGACGCCCATCTCCTCGTGCACCTTGCGGTAGAAGGTGATCCACGGGTCGTCGCTCATGGTGATCTGCGGCAGGTAGCCAGTACTGATCATGCCGTCGAGCATCTGGTCGGCGGGCAGGTTCTCGCCGCCGAACTCCTTGAGCAGCCCCATCAGCGTCGCGGTGTCGGCGCCGATGCTGCTGACCACGAACTGCGGTTGCCAGTCGATGGCCTGGGCCTCCAGCATCGCCAGTGCGGTGAACGCCGGGATGCACGAACACACCAGCACCTCGACCCCCGCGTCCTTCAGCTCGGCCATCTGCGGGCTGATGTTGGTGGAGCTGGACTCGTAGCTTTGCTGCGAAACCACGTTGTCGGACAGGTACTGGTCGAGCCCGGCCCGAGAGTCGGTCCCCACATCGTCGTTCTGTTGTAGGTAGCCCACCTTGGCGTCGGGGAAGTTCTCGGCGATGAAGGCGCCCTGGACTTTCGACTCCTTGGTGTAGTCGACCTGGTAGCCGTAGGTGAGCGGGTACTCTTCGGGCTGGTTCCACATCAGCGCCCCCGAGGAGACGAACAGGTCGGGCACCCCCTCCTCATTGAGGAAGTCCAAGACCTTGGAGTGCGTGGGCGTACCCAGACCGCCCACCATCGCGAAGATCTCCTCGCGTAGCACCAGATCCCGGGTGACCTCCACGGTTCGGGTGGGGTCGTAGCCGTCGTCCTCGACCACGTACTCGATCTCGCGCCCGTGGACGCCGCCGTTTTCGTTGATGTAGTCGTAGACCGCCCCTGCCCCGATGGAGATCTGGAGGTAACCGGGGGCGGCCGGTCCCGTCAGCGGCTGGTGCGAGCCGATCACGACCGTGTCTTCGGTGACACCGGGTGCCACGTCGAGCTCGCTGGAGCCGGTGTCCTCGACGTCGCCCGCCCCGGCACAGGATGTCAGCAGGAGGGTAGCCGCGCCTGCGGCGGCGATAGTGAGCTTTCGTGATTGCATTGCTGTTCTCCCGACGGTGATTAGGGATGGTGGAGCCAGCGGCGTTGGCGGCCACCGGTGTGGGCGTCAACGGCGTTGCCACCGGCGACGGAGGCGGCTAAGGGCGCCTTGGATGCCTTGCGGCCATGCGAGAACGACGGCGATGAGGATCACGCCGTACAAGACGATGGGCAGGTTGTTGGAGACCTTGCTCTCCAGCTCCAGAGCGTCGGCCAGCGTTTCGCCCCAGACCTCGAAGTAGACCAGCGCGAGCGCGCCCCATAGCGCCCCCCAAAGGCTGCCCATGCCCCCGAGAATGAGCGCGGCCAGCAGACTGAGGCTGAGCACAACGCTGAACGAGCTTGGGGTGGCCGTGCCCAGCAGGTATGCCTGGAGTCCGCCGGCGAGCCCGCCGCAGCCGGCGCTGATGACGAACGCGACCACCTTGGTGCGGCCCACCTTGATTCCGGCCAGGGCGGCGGCACTCTCGTCGTCGCGGATCGCCCGCATCTGGCGGCCCAAGCGCCCCTTGCTGATGGTGGCCAGCGCGACCAGGGCCAGCAGAACCGCCAGCCAGACCGCCCACGCCTGCCAGCGCGTGTCGGGGATGACCCCCGCGAGCGCCGGCGGCGCGCCTCGGGTGGAAAACGACAGTCCGTTGCTACCGCCGAGCACCTCGGGGAAGCGCAGGGCGACCGCCGGCAGCCCCACCGCCAGCGTCAGTGTCGCCCCGGCCAGGTAGGGACCGTGCAGTCGCGCGCTCGCCGCGCCCACCAGCACACCGGCCACACAGCTCGCCACGACCGTGATCACCAGGTTCAACCACAGCGGCACCATCGGCACGTTGGTCACCAGCAGCGCCGTCGTGTAAGCGCCGATGAACATGAAAGCGCCGTGGCCCAGCGAGATTTGGCCGCTGAAGCCGACCAGCAGGCCCAGACCCGCCACTGCCAGCGTGTAGTAGCCGATACTGGCGATGCGCAGATCGGTCAGCGAGTCGGTCATCGAGGTGAGGGCCACCACCGCGGCGAAGGCGGCCAGCGCCCCCAGCAGGTGCCGGGCCAACAGCGGCATCGCGGCCCAGCGGGCGGCGATGCCGCCACGCTCGGGGGGAGCGCTCGGGGCGGGGGCCGCCCCGCGTTGTTTCACGGACGAGGCCATCGTTACACCTTTCGCGCCTGCGGTCGGCTGAACAGGCCATCCGGGCGGACACTGAGCACGAGTACGAGGATCACCAGCGCGGCGAGCGTCACCAGCTCCGGCCCGGCGTAGGAGGAGACGTAGGAGAGGCTCACGCCCAGCAGGAACCCGCCGAAGATCGCGCCGAAGGGGTTGTCGAGCCCGCCGACGACCGCCGCGGTGATGCCGTAGACGAACGCGGTGTCAAGGACGTTTGGGGACAGGAAGGGGGGCGCGGCCAACACACCGCCCAAGGCCCCGACCAGCGAGGCGATGCCCCACCCCACTGTCAGCATCAGTCCCACGCGCACGCCGACCATGCGCGCAACCTCTGGTCGGAAGGCCGCGGCGCGCATCCGCAACCCCAGCGGCGTCCAGCGGTACAGTGCCAGCAGCAGCACCGCCACCAGCAGCACCGAGCCCACCGCGAAGGCGTCAGCCGGGGAGAACATCCCCCGATAGTCCAGGGCATAGCCGAACGAGTGCGGCTCGTTCGACCAGATCATGCCTGCCGTTCCTTGCAGCGTGAGCAGCACGCCCAGCGTGATCACGATCGCGCTCAGCGGCGACTTGTTGTGCACCGGCCGGATGAGCAGCCGCTCGGTGAGCACACCCAGCACCAGCCCGGTCACTAGCGCCGAGCCGAACCCCAGCCAGTAGGAGCCGGTCGCTCCCGTGACGGTGTAGGCGACGTAGGCGGAGATGAGCGCGAGCGCCGGCTGGGCGAAGTTCACCACCCGCGTGGCCTGGTAGATGATGATCAGGGACAGCGCCAGCGCCGCGTATATCGCGCCATTGGCCAGTCCCGACAGCGTCAGGTTGATGAAGTGATCCACGGTTCGCTTTCCGTTCGCGTCCTCAAAAGCCCAGGTAGGCGTGGCGCATCTGGTCGTCGGCGAGCAGTTGCTCGGAGGTGTCGCGCGCGACGACCCGGCCCAGCCACAGCACGAGCCCGCGGTCGGCGACCGACAGCGCGCTCTGCGCGTTCTGCTCGACGAGCACCACAGTTAGTCCGGTGCGCTCCCGCAGATCGCGCAGCAGCCGCATGATGCGCTGCGTCACCAGGGGCGCGAGTCCCAGAGAGGGTTCGTCCAGGAGCAGTACGCGGGGCCGGGCCATGAGCGCCCTGCCGATCGCCAGCATCTGGCGCTCTCCCCCCGAAAGCGTGCTGGCCGGCCGCGACCGCCGTTCCCACAGCGGGGGGAACAGGTCGAACATCTCGGTGAGGGCGGCCGAGCGTTCGGCACGGTCCCGCTTCCACAGGCCCCCCAGCCGCAGGTTCTCCTCGACGGTCAGTTCGACGATCACACCCCCGCCCTCGGGTACGTGGGCGAGCCCGTGGTGGACGTGCTGCTCGGCCGGAGTGCGGGTCAGGTCTTTGCCGTCCAGCCACACCCGCCCGGAGTCGGCGCTCAGCAGACCGGAGATGGTGCGCAGCAGCGTCGTCTTTCCGGCGCCGTTGGCACCCAGGATCGCGTGGATCTCGCCCTCGGCCACATCAACCGTCACCGAGTCCACGGCGCGCACCGCTCCATAGGAGGTGACCAGGTCCTCCACACGCAGCAGGGGTTTACTCACCGTTGTCCCCCTCCGCTGAGGCGCCCAGGTAGGCTTCGGTCACCGCGGGGTCGGCGCGGATCTCATCGGGCGTGCCCGAGGCGATGACCTCGCCGAAGTTGAGGACCACGATGTGGTCGCACACCTCCATCACGAGGTCCATGTGGTGTTCCACCAGTAAGACCCCCATCCGTTCCCGGAAGGAGCGGATGTGCTCGCCCAACTCCCGGACCTCCTCGGCGGACAGGCCGCTCGCTGGTTCGTCCAGCAGCAACAGTTCGGGGTCGGCAACGAGTGCGCGCGCCAGGGCCACTCGCTTCTGCGCGCCCAGCGGCAGCATTCCGGGCAGGGCGTGGGCGAACTCCGCCACCCCGAACTCCTCCAGGGCTTTCATGGCGCGCTGCCGCAGCCTGCGCTCGTCACGCTGGAACCGGCCCAGCCCGGTCAACATCGACGCCATACCGACCTTGGAGAGCCGATCGGCGCCGACAATGACGTTGTCGAGCACCGGCATGTTGGCGAAGAGGTTCAGACCTTGGAGGGTTCGGGCGATCCGGAGGTTGGCGAGGTGGTGAGGGCGGTGGCCGCGTAGGGGCGAGCCTTTCCAACTGACAGTGCCCTCGTTGGGAGACACGATGCCGGACAAGACGTTGAACAGCGTGGTCTTGCCGGCGCCGTTGGGACCGATGAGGCCAACCACGGTCCCGGGGCTGATGCTGAGCCGCACGTCGCTGAGCGCCACCAGCCCGCCGAAGCGGACGGTTACGCCGTCAACCGCCAGGAGCGGATCGAGCGCGGTACTGGGCATGGGGCCTCTCTTCTCAGGGGCGGGGTTGGGGAACCAGCACGCTATGACACTGTGCTGAGGTCTGGATCACATACCGACTGGTTGGTGCGCTACTATGCTGGGTAACGTGCTCGCTGTCAAGGCCCTGTCGGGTGCACAAGCGGGATCGGATGCGCGTTGACCTCGAAATACGTCACCCTCCAGCCCTCCGGTCCCCTGTGTGTTGCCGGCGTCCCAGGCGGGGTTCACTACGTGGGGCGGCGCGCGAAGCCATGGGTTTGACCAGCGAAAACGCGGCTGCAGCCGGTTTTTGCTCCCACCTGCCCACCTGGCCAGAACCGGGTGGTCACCGCGAGTTCGAGTGCACCAATAGCCACAGAGAAACTCCGCAGCGTACGCATTGCGGCCCCGTAACGATGTAGGCCGATAGCTCTTTCGCTTGGGCGCGCCCGCCGTTCCCCACCGGGTGCGCGAACTCCGGCGTTGCCACCCGCCGGCCGGCAGGAAGGCGGGGGCCTAGGTTGTTGTCTTTTGAAAACGGCGGCGAGAGTGGGCGATGGGCGCACGCGGGTGGGCGTCCCCACAGGCTGCCGAGATCGCGAAGCGATCGAGGCGCGAGCGAACGGAGAACACTCCCCACAGCCCCGCCTCAGCCGTTCGAACAACAGAACCTAGCCGCACCGCTGCGCCAAGGGGCGTGTGGGGGCCGGCACCCTATGCCGGTTATGAGCGGATCATGTGACAGCGGCGAGGCTCGACGGCCGGAGGAGCGCCACGGCGGCGGTGGCGACGCCAGGAACCGTGACCGGCAGGCTGTCCCCAAAACGCCTCAGCCGTTTCGGGTACAGCGGGCCCCTACAACACTCCTCCCCTGGTCGTGTGTCCGCTCACGGGCACCTTCGCCGCTGCGCCTGCCCTCGCCCCACACGCTGAGGGGCGTGGCACAGCGTGCCACGCCCCAGGCAACGGATTACCGGCGGTGGTTAGATGTTTCCGGGGCCGGCGTTGTTGGTGACGATGCTGGGGATGTTGTTGGGGTTGTCGGTGGTGTAGGAGTAGGGGATCGGGTTGACGTTGCCGGAGGTTTCGGGACTTCCGGAGTTGTCGTAGAC
>NZ_BAABDD010000057.1:0-6256 GCF_039539445.1 Salinactinospora qingdaonensis
CGGCCACGCTCAACCTGGCCGCCACCGGCGCCCAGTGCGCCCGGATCTTCGAGCCCTACGACGCCGCCTTCGCCGCCGACTGCCTCGACGCCGCCGAGACCGCCTGGCAGGCCGCCCAGGCCAACCCGGAGGTCTACGCTCCCACCACCGGTGAGGGCGGCGGCGCCTACAGCGACGACGAGGTCAGCGACGAGTTCTACTGGGCCGCGGCCGAGCTGTTCATCACCACCGGTGAGCAGAGCTACGCCGACGCCGTGACCTCCTCGCCGCTGCACACCGAGGACGTGTTCACCCCCGGCGGATTCAGTTGGCAGTCGGTGGCCGCGCTGGGCCGGTTGAACCTGGCCACGGTGCCCAACGACCTGTCCGACCGTGACCGCGTGCGTGACAGCGTCGTCACCGGAGCCGACGGCTACCTCGACGCGCTGGGCTCCAGCCCGTGGGACCTGCCCTACGACCCCGAGGACGGGGTGTTCGTGTGGGGCTCCAACAGTCAGGTCCTCAACAACATGGTCGTCATGGCCACCGCCTTCGACCTCACGGGCGAGGCCCAGTACCGCGACGGTGTGCTGCGGGGCATGGACTACATCTTGGGGCGCAACGCCCTCAACCAGTCCTACGTGACCGGCTACGGCGAGAACGACGCCAAGAACCAGCACAGCCGCTGGTACGCCAACCAGCTCGACTCCAGCCTGCCCAACCCGCCCGACGGCACCGTGGCTGGCGGCCCCAACTCCAACACGAGTTCGTGGGACCCGGTCGCCCAGGACAACCTGTCCGGGTGCGCGCCGCAGTTCTGCTACATCGACGACATCGAGTCGTGGGCCACCAACGAGCTGACCGTCAACTGGAACGCCCCGCTGGCTTGGATCTCCTCCTTCATCGCCGACCAGACCGGTCAGCAGCAGTCGGAGGACACCACCGCGCCGACGGTGCCGGGGGAGCCCAGCGCCTCGGACGTGACCTCCACCGAAGCCACGCTGTCGTGGGGGGCCTCCACCGATTCCGGCGGCAGCGGCCTGGCCGGCTACGAGGTCTACCGCGAAACCAGCAGCGGTGATGAGTTGGTGGCCTCGCCCAGCGGGACCTCCACCACGCTGAGCGGGCTGGAGCCCGAGACCGAGTACACCTACCACGTGGTCGCCCGCGACCTGGCCGGCAACACCTCCGAGGCCAGCGCGTCGGTGAGCTTCACGACCGGTGCCCCGCCGGTGGACACCACGCCGCCGACGGTGCCGGGGGAGCCCAGCGCCTCGGACGTGACCACCTCGGCAGCGACCCTGTCGTGGGGGGCCTCCACCGATTCCGGCGGCAGCGGCCTGGCCGGCTACGAGGTCTACGAGCAGACCTCCAGTGGTGATGAGTTGGTGGCCTCGCCCAGCGGGACCTCCACCACGCTGAGCGGGCTGGAGCCGGCCACCGAGTACACCTACTACGTGGTCGCCCGCGACCTGGCCGGCAACACCTCCGAGGCCAGCGCCACGGTCACCTTCACCACCGACGAAGAGACCACCGGTGGGGTGTGCGCGGTGGACTACTCGGTGGCCAACGAGTGGAACAGCGGCTTCACCGGCTCGGTGACGGTGACCAACACCGGCGACACCGCGATCCAGGACTGGGAGTTGGCCTTCGACTTCACCGCCGGCCAGCAGCTCACCAACGGCTGGAGCGCCCAGTGGAGCCAAAGCGGCACCACCGTGACCGCCACCGCGCCCTCCTGGGCCAGTGGCGACCTGGCCCCGGGCGCCTCGGTCACCGCCGGGTTCAACGCCTCCCACAGCGGCGACAACCCGGTGCCCGAGGAGTTCACCGTCAACGGCACCGCCTGCGACTAGAACTCACCTAACCAACGAGGTCGGGGCCTCCGGGGCCACCCCGACCCATCCCCGGCCGCGGCGGTGACATGACGCAGGGCAGCTCACCGCCGCGGCCCTTTTATGTCTGTGCCGAGTGCCGGCCGAGGCCACGGCCGGCACGCGCCACGCCTCGGGGACCCATCGGGTCCGTCCGCACCGCGTGGCCACGGCCCCACAGAAACGAAAGACTGGGATCGAGGCAGCGTGAACGGTTCTTCCGTCGTTCGCGCCTGGGAGCGATGCTCGCTGGTGAGTCGGCACCTTCCTAGGCTGCCGAGATCGCGAAGCGATCGAGGTACGAGCGATGGGAGGCCATCGCTCGTACCTTTGTTCCATGCCATCCAGAGGTGTCTAGCGCCCACCGTCTCCAAGGTCGTCGACGACCGCCGGGTTGGCGAGGTGCTCGCGAGCCGAGGGGGCGGCGCGGTAGCGGCGGATCGCGGCGAGCACCGGTTCGGGAGCGTGGCGGAGGAACTGGCAGGGGTAGCCCATGTCCATGCCGTAGGAGCCCCGGTTGATCCCATGCAGCCAGCGGTTCGGCCCGGTCAGCACGATCGCGTCCGCGGAACGGGCGCGCACCTTGATGTAGCTGCCGACCGGGCCAGTGGCCTTCGTACCGTCGCTACGCAGCGCAACGTCAGCGAGATCATCCCAGCGCACCCACGCCCGGCCGGCGGGCGCGCGCAGGTAGATCCCCTCAGGCAGCAGCGCGATCCCGCCCCTGGCTCGCAGCGCCGAAGCCACCCCTAGCGTGCCGAAGGAGCCGAACACCCCGATCGTGACAGCGCCGAGGACAGCGGCGAAGAGGCTGCCACTCGCCTCGCCCGGCGGCGCGCTCGGGCTGGAGGCAAGCGTGTCCGTAAGGAGGGCGGCACCTATGAGTACGAAGGCGGCGGAGCCGAGGGCGGTGATGGCTCCCGTCCTCCGCTTGCTGGGGAAGATGACGCCCACCGGATGAGCGGTGTACTTCTCGGCGCCCGGCAGGGTGCCGTGCTCGAGCGGCGGAGTCTGGCCTTGCCGCGTGCTCGAGCGGCCCGTGCGCTGCCACGTCAGGGATAAGTAGACGGCCCCGCCGCCACCGAAGAACACCAGGAAAACCAGCCCGCCCACCGGCTCGCCGGTTAGCGCCACCACCGCGGAGACGGCCGTGAGCGCGCTGAACAGCGCGATATCGCGTACTCTGCGCATCCGTCTACGCTAGGGGCTCGCATGGTCGGAGCCGAGTTACCCTTGGTCCTTTGCTTGGGGGGTGAGCAGATAGCCGTCAAGGGAATCGAGAGTCGAGGCCGGCACGACCGGCTCGCCGTCGTCGCCGACGACCACGCGCCAGTCACCCTCTTCCCAGCGCAGGTCGACCATGTCAGAGGTCATGTCCCCGGTTTCGCCGGGAGGTGTCAGCGCCACGTCCACACGGGCGCGGTAGTCGTCGTAGCCCACTAGCGTGACTCCGGCGATCCGGCCCTGGGTGGCCTGGTCGAGGACGACGCCCTCCGCGGCCAAGCGGGTCAGGACCGTCTGCTTGCCCTCGCCTTCGGCGTAGGTGCGCTCGACCGTCTCTTGGACCAGCTCGGGGGTGTCGAGCATCGCGGTGTAGTTCGCGGCCGCCAGCACCGCGCCTGTGGGTGACTGGGCGAAGCAGTACCGGAAACCGTTGCCTTCGACGACGCCCGGCCCCTGACCGATCACGGTGGGGACCCGCACGTTGCCCGCAAAGCCGTTCCAGTCGGTGGCCTCCGGCCACGCATCGAATGTCGTCTGCTCGCTCTCCTCGCTTGCGGCCAGCCCGCAGGTGCTCGCGCTGCCGTCGGGGAACCCTGGCGGGGCGCTGGCCAACGGAGTTTCCGAGGCTTGCGGGGCGGATTGCTCGTCGCCGGGGCTCGCTTCCTGACTCGCCTGCGCTGCGGCGGCCATGTCGCCTTGGCTGTCGTCGGCGGTGGCGATGAGGGCGCCGGCCGTGGCGCTCATCCCCAGCAGCACGGTCGCCACGACCAGGGTCGCCACAACCACGAATCCCCGGGGGCTGAGTAGACCATCGGTAGCGCCGTTGCTCTTGGACGCCTCGTGAATCGACACAGGGCTCGCTTTCCAGTCACGAAAAGGCAGGACACACGTGAGGAGATAGAGCGCGTTGAGTTTTGCCCTTGGCCACGTTCCCTGCTGCGGGGGCTCGGGCCGCGCAGCTACGACGGGTGTGGCACACCACCGTCGACGTTGCCCGCCGCAACGGAGTGAGGGCAGCGGTCTCGGTGCACGCCGACCTCCAGAACCGGGCGGCAAGCGCGGCCACGTCAACTCTTGGTGAGCCACCACGCGCGTGCGCGTAGCCGACCACGCCAGCTAATCAGAGAAATCCGCAAAAAACATAATGGTTACATGTAGATTGTCCCATTTGTCCGATATTTTTCCGGTGTCGCACGAGTCGATATGGCGGACCCCGCGGAACTGCCACCATCTCGCGAGCAGACCGGAAGCGCGACCGCGCCTCCCGACGCGCGACGCGGGCGGGTGGTGTTCTCGCTTCGCTCGTGGGACGAGCTTCATGATCGCGGCGAGGATACCTGGCCGGCGAGGATCGCCGAGTAGACATCCTCACCGCGATCATGGCGCCGTCGGCGGATCGTGTGCCCGCTGTCTCGCCAGGCGAGAACGTCGTAGGGGCGACGCGCGAGCGTGGCATGAGCCGCCCCTTTTTGAGCCCTCTGCCTGAATCGGAGAGCCCCATGGACGCACCGGCACCTCAGGACATCCACGCTTCGATCGACGCCGCCTTCGGTTCCGAGGTCGAGCGGGACGTGAACTCCTTCAGCTCCGGAGCTGTCTCCGTCACCATCCGCGACCAGGGCCGTGTCGCACTCATCGACGGCCCCTCCGACGGCGAGTGGGGTGTCTCCATCGACCCCGACGACACCACGGCCACGGCCGACCACGACGACCACGACACGGTCGCCATCTCCTTCGAGGTGGCCCTCGACATCGCCCACGACGCGCTGCGCGCCTCCTGACGGTCTCTCGAAGCTCCCTTTCCCCGGTGCTTTGCCACAGCACCGGGGGCGGTTCGAGACGACCGCTCGTCACGTTCGTTCGTAACCGAGCCGCGTCGGCGTGAAGTTGACGCGCCGCGCGCCGACCCTGACGCGGTGTCGGTGGCCGAGCTGTACGCTCCCCACACCGATCTGGAAAAGGTGGTCGCCGACTTGGTGCCGACCGAGCACGTGCCCTACCTGGCCGCGATGCGCTACAAGGACAAGGGGCTGGCCAAGCGCGCCGAGTGGGAGAAGGTGTGGGAGCAGCAGCGCGCCGAGGACGCCGCCGAGGACGAGCAGCGAAAGAAGAAGATCCGCGACGAGATCCCCACACCGCCCAAGTACGCTTCCGCCGACTTCCGGCAGACCTCCTGCTGGCGCAATCGCGGCAAGCTCGACGTGCCCAAGGAGCGGTTCATCTCCTACCCCTACGCCGGGCGCGACGGCGCGAGCAGCACCAAGGACGGGTCGCTGCTGCTGGGCTGGGCCGGTTTCGACCACCGCGAGCAGGCGCAGGCGCTGGCCATGCTGATCGTCGATCGGGAGCAGGGCGACGGTTGGGGCGGCGAGAAGCTGACGCCGCTACTGGCGGGCATGCGTGAGGTGCTGCCCTGGGTGGCGCAGTGGCACGGCGACTTCGACCCGCTCTACGGCGGGCAGCCCCGCCGACTACTTCGCCGGGTTCGTCTCGCAGACCGCCGACCGTCTCGGACTCACCGACGAAGCCCTCGCAGACTGGCGCCCTCCGTCGACCGGACGCGGCCGCAAGAAGGGGTAGTGCCACGATTCCGGCAAGCGCGGAGCGCTATGTCGGACAAAGAGTGCAACTATGTCCGTGAAGAAGCGTCGCTAACGCCCTCTCCCAAGCCGACTAGAGAGAGGGCGCGGGCTCGCTTGGAGGTTAGGTTCTGTTTTTCGAACGGCTGGGGTCGGGGGTGCGTGGGGGTGTTCGTCGTCCGCTCGTGCCTCGATCGCTTCGCGATCTCGGCAGCCCGTAGGGGCGACAGCGGACACGCTCCCCTGTTCCGTCCCCCGCCCGCGCCGACCTTTTCAAAAACAGAACTTAGGCGGCGTCGCCTTCGGTCTTGAGGGTGGTGAGGAAGGCCGACCACTCGGCAGCGCTGAAGGCGAGGTGGCCCAGCTCGGGGTGCTTGGAGTCGCGGACAGCCGCACCACAGGGCAGGTCAGCGACCTCCACACAGTTTTGAGCGTGGCCGCTGTAGCTGCTGGTGCGGAAGTCGGGGGGCAGGTGGGCGACTTCGACGCAGTTCTGTGAGTTCCCAGAGCTGTAGCTGCTCTTGCGGAACACGAGGTCAGGCACTGTTCTCACTCTCTTGCAGCACATCGCGGATGAACTGCTCGCTTTGCTGTTTGCTC
>NZ_BAABDD010000058.1:0-2222 GCF_039539445.1 Salinactinospora qingdaonensis
TGAAGAGCTGGTTTTTGGCTTGTGGGGGTTGGGCGGTTGTTTCTTGAGAACTCAACAGCGCGTGTTTGTTTTTCTTGTGCCTTGTTTTTTGGCCCTTGGCTGCCGCGTTTTTGCGTGGTGGTTGTTGGGTTCCTTTGAGGGCATGCTGGCTGGGGGCCTGGCTGTGGTTGGGTGTCTGGTTGGTGTGTTTGTTTGAGGGTTTGGCTCTCTGTTTTTAGGTTTGGCTGCCCCTGTGTGGTTGGGTGTGTTTCCTGGCTTGTGGGGGTGGTTGTTTGGCCTGTGGTGGAGAGTTTGATCCTGGCTCAGGACGAACGCTGGCGGCGTGCTTAACACATGCAAGTCGAGCGAGGCGCTCCTCTTCGGGGGGGTAGTCGAGCGGCGAACGGGTGAGTAACACGTGAGTAACCTGCCCCTGACTCTGGGATAAGCCGGGGAAACTCGGTCTAATACCGGATGTGACCTTCTGCCGCATGGTGGGGGGTGGAAAGGTGTTTTTCTGGTTGGGGATGGGCTCGCGGCCTATCAGCTTGTTGGTGGGGTGATGGCCTACCAAGGCGGTGACGGGTAGCCGGCCTGAGAGGGCGACCGGCCACACTGGGACTGAGACACGGCCCAGACTCCTGCGGGAGGCAGCAGTGGGGAATATTGCGCAATGGGCGAAAGCCTGACGCAGCGACGCCGCGTGGGGGATGACGGCCTTCGGGTTGTAAACCTCTTTTCCTGTTGACGTAGGCTGGGGTTTTTGCTCTGGTTGACGGTAGGTGGGGAATAAGGACCGGCTAACTACGTGCCAGCAGCCGCGGTAATACGTAGGGTCCGAGCGTTGTCCGGAGTTATTGGGCGTAAAGAGCTCGTAGGCGGTGTGTCGCGTCTGCTGTGAAAGTCCAGTGCTTAACGCTGGTTTGGCAGTGGATACGGGCATGCTTGAGGAAGGTAGGGGAGACTGGAATTCCTGGTGTAGCGGTGAAATGCGCAGATATCAGGAGGAACACCGGTGGCGAAGGCGGGTCTCTGGGCCTTTCCTGACGCTGAGGAGCGAAAGCGTGGGGAGCGAACAGGATTAGATACCCTGGTAGTCCATGCTGTAAACGTTGGGCGCTAGGTGTGGGGCCTTTCCACGGGTTCCGTGCCGTAGCTAACGCATTAAGCGCCCCGCCTGGGGAGTACGGCCGCAAGGCTAAAACTCAAAGGAATTGACGGGGGCCCGCACAAGCGGCGGAGCATGTTGCTTAATTCGACGCAACGCGAAGAACCTTACCAAGGTTTGACATTGCCGGTAATCCTCCAGAGATGGGGGGTCCTTTTGGGGATCGGTGACAGGTGGTGCATGGCTGTCGTCAGCTCGTGTCGTGAGATGTTGGGTTAAGTCCCGCAACGAGCGTAACCCTTGTTCCATGTTGCCAGCACGTGGTGGTGGGGACTCATGGGAGACTGCCGGGGTCAACTCGGAGGAAGGTGGGGATGACGTCAAGTCATCATGCCCCTTATGTCTTGGGCTGCAAACATGCTACAATGGCCGGTACAGTGGGCGTGCGATGCCGTGAGGTGGAGCGAATCCCTGAAAGCCGGTCTCAGTTCGGATTGGGGTCTGCAACTCGACCCTATGAAGGTGGAGTCGCTAGTAATCGCGGATCAGCAATGCCGCGGTGAATACGTTCCCGGGCCTTGTACACACCGCCCGTCACGTCACGAAAGTTGGTAACACCCGAAACGTGTGGCCTAACCCGTGTGGGGGGAGCGCGTGAAGGTGGGACTGGCGATTGGGACGAAGTCGTAACAAGGTAGCCGTACCGGAAGGTGCGGCTGGATCACCTCCTTTCTAAGGAGCCTGTTTGGGTGTGGTGGTTGTTGGTGGGTTGACCGAAGGGGTTGGCCGGGCAGCTGCTGCACGTGTGGCTCGGTGTTGTGGAGTCTGACTGTGATCGCCTGGGCTGGGCTGCGTTGAGGCGTGCCTCCGTGGCTGGTTTGGGTGTGGTTGGACGTGTGGAGAGCGGGCGCAAGAAGAGACGAACGTTCCTCATTGTTGCTGGTGATTGGGTGGTGCCTGGTTTGGCTGGGTGGTGCCTGGTTGGTGGTGATGGTGGGGGCGCGCTGTTGGGTGTCTGAGGGAGCAACTGTTGCCCCTGGTTCCTGTGGGCTGGATGCCTGGTTGGGTGTCTGGTGCTGTGGGTGGGGGTGGTGTTCCTGAGGCTGGCCTGCTGAAGACGCTGCTGCCTGTGTGG
>NZ_BAABDD010000058.1:2317-5709 GCF_039539445.1 Salinactinospora qingdaonensis
GCCTGTGTGGGTGGTGGTGTTGTGGGTGGGGGTGGCCGTGGTGTTTGATTTGTGGAGAGTGTGCGCGAGTATCTTGTATCTGTGGTGGTCAAGTGTGTGTGGCACATGGTGGATGCCTTGGCACCAGGCGCCGATGAAGGACGTGGGAGGCCGCGATAGTCCACGGGGAGTTGTCAACCGAGCGGTGATCCGTGGGTGTCCGAATGGGGAAACCTGGCGTGTGTGATGGCACGTCGCTGCTGTCTGAATGGATAGGGCAGTGGTGGTGACGCGGGGAAGTGAAACATCTCAGTACCCGTAGGAAGAGAAAACAAGAGTGATTCCCTTAGTAGTGGTGAGCGAAGGGGGATGGTGGCTAAACCGTGCGCGTGGAAGAGACGGCAGTTGTTGCGTGTGCGGGGTTGTGGGAGCATCTGGTCTGGTCTGCCGGCTGGGCGCGTGCTGCTGTGGGCTAGTCGAAGTCGTTGGGATGCGGCGCCGAAGTGGGTGAGAGTCCCGTAGGTGAAGGCCTGTGGTGGTGTGTGGGGTGTGTTCCCGAGTAGCGCGGAGCTCGTGGAAGTCCGTGTGAATCTGGCAGGACCACCTGTCAAGCCTGAATACGTCCTGGTGACCGATAGTGGACGAGTACCGTGAGGGAAAGGTGAAAAGTGCCCCGGTGAGGGGTGGTGAAAGAGGACCTGAAACCGTGTGCTGTCAAGCCGTCAGAGCCTTGTGTGGGTGATGGCGTGCCTTTTGAAGAATGAGCCTGCGAGTCGTGGTGTGTGGCGAGGTTAACCCGTTGTGGGGGAGCCGGAGCGAAAGCGAGTCTGAAGAGGGCGTGTGAGTCGCATGCTGTGGACCCGAAGCGGAGTGATCTACCCATGTCCAGGGTGAGGCGCGGGTAAGACCGTGTGGAGGCCCGAACCCACCAGGGTTGAAAACCTGGGGGATGAGGTGTGGGTAGGGGTGAAAGGCCAATCAAACTCTGTGATAGCTGGTTCTCCCCGAAATGTATTTAGGTACAGCGTCGCGTGTGGTTGCCGGAGGTAGAGCGACGGGTTGGTTGATGGGCCTGACCGGGTTACTGATGTCAGCTAAACTCCGAATGCCGGTGAACTTGAGCGTGGCAGTGAGTCTGCGGGGGATAAGCTCCGTGGTCGAGAGGGAAACAGCCCAGATCATCAGCTAAGGCCCCTAAGGGTGTGCTAAGTGGGTAAGGTTGTGGAGTTGCTGAGACAACCAGGAGGTTGGCTTAGAAGCAGCCATCCTTGAAAGAGTGCGTAATAGCTCACTGGTCAAGTGATTCTGCGCCGATAATGTAGCGGGGCTGAAGTACACCGCCGAAGCTGTGGAGCCCACTGTGTGTGGGTTGGTAGGGGAGCGTCGTGTCCGCCGGTGAAGTCGTCACGGGAGTGGCGGTGGAGGGGGCGCGAGTGAGAATGCAGGCATGAGTAGCGATACCAGCGTGAGAAACGTTGGCGCCGAGTGACTAAGGGTTCCTGGGGTAGGTTAATCCGCCCAGGGTGAGTCGGGGCCTAAGGCGAGGCCGACAGGCGTAGTCGATGGATGACGGGTTGATATTCCCGTACCCGTCCATGCGCGTCCAATGCTGCCTGCCTCTGAGACTAACCATGCCCATGTTTTGTGAGCCTTTCGGGGTTTGCGGAGTGTGGGGTGGGGCCTGAGGGGGTGGGGGGTAAGTGATGGGGTGACGCAGGGGGGTAGCTCTACCGGGCGATGGTGGTCCCGGGATAAGCGTGTAGCCTGGGGTGTTGGTAAATCCGTGCCCTGTGATGGGTGAGGCGTGATGTCGAGCCGGTGTGGTGAAGTGAGTGATCCCGTACTGTCGAGAAAAGCCTCTAGCGAGTGTGTGGACGGCCCGTACCCGAAACCGACGCAGGTGGTCGGGTTGAGTAGACCGAGGCGTTCGGGTGAACCGTGGTTAAGGAATTCGGCAAATTGTCCCCGTAACTTTGGGAGAAGGGGAGCCCGCTCTGGTGAGGCACCTGGCGTGTGGAGCTGGGGTGGGTCGCAGATACCAGGGGGAAGCGACTGTTTACTAAAAACATAGGTCCGTGCGAAGTCGTAAGACGCGGTATACGGACTGACGCCTGCCCGGTGCCGGAACGTTAAGAGGACTGGTGAGCCTCCTTTGTGGGGGTGAGGCTGGGAATCTAAGCGCCGGTAAACGGCGGTGGTAACTATAACCATCCTAAGGTAGCGAAATTCCTTGTCGGGTAAGTTCCGACCTGCACGAATGGCGTAACGACTTCCCCGCTGTCTCAACCGCGGGCCCGGTGAAATTGCACTACGAGTAAAGATGCTCGTTTCGCGCAGCAGGACGGAAAGACCCCGGGACCTTCACTATAGCTTGACATTGGTGTTTGGGATGGTTTGTGTAGGATAGGTGGGAGCCGGTGAAGCCGCCACGCGAGTGGGGGTGGAGGCGTTGGTGAAATACCACTCTGGCTGTTTCGGGCATCTAACCCGCGTCCGTGATCCGGATGGGGGACAGTGTCTGGTGGGTAGTTTAACTGGGGCGGTTGCCTCCTAAAAGGTAACGGAGGCGCCCAAAGGTTCCCTCGGCCTGGTTGGTTATCAGGTGGTGAGTGTAAGTGCACAAGGGAGCTTGACTGTGAGACGGACGTGTCGAGCAGGTGCGAAAGCAGGGACTAGTGATCCGGCACTGGTTGGTGGAAGCGGTGTCGCTCAACGGCTAAAAGGTACCCCGGGGATAACAGGCTGATCTTCCCCAAGAGTCCGTATCGACGGGATGGTTTGGCACCTCGATGTCGGCTCGTCGCATCCTGGGGCTGGAGTTGGTCCCAAGGGTTGGGCTGTTCGCCCATTAAAGCGGCACGCGAGCTGGGTTTAGAACGTCGTGAGACAGTTCGGTCCCTATCCGCTGCGCGCGTTGGAGACTTGTGGAGGGCTGTCCCTAGTACGAGAGGACCGGGATGGACGAACCTCTGGTGTGCCAGTTGTTCCGCCAGGAGCATGGCTGGTTGGCTACGTTCGGCAGAGATAACCGCTGAAAGCATCTAAGCGGGAAACTCGCTCCGAGATGAGGTCTCCCACCGACGGTGATCGGGTAAGGCTTCCCCGAGATGAGGGGGTTGATAGGCCGGAGGTGGAAGCATCGTGAGGTGTGGAGCTGACCGGTACTAATCGGCCGAGGGCTTGCCCACCGCAGATGCTGGATACTCGCGCACATTTACCACAGTCAACGCTTCCTCATGGGTTTCCCTGCTCCACACCGGTGGAGGCAGGGGTGAGGGTTGTGCGGTGGTGATAGCGGTGGGGAAACACCCGGTCCCGTTTCGAACCCGGTCGTTAAGCCCACCAGCGCCGATGGTACTGCCTCCATGGTGCGGGGTGGGAGAGTAGGACACCGCCGCACACAATCCCCAACA
>NZ_BAABDD010000059.1:0-3477 GCF_039539445.1 Salinactinospora qingdaonensis
CGTCCGCGAGGTCACGCTGTACCGGCTGACCGGTGTGGAAGCAGACGAGCGGAGTATGTGTGCGGTCTTTGACGAAGCTGGAACCGCCCGCCAACAGCTCGACCTCAGGGCCACCCGCATCGCCACGATGCCCGCGGTGGTGCTGTACGGGATGCGCGGCGGCGAGCGCCCGCCCGACTGGCAGGCCGACGCGGTTCGGACCACCGCGATCGACCTGGACCTGCGCGCGACTTCTCCGGTCGTCGCCGTCCTCGTCGCGGTGGACAACGTCGTCTACGCCTTCGGCTACGGCGGTGGGCACCACTTCATCCCGAGAGACCTCAGGGACCCGGAGTTCGGGCGCACGTTCGCCGCATGTGCTCTCGACCCGGCCACCGTGGCCACGGTGAACACCCGCGACATGGACACCGTGAACCGGTACGGCAGTATCCACGTACCGCGCGGCCAAGAGGTGCGCACCTTCGGACTTCGCCATGAAAGGGAATTGGTGAACCGGCTCAAAGCCAGGTGCGGACTGAATGAGCTCACCGCTGCGCGTGGCGGTGAGAAGGCGCGGTTCGTCGAATGCGGGGACGGCATTCGTACCCATCTCGGTGTCGACCAGGTCGACCTCGTCAACGACATCCGCTTCATCGCCGCGACCGTGGAAGAGCGCTATGTGCAGGAGGAGATGCGGTTCCTGGAGGACCGCAAAGAGGTCCGTTCCCCTGAGAAAATCGAGGTGCTCTGGTCGCTAGTCGAGGACGGGCTGCGCGAGCCGGAGTCCATCGGGCTCGCGATCTCGCCGCCGCTGGACGTCTTCGACCAGCTCAATGAGACGCGGTCCTTCCAGGTCCGCATCGGGCCCGTGTCGTGCCCCCTGCGCAGTGAATTCCGGGAAGAGGATCTTTCGGCGCGGCTTCGCCACCTGAAGAAGGGGACGCTCGCTCAGGCGCTCAAGAATGGCTGGATCAGGCTGTTCGAGGACGCGAACGGTCAGCGGGAGATCGCCGAGCACCGCAACCTGTGCTATTGGATCGAGGCTACGGTAGCGCCGGGCAGCGAGATGTACGTGCTGCGAGACGGGCGCTGGTATGAGTACGGCCCCCGCTACCTGGAGGAGGTCCGCCGTGAGACCGCAGACCTCCTGGCGAAAGGGTCATCGGTGGACCTCCCCGAATGGCCGGACTGGCTGGCGTACAGGTACGACCGGGAGTCGCCCGAGGCCGCCTATAACAGGCACGTCGCCGAGACGCAGCCCGGCTACCTGTGCCTGGACAAGAACCTCGCCCACACCGATGTCCATTCCGGCAATGGGATTGAGCTGTGCGACCTACTGGGTCCGGGCAACGAGCTGGTCCACGTCAAGCAGGCATCCTCAGCCGCGGGCTTGAGCCACCTGTTCAACCAGGCCAAGTCGGCCGTGGAGAGTCTGCACTACGAGAAGCAGGCCCACGAGTGGTTCGCCAACACTGTGGCCTCCATGGCTCCTGAGCGCGACCTTTCTGGCTTCCAGCCGAGGACCGTCGTTTTCGGAATCCGACTGGCCAAGCACTCCGATGTCACCGTCGACAACCTCTACCCCCTGGCTCAGGTCGAGCTGTACCGCACCGCCGTGGCGCTGCGCCGGTGCGGAATCACCGTTGAGGTCGTCGCCATCAGGCACAACGGCTGAACTGCCCCGGGTTCTGTGGGGTCCGGTGCGGTTGTTTCAGGAGGCTTTCCGGACCGCTGTTTGTTGGTGATGGTGCTGTTCGTATTCGATGGGTGGGAGATAGTCCAACACCGAGTGCAGGCGTTGGTGGTTGTACCAACCCACCCACGTCACTAAGGCATGTTTGCCCTGAGACTTGGTGGCCCACAGGCCGTCGTGTTCGATGGGCTCGGCGTTGTCTTTACGCAGTCGCCGCAGCTCCTCGCGCTCGGCGGTGGTGAGCCGGCCCTCACGCGGGCCTGTGTCGGCCTTACCCTTGGCGGCCCCAGTTACGCAATGCCTCGCGGTGACTCCCTAAATCCTGGGCCACATGCGGGAGCGGACGGGCGCTGGTGCCGATCGCGCGCACGGCTCCCAAGCTCCTCAGGGGACGTACGTGGTGCGGGCATAGCTCCCTGACTCTTTAAACACCAGAGAGTAAACCCTGGTCAAGAGAAACTCCACAAAACCCGGTGGAGGCCGCGAGCTCGCCGGCGCCGCGACGCCTCCCACCACTGCTGCTACTGTGTCGCCAAGCTGGTGCTCACTACCCCACCGCCGAGGGGGCGCGGGGGTGCGCCCGTTGACCTGGCCCAGGCCAAGGGACTCGACGAGCGTAAACAGGCCCCTGACCCAAGTCCACCCCCTCGGGCCTAGGCCCGGCTACGCGGTCTGCGCGAAGGCTTTGCCGGGGCCGGCGTCGAGGCGGCCATGGCCCGTGCCAGCTCGACCCCGGTGCCTCCAGCGCCGTAGACCGATAAGAAAACGGCACGGCCCCGAGGATTCCCGGTTGACGAGGAAGCGTGAGGTCGACTCTTCCCCTGTACCGCCGATTCCTGGAATTCCTCTTCTTGTGTCCCTGCGGAGGCTTATCGTCTGATGTGCAGGAGCCGTGGCTATCCGGCGCATCTCTTCGGGGCAGCCCATGATCAACAATCCTCACGCAAAGTCCTTCCACGAGTCTCCACGGGCATGGTGTGCTGCCCGACATGGTCGGAGCCGTCTGCCATGACTCAAGGCGTGGCTCCTTCGCTTATCGGCAGTGCCGCGCCTCGGCGTCGCGCACTGGCGCATCTGTCGCCTATTTTCGAGCTTCACGTGAACCGTGGGCGCAACCCGTCGAAGATCGACTGGTCGGCCTATGACTTCATCTCCCTGACTCAGTTCACGGTCGACAGGATCGCGCTGTCATCGAGGCTGGACGGCCACCTCGGCGTCGCCCGCGAAACCCTCCTCGCGGAGATGACGCGGGCGACAGCGGCGATGGCGCCCAGCCGGCCGGACGGCGAGCATGAGCGGGTCGCCGTGCATGTCCTGGACCATCTGCTCCGCCACGAGGAGCCCACCCCGTACTTCTCCGTCGAGTACGCCGACCCTGACAACGAGTGGACGACGCCCCCTCAAGGCGCGGGTTCTGTACGAAACGATCGCGTCGGACGGCGAGACGCTCTACGTCAACGTCGACAACACGGCGGTCATGCTGCTCCTCATCGCGACCAACCGGTCCCTGGAAGACGAACATGAGGCCGTGATCGCCGTCATGCGGGCGCAGACCGAGAGTGGCCGTCTCGAAGCGGCGATCGACTCCGCAGAGGACGCGCTCGCGCTGTCGCATACCTACGCCGCGAACGTGCGCCGAATGATCACGGAGGCAGAACGGGATGTGCACCGGATCAACTACCTCTCGGCCCTGCGGCCAGAGCTGGTCGCCGCCATGGGGCATCTCGACCGACGTATCCACGTTGACGGTGCGTTTCTCCGGCATCTGGAGGGCCTACGCGCCGATACCTCCCAAGAGCAGGACC
>NZ_BAABDD010000060.1:0-3403 GCF_039539445.1 Salinactinospora qingdaonensis
ATGGGGCACCCCCATATGTCGCACCGGGATAAAAAGGACAGACCCGCTGGTCAGGTTGGCTCCTCCCCACCACCGGGGTTGAGGAGGCGAAAAAGGAACTTTCGAAGCAAGGAGATCAAAGCCCCTCGCCCGCCGCTCGTGCCTCGATCGCTTCGCGATCTCAGCAGCCAGGGGGGACTTAGGCATCTGACGCAATCCCGTGATGCCCATACTCACGATCTCAGCAGCCAGGGAGGGACTTAGGCATCTGACGCGATCCCGTGGCGCCCATACTCACGATCTCAGCAGCCAGGGAGGGACTTAGACATCTGGCGCGATCCCGTGGTGCCCATGTTCGCGATCTTGGCAGCCAGGGGGGACTTAGGTATCTGGCGCGATCCCGTGGTGCCCATGTTCGCGATCTTGGCAGCCAGGGGGGACTTAGGTATCTGGCGCGATCCCGTGGTGCCCATGTTCGCGATCTCGGCAGCCAGGAAGCTCCCTTCAGGAAACCTGTCCGGAAAGAACACCAGGGAGGGGGGCTCTCTTGAGGAAATCTTCCCGGGGGTGCCAGGGAGGGGGCTCCCTTCAGGCACCCTCCCCCGAGGGGCCAGGAGGCGGGCGGGGAACTGTTGTGCCTGGAGAGGGGTTTCAGCATGGTTCGTCCACCGCACCTACCACGCCTGAGCACCGTCGAACCACAGCACTACCTGCCACCCCGGCCTCGGCTCGCCCCTCCTCACCCCTCGGCCTCCCCTGGGCTGTCGAGATCGCGAAGCGATCGAGACACGAGCGAACAACGCCCCCTCCAACACACGCCCCACCCCCCACCGCACCGATAACGCCCACCACATCCTCACCAACCCACACTGACCCCAGTCCCAGCCGACTCACGAACAAGAAAACGCCAAGCACACGCCCCTAATAGTCAGGGGGTCCCTTCTCTAGGAGCTGTCCGTTCGGGCGAACAGTAATCACGCCCGAACGGACAGCGGCAGTTATTCGGTGAATCGCAAGTCGGTGATGCTCTTCAGATCGATCCCGTAGTCGGCGTAGATTTTGGTGGTGTTCTTGCCGGTGAGTTGATCTTCGCTATAGCCCAGTAGTTCGGCAACGCGCAGAACCTCCGCTTTCCCTGAAGCTTCGATTTCCAGGTAGGGCGGGATGTGTGGCCAAGAGTCGATCTCTAGTTGGGCGCCATCGAGTAGGAAACTCTGACGCTGGTTCTCTTGGTATGCCTTCGCCCGGTAGCCCAACTTGCCGAGGAGGGTGTTCGTGGTGTCGAAATCGGACACGGTGATCTCGGTTTCCTGAGCGCCGCCGATGTCGTCGGAGACGATCTCCTTGACGGTCAGGGTTACCTTACTGCCGGCTTTGTCAATGATGATGCGAGCCAACTCCTGTGGAGCGACGTCGAGGATTTTCGCTTCGTATTCAATGACGGCATTGGCCATAGGTCACTCCTTCTCTTCGGCCGGAGATGGCGCTGATGTTGTAGCGTCTTTGGTCAGCCTGACATGCTCAGCATGTCGGAAGGCCAGGATTTCATCAGCTAGGCGGCTGCGGTTGAACTCTGCGAGAGGCAAGCACAGATCCATCCGTTGCCGGCAGATTCCGACGAGATACCCATCTTCCCGAGAGCGGTAGAGGCGAAGACCGTAGAAGCCTTCCTGACAGTCGGTTTCGTTGTTGAAACGGCAGTCTGCGCATGTATGTGGAAGCCGCACCGGACGTATCCATTTGACGTAGATACGCCGACCGTCAGACAGCCGGTAGGAGGTTCGCGCACCGGAGACGCCCGCAGTGACGTAGCGTGCCTCAGCGACCGCTCCGCGTTGGTTGAGAACATGGTCGATTGCCTCCAGAGAGGCTTGGCCCTCGTTGAGAGAGTTCAACAACCTCACGGACAGCTCAGGAGTGTAGGTATCGAGGAGGCGATGAACCCGCTCAACATGAGTGTGATCCACAACGACAATGTTGGCGCTTGCTTCCACACCGTGCTCGCTACAGCGCGAGCATGGTTCGTGCGGTGGAACAGGGTAGGGAGCCGGCGTCGCCAGGGCTGGTCGCGGCAGTCGCGCGGGCTTTGGGTATGGAGACGCAGGAACTCTACGACCAGCCGTTTCGAGAACTACTCGAAGAGGATGGCGGCCTCCCCGGTGTGGCCGAGCTACAGACTCTCTTCGCCGAGGGCTCTTACGTGGAGGCGGTCGAACCTCCCTCATGGGGCGAGTTGAGCGCAGATCTCGCCTCGATCCAGCAGGATCGGCACAACGACTACACACGGCGTGCGTTGATGCGGATGCCGGTTTTGCTACGTCAACTTCACGGGGCTTTGGAAGCCTCCTCCACAGAGGAAGAGCGAGAGCACGCATATCGGATGCTTGCCCGTGCCTACGGGAATACCGCTCAACTGACCTACCGATTCGGTTGGTTCTCGCTGGCCTCCAGCGGTTTGGACCGTATGGAGCAGACCGCCGCATTCTCTGGACAGCCCTTGCTGAGCGCACACGCTTTACAGCAGCGCGCGCTGATTCTCCTCTCGCACGCCGCCTACGACACGGCACAGCAACTCGTACAACGCTCCCTCGACCTGATTCCCGTCGATCCACGAGATGAGAACAGTGTCGCCCTCAGCGGATCAGCCCACCTGCGTGGAGCTATGATCGCCGCTCGCGATCGAAACAAGACACGAGCCGAGGAGCACCTCCAGGAGGCGGCCAGATTCGGAGATATGGTCGGTCACGAGTCCACCACCTATGACACTAACTTCGGTCCCGGTAACGTCGAGATCCACCGGGTGGCAGTAGCACTAGAAACCGGAGACCCTGGGCAAGCCGCTCGTCTTGGCTCCCAGATCCGCATTCCCGGTGACGTCAAAGCCACGCGGGTTGGTCATCATTGGCAAGACGTGGCCCGGGCATGGACGCTCAGCGGTGACTACGCTGCTGTCCTTAAAGCCCTGGACAGCGCACGGCGTGTTGCCCCGCAGCAGACTCGATACCATCCCCACGTCCATGAAACCGTCCACGCCATCGCCGCGGCCCAGCGACGTAGTTCCGGCACCCTTGCCCATTTCAGTGCTTGGCTCGGCATCAAGCATTGACTGGCTCTATCTAAACAGGCGCCCATAGTAAGAGTCAGGATGGGCATCACACGCCAGCCTATCCGAATCCAGTCACACCGGATGACCGGGATCAAATCTCTCTTCTGCCTCTGGGGATGTAGGCCATTGGGCTCGTGGCCGCCGATAACATCGAGGCGTGAGTGACGTGCTGGGCGATTCCTACGACGAGTTGCCCGAGCAGGTGCGGGTCCGCCGCGAGAAGCTGGACCGCCTGCGTGAGGCGGGGATCGACCCCTACCCGGTTGTCTTTTCCCGCACCACGTCCGTGGCCGAGGTGCGCGATAAACACGGTGACCT
>NZ_BAABDD010000061.1:0-2987 GCF_039539445.1 Salinactinospora qingdaonensis
CGTGGGGTGTGGGAGCGGGCGTGGCCGGGGGTGTCGGTGGTCGAGTTGGCGGTGGCGGTGGGGATGCCGTTGGGGGCGGTGTTGGTGGCGGTCCAGGAGTTGCTGGAGCAGCCCCGCGAGGGGGGTGGGTGGTTGGCGCTGCGTCCGGCGGTGAGCCTGTCGGAGCCGGCGGGGGTGGCGTTGGCCCGCCGGCTGGACCAACTCGCCCCGGCAGGATCGAAGCGCCACGCGGCGGAGAAGCGTTCGGCCAAGCTCGTGATCGCCGGCGGCCCCACCGCGGGCAAGGAGGGCTTGGTGGCCAGTGTGGCCGGGGGCGAGGTGGCCCGGCTGGAGACGCTCATCCCCAACTCCGACCGACAGGAACACCGGCGGGTCGAGATGGGGTTCGCGCGGTGTGGTGTTGGTGGGGATGCGGCGGTGTTGGTGTTGGCCACCCCCAGCGTTCCGGTCGGGGAGCGGTTCTTGTGGCGTGATGTCGCTCGGGGGGCGGTGGGGGTGGTGGTGGCTGTGGACGCAGAGCGCCCGGACGAGGCGGGGCCGGCGTTGGCGGCCTGCCGGGAGCAGGGCCTGGCGCATGTGGTGGCGGTGACCTCGGGCTGCCCCCGCCCGGAGAGGGTGGAGGAGGTGGGGGCCGCCTTGGCGCTGGAGCCCGACATTCCGATCGTGGCGATCGATCCCGGTGAGCGCGGTGCGTGTATGCGTGCGCTGGCGGGGTTGGGCCAGGTGGTGAGGGCGCGGGGAGGCCACTCGTGAGGCCTTTGTGGTGGCCAGCGGCCGCACGTCATCCCCTCCAGATGGAGAACTGCAGCGCACACTCGCGGCTGGAACGGGGGCGGTATGTATTCGGCGCCCGGTGATGCGGCGGTCGTTCGGGTGGTGGTGGGTGCGCCGCGGTTGGAGGTGGCTACGGCGGCGGTGGGGGCGCTGTCGGCGGTGGCGCCGCTGTCCCTGGCCGATGTGGCGGGTGCTTTCCCGGCCGCGGCCGCCCCGGGGATGCATGGGGTGGGTTGCTATGGCTGGCATGGCTTCGGCCCGGGGCTGGTGGTCCACCTCTACGGCGCGCGTACCCGTCCCACGCCCCAATCCCGCGCCGAGGAGTGGCTGGCGGGGGTGGTGGGGGCCGTCGTGGTGGTGGCCCCCGACGAGATCGAAGCCGGCCGGGCCACGCTGGCCGCCTTGGAGGAGCAGGGTTGGCCCTATGTCGTGGCCGTGAGCACCCCTGACCCTGGCCCGGGGGTGCGGGCGCGCCTGGCCGCCGCCCTACCGGCCCCCGGTTCGGTGCCGGTGCTGGGGTGTGTGCCCGCGCAGACCGCGTCGATGCAGCGGGTGGTGTGTGCGCTGATCACCCGCGCCCTGACCCCCACCCCCACCGATGACGACGAGGACGAGGAGGAGTTGTGACGCGCGTGGCGATCGTGGGGGCGGGCCAATCCGGGCTGGTGTTGGCCCACACCCTGCTGGAAGCGGGCGTGGAGGTGGAGGTGTTCACCAACCATGATCCCAGCGAGCTGCGGTTTGGCAACGCCGAGCCCACCCAGGCCACCTTCCCCGCCACCCTGGAGGCCGAACAGCAGGCCGGGCTGGACGAGTGGTCGACGGCCGCGCCGCGGTTTGCCACCGTGAGCGTGTCAGCGCGCCCACCCCAGGCCGTGCCGGTGGGCTTTGTCGGCGCGCTGCCCGGGCAGGGTGGGGTGGCGGTGGATCCCCGGGAGAAGATGGCCGCCTGGCTCGAAAGCTTCGACCGGCGGGGTGGGCGGGTGCACATCCACGGGGTGACGGTTTCTGAGCTGGACTGGTATGCCTGCGCGGGGCGTTATGACCTCATCGTGGTGGCGGTGGGTGGCGGCGAGTTGGGCGCGCTGTTTGCCCCCGACGCCGAGCAGGCGCAGGCCGCGGGGCCGCGGGCGCTCTGCCAGGTCTACCTCGACGGGCTCCTTCCCGGTGAGGCTGATGTGCAGGTGGTCACCACCCCGCACGGCGAGATCTTTCGGGTGCCCATCCTCACCGGCCACGGCCCGGCCGAGAGCGTGTTCCTCAGCGCCCGCCTGGAGGGTGCGTTGGATTGTCGCCCCACCCACGGGCGCCGTGTCGATGTCTACGCCGAACTCCTCACCCGGCTACGCGCGTTCGCCCCCGACCTCTATGAGCAGTGCGCCACGGCGGAGGTGGTCGATGCCGGCGCGGCGATTCTCACCCGCACGAAACCGGCGCGGCGCCGGCCGGTGGGCTATCTGCCCTCGGGCGGGACGGTGTTGGGCATGGGTGACACGGTGCGGCCGTTGTGTCCCACCACCGGGCAGGGCTGGGCCGGCTCCACCCGGGCCGCCCTGACCTACCGCGACCACATCCTCACCCGCGCCAAGGACGGCGGGCCGTTCGATGCCGCGTTCATGCACCACGCGTGTGCCGACTACGACACCCACTTTGTTCAGCCCGCCGGTGGGTTCCTGCACATGATCGAGGGCTTCTGGTCCGGAGACCTCTCCGAGTCTGAGCGGCAGCGTTTCCACGAGGCCACGGTCGATCCCGAGGCCGCCAACGCCTGGCTCGCGCGCTGGGACCACCCAAGCCGGTCGGCCCCTCCTGTCGCCCCCTGACTCCCGAACCCGAGGGTGGGCGCGCTCGTTCACCACCCCTGTTGTGCCGTCTTTTGGATCTGTCGTGTCGAGCTGAGGAGCCTTCGATGTCTGTTCCCGCTTCGCCGCCTGCCGCTGTGGCGGGGGCCAACCCGGGGCTTTACACCCGGCTGGGGATGCGGTGGCGCTACACCCCGCAGGTGATCTGGTGGCGCCATCCGCGCGTGTGGGGGGTGCCCAACGCGGTGCTGCACACCCTGCTGGCCGCCCACGCCGGCCCGGTGCATCTGGAGGTGGGGGTGGGCAACGGCTACTTCCCCCACCGCCTGCCCCGCTGGAGCCCGGTGCGTACGGTGCATTTGTTGGATGTCAACCCCGCCTGCCTGGCCATCGCCGCCCACGCGTTGGGCC
>NZ_BAABDD010000062.1:0-2783 GCF_039539445.1 Salinactinospora qingdaonensis
TCCGGTGGTGGGGGTGGTGGTGACGGTGGAGACCATCGCCACGTTGCCTTCTTGGGGCCGCAGGCCGGTCAGGGCAGCGGCAAGCCCGGAGAGGTACTCATCGAGCAGCGGGCTGTGGGCGGGTGGGCTGTGGGGGATCGGCCGGGCCAGCACCCCGCGGGCCTCCAACTCGGTGCGCAGGGCGGCCAGCGCTTCGTGCGACCCGGTGAGGATGGTGTGGCCGGGCCCGTTGTCGGCAGCCACCGTCACCCGGCCCTCGGTGCGGGAGGTGAGGCGTTCGGCCTCGGCGCTGTCCAGGGTGGTGGCCAGCAATCCGCCGTGGGGGGTGGTGTGGGCGAGCACGCGGCTGCGGGCACACACCAGGCGCGCCGCGTCGTTCAGGGTGAGGGCGCCGGTGGTGTGGGCGGCGGCGACCTCGCCCAGCGAGTGGCCCACCACCGCCTCGGGCACCACCCCGCGCGAGCGCCACAGCTGGGCCAAGGCGACCTGGACGGTGAAGGTGGCCTGTTGCACCTGCGCCACGCCCTGAGGTTCCTGGCCGGGGGTCCAGGGCACGTGGCCCTCGTAGTGGGCCAGGGCGGCCTGCACCTGTTCCACGGTGGCGGCGAAGGCGGGGAAGCGGTGGGCCAGCACGGCGCCCAGGGCCGGTGTGGCGGCTTGGCCGGGAAAGACGAACACCACCGGCCGCTCAGGGTGGGCGTGGTGGGGGCCGATCAGGTGGGGGTGGGGCCGCCCGGCGGCTAGGGCGGCCAGCGCCTCCCGCGCGCTCGGGGGCGTGTCGGCGATGACGGCGGCCCGGTGGGCAGGGTGGTCGCGGCCGTGGGTGGCCAACGCGGCCGTGGCGGCCAGGTCGGTGGGCTCGTCGAGGTGGTCGGCCCAGGTGCGGGCGGTGGCAGCCAGCCCGGGGGCGGTGGTGGCGGCCAGCGGCAGCACCACCGGTTGTTGCGTCCCGGTGTTTGTCTCGGCGCGGCTTCCTCGGGGGGAGGGGCGGTGGGGTGGGCTGGTGAGGATGGCGTGGGCGTTGGTGCCGCCGTAGCCGAAGCTGGATACTCCGGCGATGCGGCGGCGGTGGTGGGGCCAGGGGCGGGTGTCGGTGATGACCTGTAGTGGCAGGTCGGCGATTGCCGGGCGCGGTTGGGTGTGGCCTATGGTGGCGGGGATGTGGCCGTGGTGAATACTCAGTGCGGTTTTGATGGTTCCGATGAGGCCGGCGGCGGCTTCGGTGTGGCCCAGGTTGGATTTGACCGAGCCGATCCACAGCGGATGGTCGGGCGTGCGGGCGAAGGCGTCGGCCAGGGCGGTGGCTTCCACGCGGTCGCCGGCGCGGGTGCCGGTGCCGTGGGCCTCCACATAGTCCACCCGCCCCGGGTCGATGCCGGCTGCGGCGTAGGTCTCGCGCAGCAGGGCGGCTTGGGCTTGGGGGTTGGGGGCGAACAGGCCGCCCCGAGAACGGCCGTCGGTGTTGAGGTGGCTGCCGCGCAGCAGCGCATGCACCCGATCCCGCCCCGGAGTGGTTGCGCCCCAGGGGGTGAGGATGAGGGCGGCCACGGCTTCGCTGCGCACATAACCATCGGCGGCGGCGTCGAAGGGGGCGCACCGTCCCTGGGTAGAGAGGACGCCGCCGTCGTGGAAGGCGCGGGTGATCACCGGATTGGCCAGGAGGTTGACTCCGGCCACGATCGCGGCCTCGATCTCGCCGATTGCCAGGGCGTGGCGGGCCTGGTGCAGTGCGGTCAACGCACTGGAACAGGCGGTGTCGACGGTGAGGGCGGGGCCGTGCAGGTCGAGCGCGTGGGCGAGGCGGGCGCTGAGCATGCTTGCCCCGATCCCGCCCGCGGCCAACATGCCGGGCTGCTGCCCGGGTGCGAAGGCCAGGGTGGCGTGGTCGGGCGCGGCAGCGCCCACATATATGCCGATGCGGCGCCCGGCGATCGATTCCAGCGACCAGCCGGCGTCGTAAAGCGCTTCGACGACGACTTCGAGTAGCAGGCGTTGTTGGGGGTCCATGACGGCGGCCTCTTCGGCCGAGATGGCGAAGAAGGCGTGGTCGAAGCCCTCGACGTCGTCTAGCGCGCCGGCGTGCCAGGGCTGCTCGGGCCGATCCTCAACCGCCAACAGGTCGCGCATCGCCTGCCAGCGGTGTGCCGGGATCGGGGCGACCGCCTCGCGGTCTTCCAGCAGGAAGTTCCAGAACCGGGCCGGGCCGTGCACGTTGCCGGGCAGGCGGCAGCCGATGCCGACCAGGGCGGGGGTGGAAGCGGGCAGACTCATCAGACTCGTGCCTCCCAGAGGGCCACGCAGCCGAAGGTGCGCAGCCGTACCTGGGTGAAGTGCTCCCGCAGCAGGTGGTGGAGGTCGTCGCTGGAGTCGTGGGCGTTGAAGAACACCCCGGCGGCGTTGTAGCGCTCGATCAGCCGGCGGGCGCGACGCCCCATGTGCACGTTGGTGCCACTGGGCACGATGCTGGCGCCCAGAAAACACCCGCCGGGGGTGAGGACCCGGTGGGCCTCGGCGAACAGCGGGTCGAGGTCGGCCAGGCTTGTGCGTTTGATGGCGTGCAGGGTCATGACCGCGCTGGCCGAGTCCACACTGTCATCGGCCAGCCCCGACCAGGGGGCCAGCGCATTCTGGTGGTGGGTGTGCAGCCTGAACCGGCGGCCCAACGCGTGGGCGGCGATGGCCAGGCAGGCGGGGTTGACATCCAACAAATGCACCGTACGCACCGGGCTCCAGCGGGGCAGGCGGTGGGGGAAGTAGCCGTTGCCCACCCCCACCTCCAGATG
>NZ_BAABDD010000063.1:0-2740 GCF_039539445.1 Salinactinospora qingdaonensis
ACCAACACCCGCCACGACACCCCATCCACCACCAAATGGTGGGCCACCACCACCAACCGCACCCCACCACCAACACCACCATCGAACACCACCACCCGCACCACCGGCCCATCGACCAGATCGAGCGCGGCCCGGGCACGGTCGGTGTGGCTCTCAACGAGAGTGTCGATGTCGTCGGTTTCGGTGGCGTCGACGGTCTCCAGTACCCGGTCGACGTCCTCGGTGGGCAGGATGTGCAGGGCCGGCTCGCCGCTACCGTCTTCCATCCGCAGCCTGAGCATGTCGTGGTGGTGCAGCAACGCCGCCACCACCCGCGGCAGCGCCGAAACCTCGAACCCCTCCACCAGATCCAACACCACCGACATGTTGAAACGGTGCGGCGCCACCGGATGCGTCTCGAAGAACCACCGCATAATCGGCGTCGCCCGCACCGGACCCGACACCGCACCCCACACCGGAGCCCCACCCGACTCCGCACCGGCCACCGCAGCCAACCCCGCCACCGTCGGATGCGCAAACACATCCCGCGACGACACCACCACACCCCCACGCCGCGCCCGCGACACCACCTGAATACTCAGAATCGAATCCCCACCCAACGCAAAGAAATCATCATCGACCCCCACACGCTCCACCCCCAACACCGACGCGAACACCTCCGCCAACACCCGCTCCACCCACGAACGCGGGGCGACGTAGCGCGAGGAGGCCAGGGCGTCCCAGTCGGGCGCGGGCAACGCCGCCCGGTCGACCTTGCCGTTGGGAGTCAGGGGCAGGGAGTCGAGCGTGAGGACGGCCGTGGGCACCAGATGCGCAGGCAGAATCTCGGCGAGGCGGGACCGCAGTTCGGCGGGCTCCACCGCTGAATGGCCGTCGCCGACGACGTAGCCGACGAGAGCGGCGGAACCGGGAGCGCTTTCGAGGACGGCGATCGCGGCTTGACGGACACCGGGCAGGGCGGCCAGCGCGGACTCGACCTCGCCGGGTTCGATGCGCAGCCCGCGGATCTTGACCTGGTCATCGGCCCGACCCACATACTCCAACTGCCCCTCGCGATTCCACCGCACCACATCCCCCGTGCGATACAACCGCCCACCCGAACCAAACGGATCAGCCACAAACCGCTGCGCCGTCAACCCCGCACGCCCCACATAACCACGCGCCACCCCAGCACCACCCACATACAACTCCCCAACAACCCCCACCGGAACCCGACGCAACAACCCATCCAGCACATACAGCCGGGTGCCTTGCACGGGGCGACCGATGGCCGGGGTCTGGCCGGGTTCCAGGGGATCGCTGAGCGAGGCGGCGATAGTGATCTCGGTGGGGCCGTAGGCGTTGACCATCCGGCGTCCCGGCGCCCACCGGTTAACCAGCTCGGTCGGGCACGCCTCCGCGCCGACGACGAGCGTGCGCGGTCCCGGGTAGTCGCTCTCGGGTACCGAGGCGAGCACGGAGGGCGGGATGATGGTGAGGTCGATACGGTAGCGGGCCAGCGTGTCGGCCAACTCCTCGCCGACCAGCGGCCCGGGCGGTGGGACCACCAGGGCCGCACCGGCCCCGAGAGCCATCAACACTTCCATGACCGAGGCGTCGAAACTGGAGGAGGCGAGCTGCAAGACGCGGAAGTCGGGTTCGGTCCCGAACCGCTCGACCATGGCGGCGGCGAACTCCGAGACCCCGCGGTGGGTCACCATGGTGCCCTTGGGGGCCCCGGTGGAGCCCGAGGTGTAGATGACATAGGCGAGGTCGTCCAGCTCCGGACCGCTCCAGGAGGGGGCATCGGCGACGGTGGGCCACTCGTCGAACCCCTTCACGGCGATCCGGTGCAGCGACTCGGGGAGGCGGTCGCCGTGGCCATCGGCGGTGATGGCGAGTGCCACACCGGAGTCCTCGACGATGAAGCGCTGACGCTCAGCGGGGTAGTCCGGGTCGATGGGGAGGTAGGCGGCGCCGGCCTTGACGACGCCGAGCATGGCGGCGATCAGCTCCGGTCCTCGGCCGAGGGACACGCCCACCACCGATCCGCGCGCGCACCCGAGCGCGCGTAGCCGTTGGGCGAGGGCGGTGCTGCGTTCGTCCAGGTGGGCGTAGGTCCACTCCGCCTCGGCGCTGATCAGTGCCGGGGCGTCGGGGCGCAGCCGCGCCTGCTCGGTGAGGAGCTGGACCAGAGTGCGCTCGTGCTGCGGGGCCCCGCCGTCGCCCCAGGCGGCCAGACGTGCGCATTCCTCCTCGTCGCTCGCGGGGAGGGCGGCGACGGCGCGTCGGGGGTCGGCGACGAGCCCTTCGACGAAGTCGGCGAAGCGCCGCAGCAGTCGAGCGGGCCGTTGCGGCTCGAAGAGGGTGGGATCGTACTTGAGCTGGAGGTCGATTCGGTCCGCGTCGTAGACGACGAGCGTCAGCGGGTAGTTGGTGGCCTCGTGGGCGGTGACGTCGCCGATGGTCAGGCCGTGCTCGTGGGCGGCCCGCTCGTCGACGGGGTAGTTCTCGAACACGATGAGGCTGTCGAACAGCGGCACGTCGCCCGGTAGCTGCGACTGCGCCTGGATGCGGGGCAGCGGAAGGTGCTCGTGGCGACGCGACTCCACTTGTGCTTGCTGTAGGTTGCGCAGCCAGGTGGCGGCGGGGGTGGCGGGGTCGATGCTCACGCGCACCGGCAAGGTGTTGATGAACAGCCCCAGCGCCTCTTCCACCCCGGGCAACTCGGCCGGACGCCCCGAGGTCGTGGCCCCGAAAA
>NZ_BAABDD010000064.1:0-2653 GCF_039539445.1 Salinactinospora qingdaonensis
GTAGTACGCTTGTTCGTATGCAGCTTCGGTACAGCTTCCGTCTGTACCCGAACGGTCCCCAGCGCGCCGCGCTGGCGCGGGCCTTTGGGTGTGCGCGGGTGGTCTACGTGCGACACGAGGTCGCACCGTCCAAGCGGGGCAGCTCTACAGAGAGGAAAGGTAAGAGGGCTGCTCTCTGATCGGTGTTCCAGATCAGTCCCCAGGTCCGCGTGCGTCGCTGGTAACGGCGGGGTGCGAAGCCGGGCTGAAAGCCCAAGGGCTCCCGAGTCGTCCGGGAGGAACAGGCAAGGGGAAGGCTGGGCAGGGTGAACGCGAGTGAATCTCCGTCTATGCCTCGTGACCCGGACGGTCGGGTGGACGAGCAGAAGAACCGGCCAAAACAGGCTCCAGGCGGGGAAGGCCGCCGAGTGAACTCCCTTCAGTAAACGAGGGAGTTACAGGGACACCACTGAGCCCGGGGTATAGGAGGCACCCTCACCAGCCGCAACTTGACGGTGCGGAACGTGGAAACCCCGTCGTGGTCTGCTCAGCAGTAGGCAACCCGCAAGGGAAGACAAAGCCATGGCGGGAACAGGATGGTCCAAGAAGCGAATGTCGGCAGGCCGAAAGGTCCGGGAAAGCGCGGCACCGGCTCTGAGGTGTCGTAGATAACCCGCCGGATACGGGGAGTTCCCCGGCCCGAAAGGGAGCTGACGTGGACCGGGTGGAGCTTGAAGTGAAGGAAGGGAGGAACCTGCACCGATGCACAAGTTAGACGGCGTCTCGCCAGAGGCGGCGAACGGACCAGAGGGCGGGCCTGCCCTCGACTGGCACAGCATTGACTGGGTTACCGAGGAAGGGGGCGTAAGGAGACTCCGCCAACGGATCTTCAAGGCGTCGCAGGAAGGGGATCTGAAAAGGGTCCGAAACCTGCAAAAGCTCATGCTGCGGTCGCGAAGCAACACGCTGGTAAGCGTGCGGCGCGTTACTCAGCAGAGCACTGGCCGCAAGACCGCTGGTGTTGACGGAAAAGTCGCTCTGACTCCGAAAAGGCGCGCAGCGCTGGCGGAGGAAGTTCAGAGCGAGAGTAGCCGTCGGCCGGATCCGGTCAAGCGGGTGTACATTCCGAAAAGCAATGGAAAGCAGCGGCCTCTCGGGATTCCGGCGATCGCGGATCGCGTCCACCAGGCGCGGGTCAAGAACGCGTTGGAACCAGAGTGGGAGGCTCGGTTCGAGTTCAGGTCCTTCGGTTTCCGTCCGGGAAGGAGTTGTCACGACGCGATCGAGAGCATCTTCTCGATGGTGAAGGGGCCGCTCACACGGCGGCGGTGGGTGCTGGACGCGGATCTGTCGGCAGCATTTGACCGAATCCACCACGATCACCTGATGCAGGCCATCGGAGCGTTCCCGGGAAGGGGAGCCATCAGAGGCTGGCTGAAGGCGGGAATGCTGGAGCGAGGCAAGTGGGCCCCGACGGAAGAGGGTACGCCGCAAGGCGGGGTGATCAGCCCTCTCCTGCTGAACATTGCACTGCACGGGATGGAAGGCGCAGCCGGGGTTGAATGGTATGTGTCCCACGGTAGACCGGGGACCAAGTCGACGACTCCGGTCCTTGTTCGGTATGCAGATGACTTCGTCGTTCTCACGCACACGCGAGAAGAGGCGGAGAAGGCCAAGCGAGAACTGGCCGAATGGCTGGAGCCAAGGGGGCTTCACTTCAATGAGGAAAAGACCCAAATCGCGCGCCTGGAAGAGGGTTTTGACTTCCTTGGCTTCAATATTCGCAGATCAGGCGATGGCAAGTGCATCATTCGCCCGAGCAAGGATGCGGTAAGGAGATTGAGAGACAGGCTGCGGACAGAGGTGCAGGCACTGCATGGATCCAACGCCGCAGCAGTAGTTCGGAGACTCACACCGGTCATCCGGGGATGGGCGACGTACTACCGTGGGGTGGTGTCCAGCGCGACATTCAGTTCGCTGGACGACTACGTCTGGAGGCTCACCTATCGGTGGGCCAGGCGTGCACACCCCAACAAGTCGAAGACCTGGGCAGTCGACAGGCACTTCGGTCAATTCAACAAATCCAGGAAAGATAGATGGGTGTTCGGGGACCGGGAATCCGGAACCTTTCTCCCGAAGTTCGCCTGGACCCCTATCGTCCGGCATGTCACGGTCAGGGCAGGTGCATCTCCAGATGACCCTGCGCTCCAGGACTACTGGGCAAAACGTCGCCGCAAGAAGGCGCCTCCTGTCATGGGGAAAGTCAGCGTCCAGCTGGCATTCCGTCAACAGGGACTGTGCCCTCTGTGCGGCACGACTCTCATCACCGGTGCGGAATACGAACCCGACAGTCCACGCGAGTGGATCGACTGGTTCGCGGCCGTAGCGAAGACGCTGCACAAGCACCACTTCGTGTACCGGAGAGAAGGAGGTGGGGACTCGTTGAAGAATCTCCGGCTCGCACACGCAGACTGTCACCGGCAGCATCATGAAGCCGAAGACAGGCTGACCGGCCGCAAGAAGAAGACGCCCAGCGGCTCTGCTTGAGCCGTATGCCGCGACGAGTGGCACGTACGGTTCTGAGGGGGCCGGGGCGCAGTGATGCGCTCCGGCTACCCGACAACGACGCGCTGCGCGCGCGGGAGGACGCCCGCGCGCAGGGTGCGGCGTTTCC
>NZ_BAABDD010000065.1:0-2250 GCF_039539445.1 Salinactinospora qingdaonensis
GCCGCCGGCTGACAGGGGGCCGAAGAGGTCGTAGACCGACAGGTCGAAGTCCAGAGCCGACAGGGCCAGCGACCGGTCCTCGGGGCCGACCCCGAAGCGTTCGTTGATGTCGTCGATGGTGTTGACCACCGCCCCATGGCTGATCTCGACGCCTTTGGGCTCGCCGGTGGAGCCCGACGTGAAGATCACGTAGGCCAGGTCGGTGTCGGAGACGGCCACCGGAGCCGCCAGCGGCTCCCCCGTGAGCGCGGCGGTTACGGGCAGCGTGGGCGCCGCCGGGGCGGCCACCCCGTCGTCGGGCTCATGATCGGTCAGGACCAGCCGCACTCCCGCCCGGTCGTAGATCCGGTCGCGGCGGGCGGCCGGTTGGTCGACGCCCACGGGGACATAGGTCGCGCCGGCGGCCAGGACGCCCAGGACGGCGGTGATCTGCTCGGGGCCCTTGGGCAGGCTCACCCCGATCGGGTCTCCCGGGCCCACGCCGCGCTCGCGCAGCGCCCCCGCCACCCGCAACGCCGCCTCGGCCAGCGCGTCGTGGTCCAGCCGTCCGTCGTCGCCCCACAGCAGCGCGGGCGTGCCCGCCCGCTGGGAGGCGTGCTCGAAGAACGAGGAGTGCAAGGGCCGCCGGTCATGGGGGCCCTCGGTCGCGTTGACCCGCTCGCGCACCGCGCGTTGGGTCGGCGGCAGCAGGTCAGGGGCCGGTTGCGACCAGTCCGCGGTACAGGCCCAGTCGAGCAGGCGCCGGTAGGCGTCGAACATGGCGTCGAGCACGCCCTCGGGGAACAGCTCCTCGACCGCGTCCCAGTTGAAGGACAGCTCGCCGCCGCGCTCCAGCACTTGGTTGTCCAGCCACACCTGCGGGGTCTGCGACAGCCCCCACACCTGCTCGCCGAAGCCGGTGGTGAGGTTGACCAGCTCGTCGGAGAGTCCCAGCGCGCTGGTGAAAACCACCGGCATGCCCGCTCCGGCTCCGCCCTCGCGCCGGTTCAGCTCGCGCAGCACCTCGACCGCCGACACCGCCCGGTGTTCCATGTCGGACCAGACCTGGTGCTGGGTGCGGCGCACCGCGGCCAGCCAGGTCTCGCCGTCCTCCGGCCGCGACTCGACCAGCATCAGGGAGGTGAAGTCACCGACCACACGCCCGATGTCGGGGTGGACGTCGCGGCGGTCGAACAAGGTGAAGTTCAGCGTCAATTCGGGGGCGGCGCTCCACCGGGCCAGCACCTCGGCGAAGGCGGTGGCCAGCACGCTCACCGGCGTCACCCCGTGGTGGCGGGCCCGATCCTTGAGCCCCTGCCACTGGTCGGCGTTGAGACGGGCCTCGCGCCGTACGAACCGGGGGCGGGTCAGTGTGGCGGGGTCGGTGCGTAGCGGCAGTTGTGGGGCCGGCGCCAGATCGGCCAGCCGGTCGCCCCAGTAGTCCCAGGCGGCCGTGAGCTCTTCGGGGGTGGGCGCCACCGACGACACGTAGTCGCGGAAGGTGACGCCGATGGGGGGCAGCGCCGTGTCGGGGTCGTCGTAGAGCGCCGACAGCTCGATGAACACCGTGAGGATGCTGAGCGCGTCGAGCACGATGTAGTCGAAGCTGAAGGCGATCCTCGTGCGGTCCTCGCAGCGCACCGCGCGGATTTCCACCAGCGGCCAGTGCGAGGGGTCGGGGACCCGTTCCGAGAGGCTCTCGCGCATCTCGGTCAGCGCCTTGTCCTCCTCGGCGGCTCCGACCTCGGTGACCTCGATGGTGTAGGACGGCACGGTCGGCTGGACGCGCTGCCAGCCGTTCGCGTCGAAGACCGCTCGAAGCATGTCGTGTCGGGCGATGAGGTGGTTCCAGGCCCGCTGGAGGCGCTCCAGGTCCACGTCGCGCCCGTCGAACTCCCAGTACCAGTGCGACCCCACCCCGCCGAGGGCGAAGTCCGACGTGCGGCCCAGCCAGTAGGCCCGCTGGATCTCGGTGGGCGGGAAGGGGTCGAACCGGTGCTCGGGGTCGGCCACCAGTTCCACCGGCCGCTCGGTCGGCTCCTCCTGGGTCAGGGAAGCGCAGAAGCCGGCCAGCGTGGGCCGGGAGAACAGGGTTCGTAGCCCACCGCCCGTGATACCGGCCTCCCGCATCCTGCTGAGCAGCCGGGTTGCGAGGAGGCTGTCGCCGCCGAGGGTGAAGAAGCTGTCGTGGCGGCTGATGGTGGGGGTGTTGAGGAGGTCGGTCCAGATGGTGGCGATGTGGTGTTCGAGGTCGCCGTGGGGGGGTTCGTG
>NZ_BAABDD010000066.1:0-2204 GCF_039539445.1 Salinactinospora qingdaonensis
TGTCGGCGACGCGCCAATACTGACCACGTGACGTCGCGTGAAATCTGACCACCCCGGTTGATCATCGGAGGGGTGATCACTGTGGAGGACTGGGCCGAGATCCGCCGTCTGCGCAGATCAGAGGATATGCCGATCCAGGCCATCGCCCGGCACCTGGGCATCGCCCGCAACACCGTCAAACGCGCGTTGGCCAGCGAAAACCCGCCCAAGTACGAGCGGGCAGCGAGGGGGTCGATCGTCGACGAGGTCGAACCCCGTATCCGCGAACTGTTGGAGCAGTGGCCGGCGATGCCGGCCACCGTCATCGCTGAGCGGATCGGCTGGCAACGCTCGCTGACCGTACTCAAAGACCGTGTGCGCCGACTGCGGCCGCTCTACCAGCCCGTGGACCCGGCCTCGCGCACCATCTACCGGCCGGGCGAGTTGGCCCAGTGCGACCTGTGGTTTCCGTCCGCGAAGATTCCGCTGGGCACTTCCGGCCACGTGGCTAGCCCGCCGGTGTTGGTCATGGTCTCGGGCTATTCCCGCTGGCTCATGGCGCGCATGCTGCCCTCGCGCCAAGCTGCGGACCTGGTCAGCGGCCACTGGCACCTGCTGCAGGGCTTGGGTGGTGCACCCAAGCGCCTCGTGTGGGACAACGAGTCCGGTATCGGCCGTTGGGGGTCAAAGACGCCGCGGCTCACCGAGGAGTTCGCGGCCTTCCGCGGCAGCCTGGGCATCGGCGTGGTCGTGTGCCGGCCCCGTGATCCCGAGGCCAAAGGGCTGGTCGAGCGCGCCAACGGCTACCTGGAGACCTCGTTTCTGCCCGGGCGCGGCTTCAGCGATCCTGCCGACTTCAACACCCAGCTCACCGCGTGGCTGGGCCGGGCCAACCGGCGCTACCACCGCGGGATCGGGTGCCGGCCCGCCGACCGGGTGGGCACCGACCTGGCCGCGATGGCGGCGTTGCCGCCGCTGGCGCCCAGGACGGGCTGGCGCAGCAGCCTGCGGCTGCCCCGCGACCACTACGTGCGTCTGGACACGGTCGACTACTCGGTCCACCCGCGCGCTATCGGCAGGCGGGTGGAGGTGACCGCCGGGCTGGAGCGGGTGCAGATCTTCTGCCAAGGCGACGTGGTGGGTGATCACGAGCGGTGCTGGGCACCGCATCAGACCATCACCGCCGCGGCCCACGCCGAGGCGGCCGCCGGCCTGCGCCGCGCAGCCCGCACCGCTGCCGCGCCCGCCGCCGGCGCGGAGGTGGCCGTGCGCGATCTGGCCGACTACGACCGGATGCTGGGCATCGAGGAGGTGGCCTGACCATGGCAGCCAAAACCCGCGCCTCCACCCAGCGCACGGGGCGCGACACCGCCGCCGAGCTGGCCTATTCCACTCGGATACTCAAGGCGCCCTCGCTGGCCGCGGCCGTGGAGCGCCTGGCCGAGCGGGCCCGGGCTGAGTCCTGGACCTATGAGGAGTTCCTGGCCGCCTGCCTGCAGCGCGAGGTCGCCGCCCGCGAGGAGCACGGCGGCGCGGCGCGCGTGCGCCAGGCCCGCTTTCCCGCCCTGAAGAGCCTGGAGGAGTTCGACTACGACCACCAGCGCTCCCTCAACCGCGAGACCATGGCGCATCTGGGCACGCTGGACTTCGTCGCGGCCCGGGAGAACGTGGTCTTCCTCGGCCCGCCGGGCACGGGCAAGACGCATCTGTCGATCGGACTGGGGATCCGGGCCTGCCAGGCCGGGCACCGGGTCGCCTTCGCCACCGCGGCCCAATGGGTCAACCGGCTGGCCCAGGCCCACGAGGCGGGCCGGTTAGAGGCCGAACTGGTCCGACTCGCCCGTATCCCGCTGCTGGTCATCGATGAGGTGGGCTATGTGCCCTTCGAGGCCGAGGCGGCCAACCTGTTCTTCCAGTTGGTCTCCAACCGCTATGAGCGGGCCTCGCTGATCGTGACCTCGAACAAGCCCTTCGGCCGGTGGGGCGAAGTTTTCGGTGACGACACCGTGGCCGCGGCGATGATCGACCGGCTGGTGCACCACGCCGAGGTGGTCGCGCTCAAGGGCGACAGCTACCGGCTCAAGGACCGCGATCTGGGCCGGATACCTCCCTCAGGCGGAAACCGCACCTGAGCCTGGACGACCAAGCGATGAGAAGAAACTGGTGGTGGAGGGTGGTCAACATTCATCCGTCGCCCAGTGGTCCACTTTCGGGCGACGTTGACA
>NZ_BAABDD010000067.1:0-1996 GCF_039539445.1 Salinactinospora qingdaonensis
AGCCAGGTGGCGGCGGGGGTGGCGGGGTCGATGCTCACGCGCACCGGCAAGGTGTTGATGAACAGCCCCAGCGCCTCTTCCACCCCGGGCAACTCGGCCGGACGCCCCGAGGTCGTGGCCCCGAAAACCACGTCGGTCTCTCCCGAATAGGCCGCCAGCAACAGCGCCCACGCCCCCTGCACCACCGCATTCACCGTCACCCCCTGCTCCCGGGCGAACCGGTGGACCGCCGCCGAGTTCTCCTCGCTCAGCGGGGTTTCGAGGCGCTGTGTGGAACGCGCCTGCCGGAGGTTGCGCGGGGTGCGGTCGTAGGGCAGGGGGGTGGGGGTGTCGAACCCGGCCAGCACCTCCCGCCAGTGGGCGAGTCCGGCCTCGGTGTCACGCTCGGAAAGCCATTCGAGGTGGCCACGGAAAGACGGACGAGGCTTGAGCGCCCGCCCCCGATAGGCGGCGAACACATCCTCCAACACCAACGGCAGACTCCACCCGTCCAACAACACGTGGTGAAACGTCCACACCACCACCACCCGCGTCTCATCGACCCGAGCCAACACCACCCGCAGCAACGGCGCCCGACCCAAATCCAACCCGGCCGCCTCATCCTCGGCCACCAGCCGCGCCAACTCCTGCTCACGCCACTCGACCGAACACCCCCGCCAATCCAGCACCCGCACCGGAACCGTCACCTCCCGATGCACCACCTGCACCGGCTCCGCCAACTCCTCCCAGGCCAACGACACCCGCAACGCCGGCCGCTCATCCACCACCCGCTGCCAAGCCCGCCCCAACGCCGCCACATCAGCCACACCATCGAGCTCCACCACCAACTGCTCGAAATACGACGACCCCCCATCCAACAGCGAATGAAACAACATCCCCTGCTGCATCGGCGTCAACGGCAACACATCAACCACACCCGCCCCATCACCCACCACACGATCCACCGCCGCCTGCTCCAACTCCACCAACGCAAAATCCGACGGCGACACCGCAGACACACCCCCCGACACACCCAACCCCACCAACTCCTCCAGGGAGTCCCGCAGGTGGTCGGCGAGCCGGCGAATTGTGGACTCGGTGTGGATGTCGCGGGAATAGGCGATCTCGATGATCAATCGCCCGTCTTCGATGCGGCCGACGATGTCGAGCAGGTGAGCGCGCTCCTCCTCGGGGGCGTCAGAGCCCCCCAGTGTCATGGCGGTGTAGGGGGTGTGGTGGTCGGTGGTGGTGTCGAAACGCCCCAGATAGTTGAAACTCACCTGCGCCGCCGGCACCCCCGCGACCACCTCCCGCTGCTCAGGCGAGCCCAAATACCGCAGAGCACCAAAGCCCACCCCACGATGCGGCACCGCCCGCACCGCCTCCTTCACCCCCCGCACCTGATCCGACCACTCCCCCGCATCCGCCACCACCACCGGAAACACACTCGTGAACCACCCCACCGTCCGCGACACATCCACACCAGCAAACAACTCCTCACGACCATGCCCCTCCACATCCACCACCACACGACCCCCCACCCAGCCACACACCACACGCCCCACCACCGCCAACAACACCTCATCCACCCGCGCCCGCACCACCCCCGCCACCTCACGCACCAACGCCGCCGTCACCTCACCCGACACCCCCACCGACACCGACCCCTGCGACGCCACCAGCCCGTTCCCCTCGTGCTCGCGGTCGCGGGGCAGCTCGGCACAGTCGACCTCCCCCATACGACGCCAGTGGTCGAGTTCGGCGTCGAAACCGCCGGCCTGGACGTGGGCGGCCAACCGCTCGGCCCACACCGGAAACGGCGTCGTGCGCGCCCCCAGATCCACCGGCTCCCCCGCCATCACCTGCCCATAAGCCCGCGCGAAATCCTCCACCAACACCCGCCACGACACCCCATCCACCACCAAATGGTGGGCCACCACCACCAACCGCACCCCACCACCAACACCACCATCGAACACCACCACCCGCACCACCGGCCCATCGACCAGATCGAGCG
>NZ_BAABDD010000068.1:0-1843 GCF_039539445.1 Salinactinospora qingdaonensis
TCGTGCGGCGCCTCTGGTGCCCGGTGACACCACCCCCCGGATCATCGGTGACAGGGGGACACAGTCATACCGGGACCAGAGGCCGGGAGTCCCATTGCGGGACTGCTCTAAAAGGTAATGGGGACTGCCATCCGGCCAGGCTCAGCACAACTCCGATGGCCACGCCGACGCCGGTGACCTCGACGAGGGCGCTCAACAGTGCGGCCAAGGCGAACAGGCCAGCCCACAGCCAGGTCAGGGTGGTCGCCATCCAGCCGAACACCGGGTCGGCCCGCACCCAGTCGGGAGCCGACCGGCGAGCCAGCCGGCTGACCCACGGGCGGCCGGCAACGATCGAGCCGACCGACGCCAGGGCCGCCGCCGTGTAGAGCAGCGTCCAGAACATCCTCACGCCTCCCCGGAGCGGGGCCGGTCGGCGCGCTCGTGCAGCACCGCACTCAGGACCAACCCCACAGCCAGCATCCCGACGGCCTCCAACGCCAACTCCAGGCCGACCAGCGGCAAGGGTTCGTGCAGGACGTTGTAGGGCACCCAGGTCTCGAAGAACACGTAGGTGATCCCCCATGCGGCGGCGCCCACGGCCAGGCCACGTCGCCACAGGCCCGCCGGCAGCGCGCCGCGGACCAGTTCGAATGCCGCCGTGATGATCGCCAGCCACACCGTCAGCCCGGCCATCACGACCAGCACCCGCGGGCCGGGCTCGACGGCGCCGAAGGGGGTCAGTGCCGGGGCCGGAGAGCCGTGCCAGAAGTCCACGACCAAGTCGACCTGGCCGCTTTCGGGAGTGAACAGGAGCCCGCGGACCAGCGGGTTGCCGAACAGCAGGGTGAACACGATGCTGTGGACGGCGACGCCGGCCACCGTGGCCAGCGCGACCCGGCCCCAGCGCAGTCTCGGGGTGGTCGACGGACGTGACCGCGCCGGGTCCGGTGCGGCTTCGACGGCAGGGTGGGAGGACATGGCGGCTCCTGTGTGGTCGTACCCTTCTGGCCATCGTCTACAATGACCGGACACAATGGACGGTAAACATTCCATTTAGGACTGTCAATGGGTTACGAGTTGAACCCCACCGCTGCGTCGTTGCTGGGGTTCCTGCATGACAAGCCGCTGACCGGCTGGGACCTCACCCAGGTCGCCGAAGACACCATCGGGACGTTCTGGTCGCTGACCCGCAGCCAGGTCTACCGCGAGCTGTCGCGGATGGCCGAGGCCGGCCTGATCGAGGCCGGCGACCCCGGCCCTCGCGACCGCCGGCCCTACGCTCTGACCGACGCCGGGCGGCAGGCCTTCGCCGCGTGGGCCGCACAGCCACCCGGTGACGAGGCCATCCGGTTTCCCCTGCTGCTGATGATCACGCTGGGCCGCCACATCGACCCTGCCGTGCTCGCCCACCACCTGCGCCGGCACCGCCGCCAGCACGCCGACCGCCTAGCCGACTACGAGGCAAGTTGGCAGGCCGCCTGGAGCGGCGACGACCCCGCCCCGGACCCCTACAGTCTGGCCACCCTCGACTTCGGCCGTACCTACGAACGTGCCGTACTCGACTGGTTCGACCGCCTCCCCGAGCTGCTGGACATCGACCTCACCGACCGGTGACCGAACCAGCCGCCGGTGGGCCGGCAGTGCCCGTCTCCGGACGGGAACCGCCGTGCGATCGTGCCCCCTGCGCGTGCTGTCCAACGGCAGCGGCGACGCGGTCGACGACACTGGTGTCATGGCGAGCTGCGCGCTCAGCGCCACACTCGTGCTCGCGCCCCTTGCTTCCCCTGCTCACGCCGAGTCCGCCAGTCTCTCTTTCGAGACCATCCCCGGTGCGGGTGGTGTCGAGCTCAGCGCGGTCAGC
>NZ_BAABDD010000069.1:0-1767 GCF_039539445.1 Salinactinospora qingdaonensis
GGCGGCTGCCGCCCTCCTCGCTGAAGGGGTTGGCGATGAACGCCTCGGCGGTCAGCTCGGGCCGGCCCAGGTAGCCCCGCGCAAGCCCGGCCCCACCGATATAAAGCTCACCGGCAACACCGGTCGGAAGGAGCTGATGACGCGAGTTGAGAACGTAGAGCTGCGCCCCCGGGATGGGACGACCGATGTGGACGCGCTCCAGGTCGGGCTCGTACTTGGCAAGGCACACACCGATCGTGGCCTCGGTCGGACCGTAGCCGTTGAAGAAAGCCCGACCGGGAGCCCAGACACGGACCAGGTTGAGCGGGCACGCTTCACCACCGACGCTGATGCAGCGCAGGAACGGCAACGAATCCTCAGGCAGCGTGGACAGCGCGGCCGGCGTCAGGCTGATGTTCTCGACGCCCTGCTCGATCAGCAGATCAGCGAGATCGGAGCCCGCCATCTGGAGGTCGGGAGGAGGCAGGACCAGCGTGCCGCCCGACAGCAGCGCCGTACACAGCTCCCACACGGAGATGTCGAAGCTCAGCGACGTCCCTTGCAGGACCCGCTGCGGCGTCTCCAACCCGTAGTTCTCGTACTGCCATTGCGCGATGTTGCGAAAACCGCGATGCGGGACCTGCACGCCCTTGGGGCGGCCGGTGGAACCCGACGTGTAAATCACGTAGGCCAAGTCATCGGGAGTGACGCCCGCTTCTGGGGAGGTGTCCGGCCAGTTTCGCAGGTCGGACCAGAAGTCCTCTACGGTCAGCACGTGCGCATCGGACTCGGGCAACACGTCGAGCACCGAGTTTCGGGCCACCACGATCTGCATCCCGGCATCGGAGACCATGAACGCCAGTCGCTCGGCCGGGTAGGAGGGGTCCAGTGGGACGTAGGCGCCGCCGGCTTTGAGGATCGCCAGCAGGCCGATGACCATTTCCGGGGAGCGCGGGACACACAGCCCGACCAGGCTCTCCCGTCCGACCCCGCGGTCGCGCAACAGGTGAGCCAGCCGGTTCGACCACCGGTCCACATCCGCATAGCTCAACTGGCAATCGCCGAAGGCAACAGCCACACGATCAGGGCACCGACGAACCTGCCCCTCAAACAATCCGTGCAACGACGTCGGCTGCTGCTTCATCTGTTGGAGTCGACGACGCACCAGTGCTTGCTGCTCCGGAGACAGGTTCTCAAGCTGAGAAAGAAGCTCACTCATGATTTTTCACTCGTCTCGGTAATCTTGGACCTGAAGATCACTTGGCGACATTCCCTGAGCCTCTGCGACGAGTTGCTCAAGAAGTTCCCGTTCTTCGGCGGTTTTGATTTCTGCGGCGAAGGCCGACAGGTCGAAGTCGGCATCGACCTGCGTCTCTTCGGTGGTGGCGGTCCCTTGCTGGAGGATCTGTAGACGTTCCTCCTCGGTGAGAGCGTTGATCTCGCTCAGTTGCACCTCCGGAGCCTGAGTTATCTGAGAGCAGATACTTCGGAGATGACCGAGCATGCGTTCGATCGCTTCCTTCTCAAACCGTCTCGTGTCGTATTGAGCGGAGATTTCAAGCTGATCTTCATCGAGCACGACGAGGGCCAGCGGATAATTAACCCGTTCTTCCGAGCGGGTCATGTCGAAGCGCAAGCTAGCCGTCTCGTCTTTCTCCACCGGGTAGTTCTCGAAGACGAAGAGGGTTTCGAACAGTGGGGCGTTGGCGGGAAGTTCGCTCCATTGCTGGACCTGGTTGAGGGGGCTGTATTCGTACTGGCGCATCTGCATGTTTTGTTCTTGCAGGT
>NZ_BAABDD010000070.1:0-1475 GCF_039539445.1 Salinactinospora qingdaonensis
GGGTAGTTCTCGAAGACGAAGAGGGTTTCGAACAGTGGGGCGTTGGCGGGAAGTTCGCTCCATTGCTGGACCTGGTTGAGGGGGCTGTATTCGTACTGGCGCATCTGCATGTTTTGTTCTTGCAGGTTGTGGAGCCAGTCGAGTGAGGTGCTGTGGTTGGGTACGTGTACGCGCAGGGGCAGGGTGTTGATGAACAGGCCGACCATGCGTTCGATGCCTTCGACTTCGGCGGGGCGGCCTGAGACGACGGTGCCGAAGACGACGTCGTCGGTGCCGGTGTAGCGGGAGAGGAGCAGTGCCCAGCAGCCCTGCAACAGGGTGTTGAGGGTGAGGCGGTGCTGCTGGGCGAAGTCCTGCAACCGGGCGGTCTCCGCCTCGCTGAAGAACACGGTGGCCGTAGCCGGCGGAGCGGACTCCGCCGGGCTGTGGGGTTCGACCTCGGGGCGGTTACCGACGTCAAGGGCGGTGGCTTGTTCGATCCCCTTGAGGGTGTCGTGCCAGTAGTTTTCGGCCTGTTGGATGTCTTGTTGTTGGAGCCAGGAGACGTAGTCGCGGTAGGGCCGTGGGGGTGCTTGCTCGATGTGGTGGCCCTGGGTGAGCGCGCTGTACCACTGCACGACATCGTTGAGGATGAGGCTGATGCTCCAGCCGTCCAGGATCGCGTGGTGGGCGCTCCAGATGAGTTGGTAGCTGGTGTCGCCGGTCTGGGCGAGCAGCATGCGCCACTGCGGCGCGTCGGTGGGGGCGAAGCCCTGGGTGCGATCCTGTTGCAGGTAGGTCTCGAGGTGGTTCTGCTGTTCCGCAGCGCTTTCAAAGCGCCAGTCCTGCACCCGGAGAGGGGCAGGAAGGTCGGCCCAGACCAGTTGGAGGGCGTCGTTTCCGTCGGTGGTCCAGAAGCTGGTGCGCAGGATCGGGTGGCGCAGCATGGTTTGTGCCCAGCTTTGCCGGAACGCCTCGACGTCGAGTTCCTGCTCGATTCCCAGAATCATCTGGACGTGGTAGACGCCTTCGCCGTGGGCGAGTTGGCTTTGGAACCACAGGCCCTGCTGGATGGGGGTCTGCGGGTAGCAGTCCTCCAGCGGGCGCGCCACCGTGCTGTCCCGCCACTCCGACCGGGAGCGCAGTTGGCCGACCAGGTCGTTGATCTGCGACTGGCTCAACCCGCTCAGCGGGAAGTCCGAAGGACTGTAACCCACGAGGTCAGGGCGCTTGGCCTCCGCGGTGAGCTTCCGGAGGACCTCCAGGGTGCGATCGGCGATCTGGCGGATGGTGTCGTCAGGGAAGGCGGCTTTGCTGTAGGTCCACTGCATGTGGAGTTGGCCGTCTTGGATGTGGCTGACGATGTCGATCAGGTAGGGGCGTTGGTTGGCGGGGTGCCAGTCGGGGCCGGCTTTGCCGGAGGCGTCGGCGAAGCTGCCGGCCATGCTCCCGTCGAACTGGCCGAGGTAGTTGAAGCTGATCTGGGCCGGCTCACC
>NZ_BAABDD010000071.1:0-1455 GCF_039539445.1 Salinactinospora qingdaonensis
GGGTGCTTCTATGGTTTTGTCAAGTGGTCTGGGTGGCTGCTGGTTGGTAGAGCGAGCCGTCGCGCAGCATGGCGAACAGTACGTCGCAGCGTCGTCTGGCCAGGCACAGCAGCGCTTGGCCATGGCGTTTGCCCTGGGCGATCTTGCGGTCGTAGTAGGACCGCGAGGGCGGATGGGCCAGCGACGCGAACGCCGCCAGGAAGAACGCGCGTTTGAGTTGTTTGTTGCCCCGCCTTGGCGGGGCCTCTCCCCTGATCGAGGCTCCCGAGGAGCGGGTGGCCGGGGCGAGCCCGGCATAGGAGGCCAGATGGGCCGCCGAAGCAAAGGCCGAGCCGTCGCCCACGTCGATCAGGATCCTCGCCCCGGTCCTGACCCCGATTCCGGGCATCGAGGTCAGGACCTGCGAAAGAGGGTGGGCCTGGCGGCAGGGCCTCGATCTCGCTCTGCAGACCCTTGCGCTGGTCCAGGGTTCTTCGCAGGGAGGCGGCCAGGTTAGCGATGACGGTGGCGGCGGCCTCGGTGCCGGCCACCACCACGGTCTGCTCGTCCAGCGCGGCGAAGACGTCGCCGATGAGGCGCTGGGCCATCCGGGGCGCCTCGGGACGCAGGAGTTCGACCAGGCGGGAGCGCCCGGCCCTGCGGATCCGGGCCGGGGTGGGGTGGCGCTCCAGCAGCTTGAGCACGGCCGGGTGGTCGGCGCGGGGACCCAGGACGCGCTCCAGGGCGGGGTGGAGCTGGGTGAGCAGGCCGCGCAGCCGGTTGCGGGTGCGGGTGGCCTCGACGGCCAGGTCGTCGTCGTGGCCGGCCACCATGCTCAAGGCGGCCACGGTGTCGTCGTCGGGCGCCAGGTCGCGCAAGGTGTGGGGCATCGTCCGGGCCGCGTCGGCGATGACCGCGGCGTCGCGGGCGTCGGTCTTGGCCTCGCCGGGGTAGAGGTCGGCGATGCGGCGCATGGTCAGTCCGGGCAGGTAGGCCACGGCGCAGCCGGCGGCCCGTGCCACGGCCAGGGGCAGGGCGCCGATGGAGGCGGGCTGGTCGACCACCAGCAGCACGTGGCCGTGCTTGGCCCGGAGCTTTTCCAGGATCGCCCGGAGTCGGGGTTCGCTGTTGGGCAGGCGTTTGTCCAGGACGGTCTTGCCGGCGGGGGTGAGTCCGCGGGCGTGGTGCTCGCCTTTGCCCACATCCAAGCCGAGGTAGACGCCGATCGTATCGGGGGCGGTATCGGCCATGGGTGCTCCTGTCCCGGTCGTCGTTCCCGGCCTCGCCTGGGCACCGTCTGCCGGCATCCACATTACGTAGGGCCTGCCCACGGGCGGCTCGTGCTTCTATCAGCGGTCGTGCGGCGCCTCTGGTGCCCGGTGACACCACCCCCCGGATCATCGGTGACAGGGGGACACAGTCATACCGGGACCAGAGGCCGGGAGTCCCATTGCGGGACTGCTCTAAAAGGTAATG
>NZ_BAABDD010000072.1:0-1310 GCF_039539445.1 Salinactinospora qingdaonensis
GATGGGACAGCACCGCGGCGGGGTCGCTGGCCTGGGCGGCGACGACGGTGGTGCGGGGGTTGTCGGCCAGCAGCGCGCGGGCGTGGGCCAACACGATGGGGTCGTGGTCGACATAGACCACCCGCACACTCGGGTTGCGGCGGTGGGCGATCTGGTGGACGTTGTCGACGGTGGGAAGACCCGATCCCAGGTCGATGATCTGGTCGATGCCGGCCTGGGCCACCAGGTAGGTGACCACGCGTTGCAGGAAGCGGCGGTTCTCGGCGGCGATGAGGCGTGCGTGGGGTTCGCGCTGCTCCAACGCCGCGGCGGCCTGGCGGTCCACGGCGAAATTGTCCTTACCGCCCAACAGGTAGTCATAGATGCGGGCCGGGGTGGCGGTATCCACATGGAGCAACGGCGGCGCGTAACGAGCGGCGAAAACCTCGTCGTGGGCCATGGCAGGGTCACACATTTCGAGAACGGATACGGACGGGCGGATAGTGGCGAGACGGGCCTAGCTCAGAGACGAGGCGTCGTGGCCAGAAGACGCGGTGGCGGGCTCGCTGCCGGCAGAAGTGGGTAGTAGTTCCAGCAGTGCTTCGGTGAGGCCGGTGAGGGTGGCCGCGCGGTAGATCGCGCCGGCTTCCAGGTGGGCCAGGGCGGGGTGGAGGCTGCGCAGCTGGGTGCGTAGTACGAGCAGGTCGCGGGAGGCCAAATCGAGGCTGGTCAGGTCGCGGTCGTCATCGGCTGCGGTGATCTCTTGGCCGGTGAGGTCGGCGACGATGGTGCGCAGGGTCTCGGCCATCCGGGCGTGGCGCCGGTCGGGGGTGGTGGCCAGCATGCTGGCCAGCGGCGCCGCGGGGGTGGTCTCGGTGGCGCGCTGCCAGTGCGGGAGGGGGAGCTCGGCGGGGCGGTGCCGGGGGCTGGTGGGCCAGGCGGGTGGGTGGCCGTGGGTGTAGAGCCCGGCCAGCGCGGCCAGCAACCGAGCGTGCTCATCACCGGTGGCCGAGGTTCCGGGGGTGATGACGGTGCCGGGTAGCTGGTGGTGGGCCAGGGTGTCTTCGATCGCGGGGGCCAGTACGGCGTGGGGGGAGAGTTCGAGGAAGAGGCTGTCGCTCTGGTCGGCGAGGCGGTGGATGGCGGCCTGGAGTTTGACGGGGGCGCGGAGTTGCAGGCTCCAGTAGGCCGCGTCCAGGTGGCCTCCGGTGGTGGGGGTGGTGGTGACGGTGGAGACCATCGCCACGTTGCCTTCTTGGGGCCGCAGGCCGGTCAGGGCAGCGGCAAGCCCGGAGAGGTACTCATCGAGCAGCGGGCTGTGGGCGGGTGGG
>NZ_BAABDD010000073.1:0-1180 GCF_039539445.1 Salinactinospora qingdaonensis
GGCAAAGGCCAGCACCACGCCCGCGGCGTGACCCCCGCCGGCAAGACCGTGTTCGATAAGCGCCTGCCCAACAGCGAGCCCAAGCTCCGCCAGATGCTGGACAAACTCACGGCCAAGCACGGAACGGTCCTCGTCGTGGTCGACCAACCCGCCTCCATCGGCGCCCTGCCCCTGGCCGTGGCCCGCGATGCCGGCTGCCAAGTGGCCTACCTGCCCGCACCTGACCATGCGGCGCATGGCCGACCTCTATCCCGGTGAGGCCAAAACCGACGCCCGTGACGCGGCGGTGATCGCCGATGCCGCCCGGGCCATGCCCCACACCCTGCGCGAGGTGGCCCCCGATGACGAGACCACCGCCGCGCTGACCATGATCGTGGGCCACGACGACGACCTGGCCGCCGAGGCCACCCGCACCCGCAACCGGCTGCGCGGCCTGCTCACCCAACTCCACCCCGCCCTGGAGCGCGTCGTGGGCCCCCGGATGGACCACCCCGCGGTGCTCACCCTCCTTCAGCACCACCCCACACCTGCGCGTCTGCGTGAGGCTGGACATTCTCACCTGGTCGAGCTGGTGCGTCCCGGGGCGCCACGGATGGCCCAGCGCCTCATCGACGACGTCTTCGCCGCCCTGGACGAACAGAGGGTCGTGGTGGCCGGAACCGAGGCGGCGGCCACCGTCATCACCAACCTCGCCTCCTCCCTGCACACCACCCTGCAGCAACGCAGCGCCCTGGCCACCGAGATCGAGACCCTGCCGCCAGGCCCACCCTCTTTCGCAGGTCCTGACCTCGATGCCCGGCACCGGGGTCAGGACCGCAGCCAGAATCTTGATCGAGGTGGGCGACGGCTCGGCCTTCGCCTCGGCCGGCCACCTGGCCTCCTATGCCGGGCTCTCGCCCGCCACCCGCGCCTCGGGCACCTCGATCAAGGGCGAACAGCCATCGAAGAGGGGAAACAAGCAGCTCAAACGTGCGCTGTTCCTCTCCGCGTTCGCCTCGCTGCCCCACCCACCCTCACGGTCCTACTACGACCGAAAGATCGCCCAGGGCAAACGCCACAACCAGGCCCTACTCTGCCTGGCACGCAGACGCTGCGACGTGTTGTTCGCGATGCTGCGTGACGGCACGTTCTACCAACCACCCACCGCTCTCGCGGCTTGACAAACCCATAGAAGCACCCC
>NZ_BAABDD010000074.1:0-1143 GCF_039539445.1 Salinactinospora qingdaonensis
CGTGCCACCTCAGGCACAGCCCGCCCCGGGCTGCTGAGATCGCGAAGCGATCGAGGCACGAGCCAACGGCAAACCCTCCAGGCACAGCCCACCCCCCGGCTTGACAAACCCATAGAAGCACCCCCCGCTCCTTGGCGAAGGGCTGCCACCCACCGGAGCCAAACCGGTGCCCGTCCCGCCCGCCGGCCGTTCACCGCTTCCCGTGACCGCCGGTCACCCCGGCCGACAGCACCGACAGCGTCGGCTTGCCCGCCGCTCGTGCCTCGATCGCTGCGCGAGCGAGGCACGAGCGAGCACCACCCACCCCACAGCAGACACCCCCGACGCGGAGGCACCGCGCCCTCGGCCTGAGCAGTGGGTGGCGGGCGACCGAGGGCCGACACGGCGCGCGGTGCTCGCGTAGCCGAACTGAGCAGCGATGATCGGTACTGATGCCCGAGAGCAACCTTTTCGACCTCGCTGTGCAGGGGTGGCCGCAACTGCTCGCCTTGTTCAGCGCGCTCATCTTGTGCTCGCTGATCGGTCTGGAGCGCGAACTGCGGGGCAAGGCCGCCGGGCTGCGCACCCACACCCTCGTCGGCTTGGGCGCAGCACTGTTCATGGTGGTGAGCAAGTACGGGTTCGGCGACGTCCTCGCCTCCGGACTCATCATGCTCGACCCCTCCCGCGTGGCGGCCCAGATCGTCTCGGGGATCGGCTTCATCGGCGCCGGCCTCATCTTCGTGCGCGGCGACCTCGTCCGAGGCCTGACCACGGCCGCGGTGGTGTGGGTCTCGGCTGCCGTGGGAACCGCCTGCGGCGCCGGGCTATGGGTACTGGGCGCCTTCGTCACCGCAGCGCACCTGCTGGTGGTGTTCGCCTATCCGCCACTGCTGCGGTGGCTCACCCGTTTCCGGACGGCCAGCACCAAGCTGCGGGTCAGCTACGAGAGCGAACGCGGCGTGCTGCGGACGGTGCTGGCCACCGCTGTCGAGCGCGGTTTCGCCGTCTACGGGGTCTCCACCGCCCGGCGCCTCCTAGATCGTTGATGGGGAATGGTTGTTGCTGGTCAGTGGTCGTAGGCGGTCAGGGAGCGTTTGACGGGGGCGTCGATGAGCCAGTTGTGCCAGATCGCGGCGTTGAGGGCGCAGATGCGCTGGCACA
>NZ_BAABDD010000075.1:0-1082 GCF_039539445.1 Salinactinospora qingdaonensis
TGGGCGATGTCGAGGAGGTGGGTCTGGTGCTGGTGGGTGGGGTGGGGGGAGAGGTCGTGGGTCTGCCAGGGCAGGGTTTCGGGCAGGCCCATTAGTTCGGCGTGCCATTGGTGGCCGTCGTGGAAGAAGCGGGTGCGCAGGTTGTCGTGTTGTTCCAGCAGACGTTGGAGCACTTGTTGCCACTGCTGGGAGGTGAGGTCGGTTTCGACCTCCAGGAGTAGGGATTGGTTGACGTGGTGGGGGTGGGTGAAGTTTTGGGCGAAGAACCAGTGTTGGATGGGGGTGAGCTCGGCCGGCCCGGTCACGATGCCTTGTTCGGCTTGGACGCTGGGGACGTCCTGGTGTTGGACGATGGGGGCGAGTTCGGCGATGGTTTGGTGTTGGAAGAGCTGTTTGACGGTGAAGTACAGGCCGTGTTGTTTGGCGCGGAAGATCACTTGCAGGCTCAGGATGGAGTCGCCGCCCAGGGAGAAGAAGCTGTCGTGGACGCCGACGGGTTGGCTCATGCCCAGCACGTCTTGCCAGATGTGGGCGAGGTGTTGTTCCACCGGGCTGCGGGGGGCGACGTGTTCGCGTTCGCCGGTGGCGTGCTCCTGCCACGGCAGCGCCGCCAACGCCTCGCGATCCACCTTCCCGTTCGGAGTGAGCGGTAGGTTCTCCAGCGGGACGAACACGCTGGGGACCATGTAGTCGGGCAGGCGCTCCCCCAAGAACGACTGCAACTCCTCACCGGTCACCGGTTCGCGGGAGACGACATAGGCCACCAACTGCTTGGCCGCCCCGTCGGTGTGTAGGAGTACGGCGGTGTTGCGTACTTGGGGGTGTTGGGCCAGGACGGCTTCGATCTCGCCGAGTTCGACGCGGAAGCCGCGGATCTTGACCTGGTCGTCGACCCGGCCCAGGATTTCGATGTTGCCGTCGGGCAGGAAGCGGGCGAGGTCGCCGGTCTTGTAGAGGCGGCTGCCGCCCTCCTCGCTGAAGGGGTTGGCGATGAACGCCTCGGCGGTCAGCTCGGGCCGGCCCAGGTAGCCCCGCGCAAGCCCGGCCCCACCGATATAAAGCTCACCGGCAACACCGGTCGG
>NZ_BAABDD010000076.1:0-1060 GCF_039539445.1 Salinactinospora qingdaonensis
GGCCGATAGCAGTACGGCGCGGCGGCCTTTGGGCCGCCGCGCCGTGGCTGTGGGGGTGTGGGTTAGAAGGTCACCGTGCGCTACAGGAGACCGAGGGCCAGGTCCAGTTGCCGTTGTGTTGGATGGTCACGCCCCAGTTGTTGCCGTTGCCGTTGGGGCGGGCTTCGAGTACCTGGGCGCTGGGCCAGGTGGGGTCGATGTTCCAGGTGGCGATCATTGTCGCCGGTTCGGGCACGTCCATGGTCACGACCCAGTCGCTGGCGCCGGAGACCGAGACGTTGAGGTTGTAGCGGTCGCTCCACTGTTGGCCGGCGGAGAGGGTGGCGGTGCAGCCGCCGTTGCCGCCGTCACCGGGGTCGCCGCCGTCACCGGGGTCGCCGCCGTCACCGGGGTTGCCGCCGCCGGAGGAGCCGATGGTGATGTTGGAGTTGCCGCTGCTTTGGTAGCCCTCGGTGGCCATGATCATGTAGTCGTGGTTGCCCATGTTCATGCCGTGGCTGGCCCAGGCGTCGAAGTGGTTGCCGGTGGTGATGGTGCCGCCGGTACGACGGGACTGGCGTACGCTCCAGTACTGGTCGAAGGTGGCGGTGCCTTCGATGGAGGGCTTGTTGGTGCGGGTGGTCTTGTAGATGTCGTAGGTGCCGCCGTCGCTGTAGACGGTGCCCTTGTAGTCGCCGGTGGGGCGGTAGGAGCCCCAGTTGTCGACGATGTAGTACTCCACGAGCGGGTTTCTGGTCCAGCCGTAGAGGGTGAGGTAGGAGTTGCCGGAGGGGTTGAAGCTGCCGGAGTACTCTACGGTGCGGCGTCCGCCGGTGCTCCAGCCTTTGCCGGCGACGAAGTTGCCGGTGTTGCTCCAGGAGGTGCTGTAGTTGCCGCCCGGGCCTAGCTCCATGGAGACCGTGCCCTCGGCGTCGGTCCAGAAGGAGTAGAAGTAGCCGTCGTGGTTGCCGGTTTGGTTGGAGGTCACGGCCGCGTTGGCGGTGCCGGGCAGCAGCGCGGTGGCCGTGGCCACCGAGACCGCCACGGCACAGACCCGCCCCAGGATCGACCTGGCACGGCT
>NZ_BAABDD010000077.1:0-1024 GCF_039539445.1 Salinactinospora qingdaonensis
TGGCGGGGTCGTTGGTGTTGGCGGTGATGTCGGGGTGGTGGGGGGCGCCGATGGTGGCGGGGTGGCGGTGGGCCAGCTCGGCGGCCTCGTCGAGGGCGGCCGCCATACCGATCTCGGTGGAGCGGATCTCGAGGTCGGCAATGGCTTGGTGGAGTTGTTCGGTGGTGGGGGCCGCGGTAGCGGGATCGGTGGCTTTGGTGGCCCCCTCGGCGGCGAAGCGCTCGGCTACGGCGTCCCCCTCGCCGTCGGGGCCGTGGCCCGCGCCGGGGCCGAGGTGGCGCACGTTGGATAGCCCCTTGACGCCGCCTTTGACCAGCCCGGCCCCGCCCGCGAGGGTGCCGGCGATGTTGATGAGGCTTTGGGTGATGACGTAGGCGGGCCGCTCGTCCCACTCGCGCCAGGGCACCATGGCATGGCCCATCTCGGCCCACGCTGCTTTGGCCCGCTCGGTGGAGAACTCCCAGCCCCGGCGGGTGGGCTCACCCCCCACCAGCCCCACCGCGCCCACCATCATCTGCACGCGGTAGTCGACGACGTTGGACCACCACTGGCCCCAGGAATCCACCCCCAGCCCATCGGTGTGGCTGTAAAGCCCCGAGGCCAGCAGCGCCTCGGTGCCGATGCCCTCCAACAGATCGACCACCCCCGCCCCGGCGTCTTGCCACCAGGGCACATCCAGGGTTTGTGGCTCGCCCCAGGCGGTGGCGGCGGGCACGTTGTTGTAGCCATAGGTCTGTTGGGTGGTGTCGGGCATGGCGCAGGTGTCGGCGGCGATGAAGCCGGTGCCGGCGAACAGGCCGGTGATGGTGTTGGCGCAGTCGCGTTCGGCGGCCATGTATTCGCCCTGGACCACGGCCAGGTCGTGGTTGAGGGCGTTGACCGCCTCGACGGTGTCCTGCTGGCTGCGCCAGTCCTCATGCTCGACGACGAAGGCCGCCATGTCCTGGGCGTCGGCCTTGAGCGTGTGCCAGCGCGCCAGCAGAGGCCGGATCGCCGCGGCGAAGTCCACCAGCGCCTGGCCCGC
>NZ_BAABDD010000078.1:0-999 GCF_039539445.1 Salinactinospora qingdaonensis
TGGGCGACTTCGACGCAGTTCTGTGAGTTCCCAGAGCTGTAGCTGCTCTTGCGGAACACGAGGTCAGGCACTGTTCTCACTCTCTTGCAGCACATCGCGGATGAACTGCTCGCTTTGCTGTTTGCTCAGGGCCGAGCCCTGGAGGTCTCCGAAGGTACGCATGTAGCGGTCGACATCGTCGATCTGCTCCTCGAATGCACCTGATGTCAGCGTATCCGTGTACACCACCGATAGATCGGTCGGTTCGGGGAAGTCCAAGATGGTGAACGACCCCGAAAGGCCGGAGTGGGCGCCCGCAACGAAGGGCAGGACGTGTAGGTCGATGTTGTGGGCTTGGCCGATGCGCAGCAGGTAGTCGAGTTGTTCACGCATGACCTCGCGGCCTCCGATGGGGCGTCGAAGGGCCGCTTCGTCGATGACCGCAGTTAGACGGGGTGGCTGTTCGATGCGCGTCATAATCTCCCGGCGCGCGAGGCGGGCTTCGACCAGCCGGTCGATCTGTTCGGGTTGGGCATGGCAGTCGCCCTGGAAGAGAGCTGTTGCGTAGTTGGGTGTCTGGAGAAGGCCGGGGATCACGATGCTCTCGTAGGTGCGGATGACCGAGGCTTCGGCCTCGAAGTCGGGTAGGGCGCGAGCGCCGAAGACGTCGCGGTACTTCCACCACCAGCCGCGTTCCTTGGCCTGTTTGGCCAGCATCTGGAGCGCTTCGCGCTCCACACCGTCTTCGATCTTGTAGGTGTTGAGAAGTTTGTCGAGGTCGCCGGCGGTGATCCTGCGCTCCGCTGTCTCGAACCGGCTGAGCTTCGAGGAGCCCCACCCGACGGCCTTTGCCGCCTGGGCTACGGACAGGCCACGAGTTTCCCGGAGCCGGCGTAGTTCTCGGCCAAGTCGGCGTAGGCGTACCGACGGACTGGGGGTTCGTCGCATGGATCGCAGTTTAGACCCCTCCACTGGCTCTGGCATTTTCCAAAGATGCCCTTGAGAATTGGCAAATGCCAG
>NZ_BAABDD010000079.1:0-991 GCF_039539445.1 Salinactinospora qingdaonensis
CTAGATCGTTGATGGGGAATGGTTGTTGCTGGTCAGTGGTCGTAGGCGGTCAGGGAGCGTTTGACGGGGGCGTCGATGAGCCAGTTGTGCCAGATCGCGGCGTTGAGGGCGCAGATGCGCTGGCACACTCGGGTCCACAGACCTTCGGTGGTGCGGGCGTTGTGGCGCTCCAGGCCGAGTTGGTTCTTCAGGGTCCAGATGATGGCTTCGATGCGTTGGCGTAGCCAGCCGGGAAAGGCACGGGTGTCGGGTTCGTCGGTGCGGGGCGGGCGGATGAGTACGTGGCCCAGCCGGGTGATGGCCGCCTCGATGCCGGCTCCGGCGAAGCCTTTGTCGCACACGATCGGGCCGGGCTCGGGAGCGCAGCGTTGGACGTGGAGCAGGTGCAGGGCCTGTTTGCGTTCGTCCAGCTCCTTGGGGTGGGCCAGGCTGAAGGCACACACCGCCCCCTCGGCGGTGGTGATGAGCATCAGCTTGGCGCCCCAGTAGAAGGCGTGGTGGGATCGGTCCATCCCGTAGCCGGCGATCTCGCCCAGGCCGGAGCGGTTCACGGTGGCGCGTGAGGCGCCGCAGCGCAGCGGTGTACCGTCCATCAGCCGCAGGTTCTCCTGCCAGGTCGGCACCGCCCGGGCCAGCCACACCGTCGCCTTCAGCAACACCGGGGTCAGGGCGCGTAGGTGGCGGTTGTACTCGGACTGGCACGGCAGGCGCGGGAAGAGGTGGCCGATCCTGCCGGGGGCCAGGCGCAGCCAGCGACGTTCGTCGTCGCAGCGCAGCAGGACTTGGGCCACCGCCACACACACCAGCTCGGCATCGGTGAGCAGGCGGGGCCGCCCCGGCTTCGGACGCTGTGGGCCCGCCGGCAGGACATGGTCGTCCAGATGGACATAGAGTGCGGTCAGAAGGGCGTCCAGGTTTTTGGTCACACATCGATCATGGGCGCCCTTCGCCATGTCCGCGACCGGCCACAAGATTCCCATCAACGATCTAG
>NZ_BAABDD010000080.1:0-876 GCF_039539445.1 Salinactinospora qingdaonensis
TCGGGGGTGAGCGCTGATGTGGCGCAACCCCCGGCCGGGTGAGCAGCAACCCCAACCCACGGCTCCGGTTCCGGCTCAGGCGGTGCGGTTCGCGACGCCGGTGGTGACCACCCCGGGCATCGTCATCATCGCGGCCTGGCTGGGGCGCCTGCTGGCCACGCTCGCCCTGCTGCCCATCCGCTTCCCGCTCGCGTCCGTGGCCGTGGTGGCCTCGGTGGCCATCTGGTGGGCCTTGGGCTGGCCAACGCTGGCCGTGGCCTGGTCGACGGTCGATGTCGCCCTGTTGGTGTGGTGGCGGCGCTGGCCGGAGTCGTTTCGCCGCTTCGTCGCGCTGCGGGTGTTGGCGGCCTGGCGTTGGGTGTGGGTGTATCGGCGCCACTGGCAGCCGGTGTTGGTGGTGGCCGGGTTGGCCGAGTCCTACCAGGAACGCCGCTACCTGCCCCAGATTCGCCGGGTCACGTGTAGCGCGTGGTCGGATCGGGTGCGCGTCACGCTGGTGGCCGGCACCTCCCCGGCTGACATGGAACAGCGGGTGGCCGAGCTGGCCCACGGCTTCGGCGCCCCCTCCTGTCGCGTCACCGTCCAGGGACCGCGCGACGTCGTGTTGGAGTTTCCGCGTCGTGACCTGCTGGCCACACCCCTGGCCGCCCTGGATGTGGCCGACTCGGCTGATGGTGTCGACTTGGCCGCGCTGCCGGTCGGGCGCCAAGAAGACGGCCAACTCTGGCACCTGCGCCTGCACGGAACCCACGTGCTGACCATCGGGGTGACCGGATCGGGCAAGGGCTCGGTGATCTGGTCGGCCATCCGCGCCATGCTGCCCGCCCTCAGCACGGGCACAGCGCAGGTGTGGGCCATCGACCCCAAACGCATGGA
>NZ_BAABDD010000081.1:0-872 GCF_039539445.1 Salinactinospora qingdaonensis
AGATGTTTCCGGGGCCGGCGTTGTTGGTGACGATGCTGGGGATGTTGTTGGGGTTGTCGGTGGTGTAGGAGTAGGGGATCGGGTTGACGTTGCCGGAGGTTTCGGGACTTCCGGAGTTGTCGTAGACGTTGTTTTGGGCGATGAGACTGCCGGGGTCGGAGGCGGCGTAGCCCACGTGGGTGGGGTGGTCGACGTTTTCGAAGTAGTTGGCTTCGACGAGGACGCCGGCGCCCATGGTGGAGGCCACGCCGTATTCGGCGTTGTCACGGTAGTAGTTGTTGTAGACGTGGACGGGGTTGCCGAAGCGCACGCGGGGGTGGCGACTCTCGCTGCCGTCGAAGAAGTTGTGGTGGTAGGTCACGCGGAGGTGGCCGATGTCTTCGGTGTGGTCGTCGGAGTGGCCTAGCAGCATCGACTTGCCGTGGTTGTAGATGTGGTTCCACGACACCGTGACGTAGTCGGATTCGCGTTTGATGTCGATGGCGCCGTCGTCGCCGTTGGTGAAGCTGTTGTGGTCGATCCAGACGTTGGTCGAAGCGTCTTGCAGGTTGATGGCGTCGTCGTCCCAGTCGGCGAAGTTGATGTTTTGGATGATGACGTTGTGGGCCTCATCCACGTCGATGCCGCCGCCGGTGATGGTGGCGCCGGAGCCCAGGCCGACCAGGGTCTTGTCGGAGGCGATGTCGTTCATGCCCGACAGGTTCACGCTGCCGTTGAGCTGGATGGTCAGCGGTTCGCTGCTTTGCATGGCGTTGATGAGGCCGCTGGCGCTGGAGACGGTGACGGTGTCGCCGCCCGCGCCGCCGGTGGTGCCGCCGTTCTGGGTCGCCCAGCCCTCAAGACCACCCGAGGAACCACCACCGTCATCACCG
>NZ_BAABDD010000082.1:0-797 GCF_039539445.1 Salinactinospora qingdaonensis
CACAAGCGACACCACACGAGCCAACCACCAGCAACCCCACACCGCAGACGCCACAACCACCGGTACGGACGCCACACCCCTATCCCGAGCACCACCTACAAAACCCCACCAACCACAGCCCACCCCAGGCTGCTGAGATCGCGAAGCGATCAAGGCACGAGCGACGCTGGACGAGCCAACCACCAGCAACCCCACACCGCAGACGCCACAACCACCAGTACGGACACCACACCCCAACCCCACCACCACCTACAAAAACCCCACCAACCACACACCACCCCAAGCTGCTGAGATCGCGAAGCGATCAAGGCACAAGCGACGCTGGACGAGCCAACCACCAGCAACCCCACACCGCAGACGCCACAACCACCAGTACGGACACCACACCACAAACACCTACACCAACAAGAAAGACACCACACCCCAACCCCACCACCACCTACAAAAACCCCACCAACCACACACCACCCCAAGCTGCTGAGATCGCGAAGCGATCAAGGCACAAGCGACGCTGGACGAGCCAACCACCAGCAACCCCACACCGCAGACGCCACAACCACCAGTACGGACGCCACACCCCTATCCCGAGCACCACCTACAAAACCCCACCAACCACAGCCCACCCCAAGCTGCTGAGATCGCGAAGCGATCAAGGCACGAGCGACGCTGGACGAGCCAACCACCAGCAACCCCACACCGCAGACGCCACAACCACCGGTACGGACGCCACACCCCTATCCCGAGCACCACCTACAAAACCCCACCAACCACAGCCCACCCCAAGCTGCTGAGATCGC
>NZ_BAABDD010000083.1:0-730 GCF_039539445.1 Salinactinospora qingdaonensis
TGCCCGAGCAGGTGCGGGTCCGCCGCGAGAAGCTGGACCGCCTGCGTGAGGCGGGGATCGACCCCTACCCGGTTGTCTTTTCCCGCACCACGTCCGTGGCCGAGGTGCGCGATAAACACGGTGACCTGGGGCCTGATGAGGGCACGGGGGAGCGTGTCGGGGTAGCCGGGCGGGTCATGCTGTATCGCACGGGGGGCAAGCTGTGCTTTGCCAATGTGCGTGACGCCTCCGGCGATATCCAGATCATGCTCTCCCTGGATCGTCTTGGCGAGGAGTCGCTGGCGGCGTGGAAGAACGATGTCGATTTGGGTGACCATGTGGGCATCGAGGGTGAGGTCATCACCTCGCGTCGGGGTGAGCTGTCGGTTATGGCCGAGTCGTGGACGTTGACGGCCAAGTGTCTGCGTCCGTTGCCGGAGAAGCACAAGGGGTTGACCGATCCCGAGGCGCGGGTGCGGCAGCGTTATGTGGACCTCATCGTCAATCCCGAGGCCCGCTCGATGGTGCACCAGCGTTCCGCGGCGATTCGCGCTATCCGTTCGGGGTTGCAGGAGCGCGACTATGTCGAGGTCGAGACGCCGATGTTGCAGCAGGTCCATGGTGGGGCCACGGCGCGGCCGTTCACCACGCACATCAACGCCTACAATCTCGATCTCTATTTGCGGATCGCTCCCGAGCTCTACCTCAAGCGGCTCGTGGTGGGCGGGATCGAGCGGGTCTTCGAGATCAA
>NZ_BAABDD010000084.1:0-688 GCF_039539445.1 Salinactinospora qingdaonensis
TATCCTCTGATCTGCGCAGACGGCGGATCTCGGCCCAGTCCTCCACAGTGATCACCCCTCCGATGATCAACCGGGGTGGTCAGATTTCACGCGACGTCACGTGGTCAGTATTGGCGCGTCGCCGACACGTGTGGGACTTGCTGGCGTGACAGGGGCGAGGGAGCCGTGTCCCTACTGGAGGCTCGTGCTTCCTATGTGGGACTTGCTGGCACCCTCGCCGCGCGCCCCGGTCGAGGTGTGCAGCTCCCCACCCCAGGGGGTGTGGCTCTGGCTTGAGGAAAGCATGCGGTGTTTCCCGTCGCTCGTGCCTCGATCGCTGCGCGATCTCAGCAGCCAGGGGTGGGCTGTGCTTGGGGCGGGGTGCCCTAGCGCCGCGCCCCACGGGAGTTCACCCCACTACTGAGGGCGGACTGTACTTGAGGCGGGCGCCCTAGGCGTGGGCAACACCCTGACGCGGACCAGCCAGATCGCGATAGCCCGTATCTCGGGGCGGGGTGCCCTAGCGCCGCGCCCCACGGGAGTTCACCCCACTACTGAGGGCGGACTGTACTTGAGGCGGGCGCCCTAGATCGTTGATGGGGAATGGTTGTTGCTGGTCAGTGGTCGTAGGCGGTCAGGGAGCGTTTGACGGGGGCGTCGATGAGCCAGTTGTGCCAGATCGCGGCGTTGAGGGCGCAGATGCGCTGGC
>NZ_BAABDD010000085.1:0-614 GCF_039539445.1 Salinactinospora qingdaonensis
CCGTCGACCTCGATGAGTTGCCATTGTTGGTTGGCGCCGTTGAGGTCGGTGTATTGGGAGAGGCGGGCGCCGTCGGTGGTGGCCCATTCCCAGACTTCGAGGGCTTTGCCGCTGTTGCGGTTGATGAAGCGGACGTAGCCGTCGCTGGTGTCGACTATTTGGAATTGTTGGTTGTGGGCGGCGGTGGGGGTGTATTGGCGGATTTGGGCGCCGTCTTCGGTGGAGTGTTCCCAGACGTCGATGGCTTTGCCGCTGTTGCGGTTGATGAGGCTGTAGTAGCCGTTGCCGTGGTCGAGGAAGCGGAATTGCTGGTTGACGGCGTCGGTGCGGCTCCATTGCACGATTTCGCCGCCGTCGGCGGTGGACCACTCGTAGACGTCCATGACCTTGCCGCTGTTGCGGTTTTGGAGGACGTAGTAGGCGCCGGTGTCGATGTCGGCCGCCGAAGCGGGTTGGGTCAGGGCTACCAGTGAGGTGAGCGCCATCGCCAAAGCCGCTACGACCGCGGTCACGATCCGCGGTGGCCGCAGGAGGGTATGCATGGGGGATTCCTCCGTAGGCGTTGGAGTGTGGACACATACCCCGGAAAGCGCATTCCGGTAGCCAAATGTTAC
>NZ_BAABDD010000086.1:0-612 GCF_039539445.1 Salinactinospora qingdaonensis
GGGGCGCCTCGATCTTGGTGCCCTCCGACAGGACGGCGAAGTGGCTCAGGCCGAGATCGATGCCCACGGCGGACTCGGACTCGGGCAGCGTCTCGTCGCGGCCGGTGTCGACGACGAAGCTCGCGAAATACCGTCCCGCGCTGTCCTTTATGACGGTCACGCTGGAGGGGGCCGAGGGCAGGGTGCGCGACCATTTCACCCGCACGTTGCCGACTTTGGGGAGTCGGAGGTCGTTTCCGGGGGTGATCCTCCACCGGTCCGAGTGGGTGTACCTGACCGCCTGGCGCCGGTCTTTGCGAGACTTAAACCGCGGCGCGCCCATCCGCGGCCGCTTGCCCTTCAACCCATCGAAGAAATTCCGGTAGGCGGCATCCAGGTCCCGCAACGACTGCTGCAACACCCCGGTGGGGGCGTTGGCGAGCCACGCGCGTTCGGGGGTCGCCTTCGCCTGGGTAATCAGCAGCTTCGACAGCTCCCCCGTGGTGGGAAACGCCGCACCCTGCGCGCGGGCGTCCTCCCGCGCGCGCAGCGCGTCGTTGTCGGGTAGCCGGAGCGCATCACTGCGCCCCGGCCCCCTCAGAACCGTACGTGCCACTCGTCGCGGCATACGGC
>NZ_BAABDD010000087.1:0-612 GCF_039539445.1 Salinactinospora qingdaonensis
GCCGTATGCCGCGACGAGTGGCACGTACGGTTCTGAGGGGGCCGGGGCGCAGTGATGCGCTCCGGCTACCCGACAACGACGCGCTGCGCGCGCGGGAGGACGCCCGCGCGCAGGGTGCGGCGTTTCCTAAGACCGGGAGCCTGTCCACGGTGTTGATCACCGAGGCGAAGAAGACGCCCCAACGGCGGTGGCTGGGCGAGGTGTCGGCCGTGGTGCTGCAACAGGCGCTGCGGGACCTGGACGCCGCGTATAAGAACTTCTTCGACTCCCTGAAGGGAAAGCGCCCGAAGATGGGGGCGCCCCGGTTCAAGTCCCGCAAGGACACCCGGCAGTCGATCCGGTTCACCGCCAACGCCCGCTGGAAGATCACCTCGGGCGGGGACCTGTCCCTGCCCAAGATCGGCAATGTGCGGGTGCGGTGGTCGCGCACCCTGCCCTCGGCCCCCTCCAGCGTGACCGTGGTCAAGGACAGCGCGGGACGGTACTTCGCGAGCTTCGTCGTCGACACCGGCCGCGACGAGACGCTGCCCGAGTCCGAGTCCGCCGTGGGCATCGATCTCGGCCTGAGCCACTTCGCCGTCCTGTCGGAGGGCACCAAGATCGAGGCGCCCC
>NZ_BAABDD010000088.1:0-579 GCF_039539445.1 Salinactinospora qingdaonensis
GCGTAGTAGTTCTTTGACCTGCTTGAGCCCTTCGCCGAGAGCGGTGGGGGAGGGCACCGGTAGGCGTACCGGCGAGATGGTGGTGAACCAGCCGACGGTGCGGGAGACGTCGATGTCGTCGAAGAGGTCTTCGCGGCCGTGGCCTTCGAGGTCGAGGCGGACGTGGCTGTCGTGGGTCCAGGAGCCGACGGCCGAGGCTACGGCGGTGAGTAGGACGTCGTTGATGCGGGTGTTGAAGGTGGTGGGCAGGTCGTGCAGCAGTGCGCGTCCCTGCTCGGTCTCAAGGACCGCCTCATATACCCGACTGGCGGCGACCGTGTTGTCCTCGGCAGAGCCTTCGGTGGGCAGTGTGCCGGCCGGTTCTGTTTGTTCGTTCCAGTAGGCCAGTTCTTGGGCCGTTGTGTCGCTGTGGGCCTCCTGGTGGAGCCGGTGGGCCCATTGTTGCCACGAGCTCGACTTCGGCGGTAGTTCCAGTGTTTGGCCCTGGCGTAGCTGCCGGGTGAGGGTGTCGATGTCCTCGAGCAGCACCCGCCACGACACGACATCGACCACCAGGTGGTGGGCCACCAAAAGCAACCG
>NZ_BAABDD010000089.1:0-565 GCF_039539445.1 Salinactinospora qingdaonensis
GTCAGGATGAGCGCCTGCGCACCGTTGTAGGCGACCGTGACGCCCAGGATCATCGGGAACGTCTCCCGCACGCCCTTCACGCCGTCGAGGATCAGCACGAGCAGGAACGGGGTGACGAGCGAGAGGAGCTGCAGGACCAGCACCATCTGGAAGCTCAGCGCCATCACGTCGACCTCGCCGACCCGGGCGCCGACGATGACCGGGATGCCGATCGCGCCGTACGCGCCGGCTGCGACGTTCGCGACCAGGCAGAGCATCGCCGCCTTGACGGCGCCGAAGCCCAGCTGCACCAGCAGGGCGGCACAGATCGCGATCGGCACCCCGAATCCCGCGGCGCCCTCGAGGAAGGCGCCGAAGCAGAACGCGATCAGCAGCACCTGCACCCGCTGGTCGGGGGAGACGCTCGAGATCGAGGTGCGGATGATGTCGAAGCGTCCGCTGGCGACGGTCAGCCGATAGAGCCAGACGGCCATGATGATGATGTAGGCGATCGGCCAGATCGCGGTGAGAAGGCCCAGGAGTCCGGCGCCGGCGACCGAGGGCACCGGCATCCCGAACGGCCACA
>NZ_BAABDD010000090.1:0-563 GCF_039539445.1 Salinactinospora qingdaonensis
GGGGACCTGTGGTATGGCGGGGATTTGGTTTGAGCAGGCCAGAGTCGGTTTTCCGTCGCTCGTGCCTCGATCGCTTCGCGATCTCGGCAGCCAGGGGTGGGCTGTGGCTGGGGTGGGGCTCTAGCCTGGCGCCGTTCCTCGGGGGATCTGTCGCAGGGGATTGTGCCTGGGGGTCACCTGCCACTTCTCGGGGGATGCCACCTGCCCTCGGGCGGCTGCGCTCACCGGGCCCCGTATGTGGGGAGGTTGTCGCCTGCTTGTTGTGTGTCGACCTAGCGCAGCGTTTCTTTACCCGGGCGGCCACCGGCCTCGTTTCATGCCCCTCAACTACCGCGCCCCCATACCTCTCGTGTCCCCCCAGCCACCGCGCCCCCATGCTTCTCGTGTCCCCCATACTTCTCGTGTCCCCCATGCTTCTCGTGTTCCCCAGCCACCGCGCCCCCCTCAGGCTGCTGAGATCGCGCAGCGATCGAGGCACGAGCGGACGACGCACTTTCCCACCCCGCCAAGCACAACCACCCCCTGTGCGGGGAGCACCGCACCTTCAACGGTGAGGGGGCGGA
>NZ_BAABDD010000091.1:0-547 GCF_039539445.1 Salinactinospora qingdaonensis
GGGCCACGGCGCGGCCGTTCACCACGCACATCAACGCCTACAATCTCGATCTCTATTTGCGGATCGCTCCCGAGCTCTACCTCAAGCGGCTCGTGGTGGGCGGGATCGAGCGGGTCTTCGAGATCAAGGGTAAGCCGGTTGCCGAGGCCCTGCGGGGGGTGAGGGCTGTGGGGGTGTTCCTCGTTCGCTGCGCGATCTCGCCAGCCTGCGGGGCGGCAGCGGAGGCACTCGCTCGTTTGCGCCTATCGTCGGTCCTCGCCGCACGTCTAAAAATAGAACCTAAGGCAGGGATTCGGCACATGTCGCTGACTTCAGTGACTTCGGTGGTGGTGACAGCCGGTCGGCGGCCCTGAAAGGGGGAGGGGCGCTGGCCGGCTGTGGTAGGCATGCGTTACCTCCGCGCCCCGCGCGGTGGCCGCTGGCCGATAGCAGTACGGCGCGGCGGCCTTTGGGCCGCCGCGCCGTGGCTGTGGGGGTGTGGGTTAGAAGGTCACCGTGCGCTACAGGAGACCGAGGGCCAGGTCCAGTTGCCGTTGTGTTGGATGGT
>NZ_BAABDD010000092.1:0-543 GCF_039539445.1 Salinactinospora qingdaonensis
CCCATGCCGCGGAGACCCGCAGCGCGTCTCGCGTTCCCGCGACGTCGTGCACGCGCACCGCCCAGGCCCCGGCCTGCGCCGCCAGCACGCTCGTCACCGCGGTCGCGAGGTCGCGGCGATGCAGCGAGAGCGCGGGGTCGTCGAGCAGCTCGGCGATGAACCGCTTGCGGCTCGTGCCGACGAGCACGCGGTTGCCGAGCTCGACGATCCGCGGCAGCGCGCGAAGGACGGCCCAGTTCTGCGCGCCCCGCTTGCCGAAGCCGATGCCCGGGTCCACGATCACGCGGTCGACGGCGATGCCGGCGGATGCTGCCGCCTCCACCCGCGCGGACAGCTCCGCGATCACCTCGCCGGCGACGTCGCCGTACTCGGCGCGGGCGTACATGTCGCTCGACGGCCCCCGCCAGTGCTGCAGCACCATGTCGGGGGCGGTACCGGCGAGGGCCGCCAGCATCTCGGGGTCGGCCATCCCGCCCGAGACGTCGTTGACGATGCGGGCGCCCGCGGCCACCGCGGCCACGGCGGTCGACGCGTTCATGGTGT
>NZ_BAABDD010000093.1:0-539 GCF_039539445.1 Salinactinospora qingdaonensis
GGGTTGGCCTGGGCGGCCTGCCAGGCGGTCTCGGCGGCGTCGAGGCAGTCGGCGGCGAAGGCGGCGTCGTAGGGCTCGAAGATCCGGGCGCACTGGGCGCCGGTGGCGGCCAGGTTGAGCGTGGCCGCGGTCGACGGCGGCTGCAAGTAGCGCGGCTGCGGGTCCTCGGCGGGCATCAGCGGCAGGCCGGTCCACTCGGCGTCGTGGATCTTGTGGTGAGCCATACCGGCCTGGGGATCACCCTCGGGAACCTGCATGCTCAGCAGGAACTCCATCTCCCACCGCGCCTCGTCGAGGACGTCGGGAACCCCGTTGCCCTGCTCGGGGATACGCAGCGTCCCGTCGCCCAGGGCGCCGCGCTGGGCGGTGTCGGCGACCTTGGTGCGCTCGAAGGTGCTCATGAGTTGGTGCACCGAGATGCCGCCGTTGACGACGTACTTGCCGTGGTCGCCGGCGTCGTACCAGCCGCCGGAGACGTCCAACGAGTAATCGCAATCGTCACTGGGGTCGCACGGCACGCTCAGGTCACCCTGGTTGGG
>NZ_BAABDD010000094.1:0-539 GCF_039539445.1 Salinactinospora qingdaonensis
CTTTTTTTGTCTTCCTACGCCCGCTTGGCCTCCGACTTGGCGTCGGGCGCGGGTGTGAGGGGGTTAGAGGGTGAGGGCGTGGTGGGCGGTGGCTGAGAGGGGGAGGTGGGCGAGGTCGGTGCGGTGGTACCAGGCGGTGGTGCTGGTGGAGCCGGTGGTTTCGGTGACGTGTGGGGTGGTGGGGTGGGGGACGTGGAGGTGGTAGAGGAGCCAGATGGCGTGGATGTCGGTGTGGTCGCTTTCGGGGCCGGTTTGGTTGGTGCGGTAGTGGCTGGTGATGGCGAAGAGGTCGCTGATGTGGCCGTGTTGGCCGGTTTCTTCGTGGAGTTCGCGTTGGAGGGCGGTGTGGGGGGTTTCGCCGTGGTCGACGCCGCCGCCGGGGAGGTGCCAGGTGTCGGCTCCGGGGTAGCCGGGGGCGATTTTGCACAGGAGGATGCGGTCGTGGGGGTCGGTGGTGAGGGCGTAGGCGGCGAAGCGGCGTAGGTGGGGGCGTGGGTGGGGTGGTTCGTCGGTGCGGAGGTGGTGGGGAGTGGGGTGGG
>NZ_BAABDD010000095.1:0-528 GCF_039539445.1 Salinactinospora qingdaonensis
GCTTCGTTCATACGGGGGAGGACCTCCGCGGCGCGGCCGGTGATGAACCGGGCGCGGGCGGGCGGGATCTTCGCCTCGGCGAACGCCTGACGGGCAGCGCCCAGGTGCTCGGGCTCGCTGTCGATCGTCGTGAGCGTGGCACGCGGCGAGCCGTGCAGCAGCCACAGTCCGCTCACGCCGGCGCCCGTGCCGATCTCCACGATGTTCAGCGCCTGCGACGCCGCCGCGATGAGCGCGCACTGCGCGCCGACGGGTGCGCTGATCGGCGTCGCCCCGAGCTCGTACGCGAACGCGCGGGCCCGCGCGATGTGGTCCGGCTCGCTCGTCGCCTCCGCGGCGAAGCGGTTGTTCGCGTCGTAGTCGCCCATGTGATCCTCCGGGGCTCAGCCTATGCGCGAGGCGGCACGGGAGTGCTCAGGCGCGGCGGTAACCTGGGAGGCATGTTCAACGGCATCACGATCGAGAAGCTGCTGCTGCTCGGCGTGATCGCCGCGCTGATCATCGGGCCGGAGCGGTTGCCGCGCTACG